>NZ_JACVBS010000003.1:0-441365 GCF_014852545.1 Variovorax sp. VRV01
TATCAGGCCGCACGGGGCGCGTTTCGCTCACCCGCGCGCCGCCGCAGTCGCCATAGACGCCGCTGGTGGAGCCGTAGACGAACGCAAGCGGCACGGAGCGCAGCCGCAGCGCGCGCGCCAGCGCGGTGGTGCGCTGGTCCCGCCACCAGGCGGCGCCGCCGTCGCGCGCCGGCGGCGCCAAGTGCAGCACGCGGGTGGCCACGCCGGCCAGGCGGCGCAGCGTAGCCGGATCGTCCAGGTTGCCCACGAGCGGACGGATGCCGGCCGCCCGCAGGGCCGGCACCCGTTCGCCCGATGAAGTGAGCGCCACCAGCTGCAGGCGGCCGCGCAGGCTGCGCGCCACGCGCTGGCCGACGTCCCCGCAACCCACGATCAGCAGGCGTTCGCGGCGAAAGCGCGCCGGCAGCGCGCCGGAAGGGCTATTGATTGAAGGCAAAATCCGAGTTCCTTTCCCTTTTCAGCCAGGCTGAAACAAGCCGAAGAATACCGATGACTGTTGCAGCGCCGCATGAAGCGGGCTTTTCCATCACCGTCGAGCCCAGCGGGCGTCATTTCGTGGTGCATGGCGACGAAACCATTCTCGCGGCCGGCATCCGCCAGGGCATCGGCCTTCCCTATGGCTGCAAGGACGGCGCCTGCGGCTCGTGCAAGTGCAGGAAGCTCTCGGGCGAGGTCGAGCTCGGGCCGCACCAGAGCAAGGCGTTGAGCGCCGAAGAACAACTCGCGGGCTTCGTCCTGACCTGCTGCGCCCATGCCAAGAGCGACGTGGTGCTCGAGTCGCGCCAGGTCACCGAGGCCGGCGCCCTGCCGATCCGCAAGATGCCGGTGCGGGTGCTGGCGCTCACGCGGCTGTCGCACGACGTGATGAAGCTGCGCCTGCAGCTGCCGGCCGGCGAGCCGCTGCAGTTCCATGCGGGCCAGTACGTGGAATTCATCCTGCGCGACGGCGCGCGCCGCAGCTATTCGATGGCCAATGCGCCGCACACGCTGGCCGAGCCGGGCACGGGCATCGAGCTGCACCTGCGGCATCTGCCGGGCGGCAAGTTCACCGACCATGTGTTCGGCGCGATGAAGGAAAAGGAAATCCTTCGCATCGAAGGCCCCTACGGCAGCTTCTTCCTGCGCGAGGATTCCGCCAAGCCGATGATCCTGCTGGCCTCGGGCACCGGCTTCGCGCCCATCAAGGCGCTGCTCGAGCACATGAAGTTCAAGCGCATCGACCGGCCTGCCACGCTCTACTGGGGCGGCCGCCGGCCCGAAGACCTCTACATGGACGCCTGGGTGCGCGATCAGCTGAGGGAAATGCCGAACCTGCGCTACGTGCCGGTGGTTTCCAACGCCACGCCGGAGGACAACTGGACCGGCCGCACGGGCTTCGTGCATCGCGCAGTGCTGGAAGACTTTGCCGATCTTTCGGGCCACCAGGTGTATGCCTGCGGCGCGCCGATCGTGGTCGACTCGGCCAGGCACGACTACGTGGCGCTGGCCGGCCTGCCCGATGAAGAGTTCTTTGCCGACGCGTTCACCACCGAGGCCGACAAGGCGCTGCCCTGATCCCGCTTTCCCTTCCCCCGAGACACAAAAGAATGAAGACGAGACACTTCCTCCTCGCGCTGCTCGCCAGCGCCACGCTGCTGGCCACCGGCCAGGCCGCGGCCCAGCAGCAGCGCCCGATCCGGCTCGTGGTGCCCTATGCCGCGGGCGGCCCGATCGACGTCACGGCCCGCATGCTGGCCGAACGCGCAAAGGACACCCTGGGCCCGATCATCATCGACAACAAGCCCGGTGCGGGCGGCAACATCGGCGCCGACATCGTGGCCAAGGCAGCGCCCGACGGCCTCACTATCGGCATCGCGGCCACCGCTACCCATGCGGTGAATCCATGGCTCTACAGCAAGATCCCGTTCAACGCAGCGACCGACTTCGCGCCCATCACGCAGATGGTGCGCGTGCCGAACGTGCTGGTAATGAACGCGGAAACCGCGCAGCGCCTGAAGATCAACACCGTGGCCGACCTGATCCGCTACGCCAAGGCCAACCCCGCCAAGCTCAACTACGGCAGCGGCGGCAACGGCAGCGCCGGACACCTCGCGGGCGAGCTGTTCAAGAAGCAGGCCGGCATCTTCGCGCTGCACATTCCGTACAACGGCGGCAATCCGGCGCAGCTGGCGCTGCTCTCGGGCCAGGTCGACTTCAACTTCGACAACCTTGCCACGGCGGCGCCGAACATCCGCTCGGGCAAGCTCAAGGCCATTGCCGTCACGACCTTGCAGCGCAGCAGCGCCATGCCCGAACTGCCACCGGTGGCCGACACGCTCAAAGGCTTCTCGATCGATACCTGGTGGGGCCTGGTGGCACCGGCCGGCACGCCGCACGACGTGGTCATGAGGCTCAACCAGGCCTTCGTGGCCGCGCTGAACGCACCGGAAACGAAGACCCGTTTTGCCACGCTGCTGGCCGAGCCCGTGCCCAGTTCGCCCGAGCAGTTCGGCGCGTTCATGAAGAGCGAGCTCTCCAAGTACGAAGCCGTCGTGAAGGCGACCGGCGCCCGGGTCGACTGACCCGCGCGATTATTCGCCCAGGTAGGCGGCCCGCACGCGCGGGTCGCTCAGCAGATCCTTGGCATCGCCCGTCATCGTGATGAGGCCCGACTCCATCACGTAGCCGCGGTCGGCCAGCTGCAGCGCGCGGTTGGCGTTCTGCTCCACCAGCAGGATGGTCACGCCCTGCGCGGCCACGGTCTGGACCACCTCGAAGATCTTGTCGCACATGATCGGCGACAGGCCCATGGTGGGTTCGTCGAGCAGCAGCACCTTGGGGCGCGCCATGAGCGCACGGCCCATGGCCAGCATCTGCTGCTCGCCGCCCGACATGGTGCCCGCGAGCTGGTCCTTGCGCTCGCGCAGGCGCGGGAAGGTCACGAACACGCGCTCCATGTCGCTGGCGATCTCGGCCTTGTCCTTGCGGATGTAGGCGCCGATCTGCAGGTTCTCGGTAATCGTCATGCGCGTGAAGACGCCGCGGCCCTCGGGCACCATCACGAGGCCCTCGCCCACCAGGTCCCAGGCACCGCGGCCCTTGATGTTGCGGCCCAGGAATTCGATGGTGCCCGCGCCCGCCGGCAGCGTGCCGGTGATCGCCTTCATGGTGGTGGTCTTGCCGGCGCCATTGGAGCCGATCAGCGACACCAGTTCGCCTTCGTGGACCTCGAAGTCCACCCCCTTCACCGCCTGGATGCCGCCGTAGCCGACCCGCAGGCCGCTGACCTTGAGCAGCGTCTTGCCGGTGGCGTTGGCCGCAGTCTTCCGCGGAGTTGCAGTTGCCGTTGCCGTCGTTGTGTCTTCTGCGCTCGTCATTGTCGTCGTCGCCATTTCAGTGTCCTCCGGTGCCGAGGTAGGCCTCGATCACCTTCTCGTTCTTCTGCACGTCGTAGGGCGTGCCTTCGGCGATCTGCTTGCCGTAGTCGAGCACGGTGACGCGGTCGCACAGGCCCATGATGAGCTTGACGTCGTGTTCGATGATGAGGATGGTCCGGTCGTCCTTGCGGATGCGGTCGATCAGTTCGCGCAGCAGCACCTTCTCGGTCGAGTTCATGCCGGCGGCGGGCTCGTCGAGCGCGATGAGCTGCGGGTCGGTGGCCAGCGCGCGCGCAATCTCGAGCCGGCGCTGGTCGCCGTAGGACAGCGTGCGCGCCTTGTAGTCGGCGAACTTGCCGATGCCCACATAGTCGAGCAGTTCCTGCGCTCGGTCGGCAATGGCCTTTTCCTCGGCCTTGAACGAACGCGTGCGCAGCATGGCGCCGAACACGCCCGAATGGGTGCGGATGTGCCGCCCCACCATGACGTTCTCGAGCGCGGTCATTTCGGAGAACAGGCGGATGTTCTGGAAGGTGCGCGCAATGCCGGCCTTGGCCACTTCATGCACGGCCGTCGGTTGGTAGGGCTTGCCGGCCAGCTCGAAGCTGCCGCTGTCGGGCGTGTAGAGCCCGGTGATCACGTTGAAGAAGGTGGTCTTGCCGGCGCCGTTGGGGCCGATCAGGCCATAGACCTGGCCGCGCTTGATGGTGATGCCGACGTCGGAAAGGGCCTGCAGGCCGCCGAAGCGCTTGGAGATTCCGCGAACGTCGAGGATGGTGTCTGTCGTCATGTGGATGGCTTCCTTCGGCTCACGGATTGATCGACATGGGACGCGAGGCCGCACCCGGCAGTTCGTCGGCGGGCGTCTCGATGCCCGGCGCGTGGGTCTGCAGCGAACCCGGCGCCACCGGTGCATCGGAAGCCACGCCCTTGCGCTGCAAGGTCTTGCCATGCTCGGGCGAAGGCCAGAGACCGCGCGGACGCACCAGCATGATCACGATCATGGCCAGCGCGATGAAGAGCTGGCGCAGGATGGATGCGTCGAGGCGGCCGTCGGTCATGGCCTGCAGCGGGCCGGCGACGTAGCGCAGCACCTCGGGCAAGGCGGCCAGCAGCACGGCGCCGAGAATCACGCCCGGCAGGTGCCCGATGCCACCCAGCACCACCATGGCAACGATCATCACCGACTCCATGAGGCTGAACGATTCGGGCGAGACGAAGCCCTGGAAGGCCGCGAACATGGCGCCCGACACGCCGCCAAAACTGGCGCCCATGCCGAAGGCCAGCAGCTTCATGTTGCGGGTGTTGATGCCCATGGCCTTGGCGGCGATCTCGTCTTCGCGGATGGCCATCCAGGCGCGCCCGATGCGCGACATCTGCAGGCGGTGCGAAATGATGATGGTGGCCACCACCAGCGCAAGGAACAGGTAGTAGTAGAGCGTGACCGACGAGATCGTGAAGCCGTCGAACTTCCACGCCTTGCCGAGGTCGAGCCCCCAGAACTTGATGGAGTCGATGGCTGTGATGCCCTTCGGCCCGTTGGTGATGTTGATCGGCTGGTCGAGGTTGTTCAGGAACACCCGGATGATTTCGCCGAAGCCCAGCGTCACGATGGCCAGGTAGTCGCCGCGCAGCTTGAGCGTGGGCGCACCGAGCAGCACGCCCAGCATGCCGGCCACCACGAGCGCCAGCGGTATCACGATGAGCAGCGAGGTGTGCAGCCCGTTCGGAAACATGGCCTTGAACCACGGAAAGGTTTCCGACAGGTGCGACGAGCCCATCAGCGCGAACAGGTAGGCCCCGATCGCAAAGAAGGCCACATAGCCCAGGTCGAGCAGGCCGGCGTAGCCCACGACGATGTTCAGGCCGAGCGAGAGCATCACGTAGAGCAATGCGATGTCGGCGATGCGCACCCAGGCGTTGCCCTGGCTCTGCAGGAAGATCGGCAGTGCGAGCACCGCGACGACGCCCAGGATGTAGAGCGCGAGGTTCTTGCTGTTTTTCATGGCGTGCTGCTCCTCAGGCCCGATCCGCCACACGCTCGCCGAGCAGGCCCGAGGGCCGCAGCGTGAGCATGACGATCAGCACGATGAACGCGAAGATGTCGCTGTAGTTGCTGCCCAGCACGCCACCCGTGAGGGCGCCGATGTAGCCGGAGCCGATGGCCTCGATCAGCCCGAGCAGGATGCCGCCGACCACCGCGCCGGCCAGGTTGCCGATGCCGCCGAACACCGCCGCGGTGAAGGCCTTGAGGCCGGGCAGGAAGCCCATCGCGTGCTGCGCGATGCCGTAGTTGGAGGCGTACATGACGCCCGCGATGGCCGCGAGCACGGCACCGATGATGAAGGTGGCCGAAATGACCATGTCGGGCCGGATGCCCATGAGCGCCGCGACGCGCGGGTTCTCGGCGGTGGCGCGCATCGCGCGGCCGAGCTTGGTGTAGTTGACCAGCCACATCAGCACCACCAGCGAGAACGCCGTGACGCTCAGGATCATGACCTGCGTGGGCGAGATCACCGCGCCGCCCACCTCGATGGGCGTGGTCGACAGCAGGTTGGGGTACGCCTTGTTGGTGGGCTTCCAGATGATCATGGCCAGCGTCTGCAGCAGGATCGACATGCCGATGGCCGTGATGAGCGGCGCGAGCTTGGGGCTGTTGCGAAGCGGCCGGTAGGCGACCTTCTCGATCACGAAGTTGAGCGTGGCCGCAACGATGCAGGCAATGATCAGCGCGATGATGAGGACCAGCCAGCCAGGCGTGCCGGGCATCGACTCCTTCATGAGCCCGATGATGGTCCAGCTCGTGAGCGCCCCCACCATCAGCACTTCACCGTGCGCAAAATTGATCAGATTGATGATGCCGTACACCATGGTGTAGCCCAAGGCTATCAAGGCATACATGCTGCCCAGGACCAGACCGTTGATGATCTGCTGCAGCAATATTTCCATAACGCGTTCCCTATTTGTTGCACCGTTGCGGGGTGCTGTTCACCCACCTTGGCACCGGTTTGGCACCTTGGCTTGATAAGCAAAAAACCAGCCAACATGTGCCGCCGGCTGATTTGTGGGCGGGATTGTAAGCACCCACCAGCGCCGATTTGGTGCGCCTTGCCCGGGGTTTACCCGCTCATGCCATGCTGTATGCGAGTGAAGTCATGCATGGGGTACGCGCATGGTGAAAAAGGCGTATCACTCCTCGCGCTGGCCGTTCAGGCGGCGCAGTTCGCGCAGTTTTTCCGCGATGCGGATTTCGAGCCCGCGCTCGACGGGCTGGTAGAAGACCTGGCCCTCCAGGCCATCGGGCAGGTAGCGCTCGCCCGCGGCAAAGCCGCCCTCCTCGTCATGCGCGTACCGGTACCCCTTGCCGTAGTCGAGGTCCTTCATGAGCTTGGTGGGCGCGTTGCGCAAGTGCATCGGCACGGGACGCGTGCTGTCCTTCTTGATGAGCGCGCGCACGGCGTTGTAGGCGGTGTAGACCGCGTTCGACTTGGGCGCCATCGCCAGGTAGACCACGCACTCGGCCAGCGCGAGTTCGCCCTCGGGCGTACCCAGGCGTTCGTACACCTCGGCGGCGTCGAGCGCGAGCCGCAGCGCACGCGGATCGGCCAGTCCGATGTCCTCGCTGGCCATGCGCACCAGCCGGCGCGCCATGTAGCGCGGATCGGCGCCGCCGTCGAGCATGCGCACGAACCAGTAGAGCGAGGCGTCGGGGTCGCTGCCGCGCACCGACTTGTGGAGCGCGCTGATGGTGTCGTAGAACTGCTCGCCGCCCTTGTCGTAGCGCCGCATGCGCTCGCCGAGCACGCGCAGCAGCCACTCGTCGGTGATGTGGCCGAGCTTTTCGGCGCGGGCCGCCACGGCCAGCGTCTCGAGCGTGTTGAGCAGGCGCCGCGCATCGCCGTCGGCATAGGCGACGAGCCGGTCGATGGCCGTGTCCTCGATGCCCGGCACCGCCTGGATGGCCTGCGCCTTGGCCACGATCTGCTTGAGGTCGGCCTCGGTGAGCGGCTGCAGCACGTACACGGCCGCACGCGAAAGCAGGGCCGAGTTGACCTCGAAAGAGGGGTTCTCGGTGGTGGCGCCGATGAAGGTGAACAGGCCCGACTCCACATGCGGCAGGAACGCATCCTGCTGGCTCTTGTTGAACCGGTGCACCTCGTCGACGAAGACGATCGTGCGCTGCTGCTCCAGGCCGTCGCGCGCGGCCGTGGCGCGCTCGACCGCATCGCGGATGTCCTTGACGCCGCCAAGCACGGCGCTGATGCTGAGGAACTGCGCATCGAAGGCATCGGCCATCAGCCGCGCGATGGTCGTCTTGCCGGTGCCGGGCGGCCCCCAGAGGATGCAGGAATGCGGCTGCCCCGATTCGAAGGCAATGCGCAGCGGCATGCCCGGCCCCAGCAGGTGCTGCTGGCCGATGACCTCGCCGAGCGTCTTCGGACGCAGGCGCTCGGCAAGGGGTTGATGCGAACTGGTGGCCAAACCTGCGGTGCGCCCGATGGCTGCTATTGCTTGATGACGTCGGCGCCGGCGGGCGCCTTGAATTCGAACACGCTGGCAGGCAGCGCCGGATTCACCTCGACCTTGCTGAACTTGAGCACCGAGCGCTGCCCGAAGCTGTCAAGAATTTCGAGCGCCGCCAGCGCATCGCCCTGGAAGCCGACCTGCACATTCTGCAGCTGGCCGTCCTTGTTCTTCGGCGTGGCCTTGACCCACTGCAGGCCGTCGCGCTCGGGCGCGGCCTCGAGCGTGAAGTCGGCCTGCAGCGCGCGCAGGTCGGGTGCCGCGGCAATCAGCGCAGCGGGCGTCGAGCCCAGCGCCTGCGACTGGGCACGCTGCGTGACCTGGTTCAGGTCGGCGTCGTAGAGCCACAGCGTCTTGCCGTCGGCCACGATGCTCTGGGCGAAGGGCTTCTGGTAGTCGAACTTGAACTTGCCGGGCCGCTGGAATTCGAAGGTGCCGGTGGAGGTCTTGGTGCGGCCGGCCTGCCCGTCGCGCGGCGGCGCCGTCACGGTCTGGGTGAACTCGGCACGGCCCGACTTGACGGTCTTCACGAAGGCCTCGAGGCTTTCAAGACCGCCGGCCCAGGCGTTGGCGGAACACAGGAGGCCGATCAACAGCCAATGGCGAATTTTCAATTGGGGTTCCTCGGAAAAGCGATGGCGTCGGCACGACCATACCCCGCTGCGCGTTGCGCCATGCGCGGGGCTTCATGAAGTTTTGCAACGTTATTGCAGCTTTTGCAAAGTGGCTGTCAGTGGGTAACGCCCAGGTGCGCAGGCATGGGCCGGCTATTCGGCGCGCGCCGGCACCAGGATCTCGCGCTGGCCGCTGCCGCTCATGGCGCTGACCAGGCCGGCCTTCTCCATGTCTTCCACCAGCCGGGCCGCACGGTTGTAGCCGATCTTCAAGTGGCGCTGCACCAGCGAGATGCTGGCCTTGCGGTTCTTCAGCACCACCTCGACCGCCTGGTCGTACATCGGGTCCTTCTCGGCATCGCCGCCCTCGCCCAGCATGTCGCCGTCGCCGTCGACCGTGCCGCCTTCGAGCACGCCTTCGATGTAGTCGGGCTCGCCCTGGCTCTTGAGGTAGGCCACCACGCGGTGCACTTCCTCGTCGCTCACGAACGCGCCGTGCACGCGGATCGGAAGGCCCGTGCCGCTCGGCATGTAGAGCATGTCGCCCATGCCCAGCAGCGCCTCGGCGCCCATCTGGTCGAGGATGGTGCGGCTGTCGATCTTGCTCGACACCTGGAATGCGATGCGCGTGGGAATGTTCGCCTTGATGAGGCCGGTGATCACGTCGACGCTGGGCCGCTGCGTGGCAAGGATCAGGTGGATGCCGGCCGCGCGCGCCTTCTGCGCGAGGCGGGCGATCAGCTCTTCGATCTTCTTGCCCACTACCATCATCAGGTCGGCCAACTCGTCGATCACCACCACGATGTGCGGCTCGCGCTTGAGCGGCTCGGGATCGTCGGGCGTGAGGCTGAAGGGGTTGTAGATGAACTCCTCGCGCGCCTTGGCTTCGTCGATCTTGGTGTTGTAGCCGGCCAGGTTGCGCACGCCCAGCTTGCTCATGAGCTTGTAGCGGCGCTCCATCTCGGCCACGCACCAGTTCAGGCCGTGCGCGGCCTGCCGCATGTCGGTGACCACCGGTGCCAGCAGGTGCGGAATGCCTTCGTAGACCGACATTTCGAGCATCTTCGGGTCGATCATGAGCAGGCGGACGTCGCGTGCCTCGGCCTTGTAGAGCAGCGAGAGGATCATCGCGTTGATGCCCACCGACTTGCCCGAACCGGTGGTACCGGCCACCAGCACGTGCGGCATCTTCGCAAGGTCGGCCACCACCGGGTTGCCGATGATGTCCTTGCCCAGGCCCATCGTGAGGAAGGACTTGCCTTCGTTGTAGACCTGCGAGCCGAGGATTTCACTGAGCTTGATCGACTGGCGCTTGGCATTCGGCAGCTCGAGCGCCATGTAGTTCTTGCCCGGAATGGTTTCCACCACGCGGATCGACACCAGCGAAAGCGAACGCGCCAGGTCCTTGGCCAGGCCGACGATCTGCGAGCCCTTGACGCCGGTGGCCGGCTCGATCTCGTAGCGCGTGATCACCGGGCCCGGCGACGCCAGCACGACGTGCACCTCGACGCCGAAGTCCTTGAGCTTCTTCTCGATCATGCGCGAGGTCATCTCGAGCGTGTCGGCCGAGACCGTTTCCTGGCGCGCCTGCGCGGCGTCGAGCAGGTCGACCTGCGGCAGCTTGCTGTCGGGCAGTTCCTTGAAGAGCGGCTTCTGGCGCTCCTTGACCACGCGGTCGCTGCGGGGCACCTCGGTCATCGCGGGCTCGATCTGCACCGGCGGCGACGCCGCGCGGCGCTTCGGGCGCGGCTCGATGCGCAGTTCTTCGTCGCCGTCGGCATCCATCGGCTCACCGCCGGCCGCTGCGCGCGAGAACGGCAGGTCTTCTGCCTCGGCGCGCTCGCGCGCGGCCTGCTTGCCCATGGCGATGTCGGCCGCCATCTCGCGCTTTTCGCGGCGCGACTCGAACAGCGAGTAGGCCCGCGCGCCGATGCGTTCGGCGATCTGGCTCCAGGAGAAGCGGAACACCAGCGCCGAGCCGATCACGCCGGCGGCGATGGCCACCAGCGCCGAGCCGGTAAAGCCCAACCAGCGCACGCTGGCGGGCCCCACCAGGTAGCCCAGCACGCCGCCGCCCGAGCCCGGCAGGTGGGACTCGAGCCGATACAGGCGCGACCATTCGAGCACCGCGCTCGCGCACAGCAGCAGCACCAGGCCGAACCAGAAAGCCAGGCGGCTGCGGTTGAAGCGCCCGCGCACCGGCTGCTCGGCCGGCGCAGCCTCGCCGCCGCGCAGCCAGTTGGCCAGCGACGAGAGCCATGCCCGCAGGCCCGCCGCCAGGCACCACCAGACCGAATAGCCCGCCAGAAAATAGCTGCCGTCGGCCAGCCAGGCGCCGATGCGGCCACCCCAGTTCTTGATCTCGCCGCCGGTGCCGGAGGTCGACCATGCCGCATCGGAGGGCGTGAAGCTCAGCATGGCCAGCAGCCAGAACAGGAGCCCCGCAAAGCCCGCCACCAGCGTGATCTCGTGGGCGAAGCGCATGGCGCGCACGCGCACCGGTTGCCCCTCGGCGGCAGAAGAAGATTGAAGTGTATTGAGCGAATAGGTCATGAAAAACGCGGCACCCAATCCTTCGAAACGGCGGCTGGATGCCTGAACACTACAACAAAAGGGTGCGGCCGCCTGAAGCGCCGGACCCGGCGGCTCAAGCCAGGGACAAGAGCCGGTCCTTGACGATCATGGAGCCGTCGTCCTGGGTCTGGACAAATCCGCGCTCCTCGAGATCCTTCATCACGCGGCTCACCATTTCGCGCGAGGCGCCCACCATTTTCGCGAGATCCTGGCGCGAGATCTTGTCGCGCACCTTCAGGTTGCCTGCCCCATCGTCGATCGCGAACTCGAGCAGCGAACGCGCCACGCGCCCATAGACGTCCATCAGCGCGAGCGACTCGATCTTGCGGTCGGCATGGCGCAGGCGCTGCACCAGGCCGCGCATGATGTTGTAGGCCATCGAGGAGTTCTCGGGCAGGCAGCGCGCGAACGCGTCCCGGTCCAGCATGAGGACGTCGCATTGGATCTCCGTGCGCACCGTGGCCGAATGGGGCTCGTCGTCGATCAGGCTCATCTCGCCGATGTAGTCGCCGGGATGCAGCGTGGCAAGGATCACCTCACGCCCGCGGTTGTCGGCGCTCGTCACGCGCGCGCGTCCGGTCAGGATGATGTAGAGCGCGTCGGATTTCTTGCCCTGCTCGACAACGACCTCGGCCCGCTTGAAGCGCTTCTTGATGATCGCATCCGCAATGCTTGCAGACTGCGAGGACGTGAGCGAGGCAAACAGCGGAACGCGCCGCAGCAACTCAAGATTGGACAGCATCGACATTTATCAATCCCTGATACGGCGTGCGCAAGCTCGTCCATGGTCGGGCCCGATGGATTACTACAATCGCGCGCATTGAAAACACCGTGCACCCGGTGTTGAACCGAGCGGTGATACTCCACATATATCGCTACCACCCTGAAAATGTACACGCTGAAGCAGCGCAAATCCTAGGTTTTCCACTCATGTCCGCTCCCCAACACGCCAAGGTCTTGATTCTGGGCTCCGGCCCGGCCGGCTACACCGCCGCCGTCTATGCAGCCCGCGCAAACCTCCAGCCGCTGCTCATCACGGGCATTGCCCAGGGCGGCCAGTTGATGACGACCACCGAGGTCGACAACTGGCCCGCGGACGTGCACGGCGTGCAGGGCCCCGAGCTGATGCAGCGTTTTCTCGAGCACGCGGAGCGCTTCAAGACGCAGATCGTCTTCGACCACATCAACAAGGTCGACCTCGGCAAGCGCCCGTTCACGCTCACCGGCGACAGCGGCACCTACACCTGCGATTCGCTGATCATCGCCACCGGCGCTTCCGCCAAGTACCTCGGGATCGACTCGGAACAGAAGTTCATGGGCCGCGGCGTCTCGGCCTGCGCCACCTGCGACGGCTTCTTCTACCGCGAGCAGGAAGTGTGCGTGATCGGCGGCGGCAACACCGCCGTCGAGGAAGCCCTGTACCTAGCCAACATCGCGAACAAGGTCACGCTGGTGCATCGCCGCGACAAGTTCCGCGCCGAGCCCATCCTGATCGACAAGCTCATGGAAAAGGTCGCCGAGGGCAAGATCGTCCTGAAGCTGCACAACGAACTCGACCAGGTGTTGGGCGACGACACGGGCGTGACGGGCATCCGGATCAAGAACACGCAGAGCGGCGCCACCGAGCAGATCGACCTCAAGGGCTGCTTCATCGCCATCGGCCATCACCCCAACACCGACATCTTCCAGGGCCAGCTGGAAATGAAGGACAACTACATCCTGACCCGCTCGGGCCTGCAGGGCTTTGCCACGATGACCAGCATTCCGGGCGTCTTTGCCGCCGGCGACGTGCAGGACAACGTGTACCGCCAGGCCATCACGAGCGCCGGCACCGGCTGCATGGCCGCGCTGGACGCCCAGCGCTTCCTCGAGCAGGACGGTACGCTTTAGGCGGGTGGCCCCAAAAGGGCTATAATCCGAGGCTTTGCCGAAATAGCCCCTTTCACGAGGGGCCGAGCATCCGGGCAAAGCCGGGGTACCGCCACCCGTTTTCTGGCGAGGTCAAGCTGCAAAACACCTGCAATCCGCCAAGATTGGCCACGATTGCATCGGTGCCAGCTGTTCAAGAAAGAGTGTCCTCATGGCACGCGTATGCGACGTAACGGGCAAAGGCCCGATGGTCGGAAACAACGTTTCCCACGCCAACAACAAAACCAAGCGCCGGTTCCTGCCGAACCTGCAATACCGCCGTTTCTGGGTCGAGACCGAAAACCGCTGGGTTCGCCTGCGTGTTTCGAGCGCCGCACTGCGCCTGATCGACAAGAACGGCATCGACGCCGTGCTCGCAGACCTGCGTGCACGCGGCCAAGCTTAAGGAGCTGAATCATGGCAACGAGCAAAGGCGGACGCGAAAAGATCAAGCTGGAATCCACCGCGGGTACCGGCCACTTCTACACGACCAGCAAGAACAAGAAGACGATGCCTGAAAAGATGTCGATCATGAAGTTCGACCCCAAGGCACGCAAGCACGTCGAATACAAGGAAATCAAGCTGAAGTAATTCGGCCCGATTTCCCCAGCAAAAAACCCGCTGCTCACCCAGCGGGTTTTTTGTTGCCTGTCGAATGCCACATGCGGCAGGCACAAAAAAGCCGACCCCGAGGTCGGCTTTTTGATGGGCGAAGAGGGCTTGCTGCCTGCTCGCTCAGGCGCGTGCAGCGCGCAGGCGGGTCGAGAATTCGCGCAGGCCGGCGATGCCGCTGGCCTCCGCGCGATGGCACCAGGCCGCCAGATCGGCCGCCAGCTGCTCGCGCGACTGCGAAGTGTTGAGCCAGAGCTGGCGCAGCTCTTCGCGCATGGTGACCATCTTGTCGATCACCGGGTGGGCAGCGCGCGCCTGCACGAGGTGCGAGCGGGCCGATGCCGGCACCTTGTCGTCGTCGCGATGAAGCCAGTTCTTGGCCGCCTTGAGCACCGAGATGTCGCCGCCCTTGGTCTTGAGCGCAGCCAGTTCGGCCTTGGTGACACGGCGCATCTCGCGGGCATAGCCGGCCATGACTTCATAGCGGTTGGCAATGACAGCCTCGAGCGTCTTCTCGTTGGCCACGGGCTGGATGTCGCCCATCTGCATCTTCGGCGGCACCTTCTTGACCTTGGCCCAGC
This sequence comes from Variovorax sp. VRV01, assembly GCF_014852545.1. Classification (NCBI taxonomy): domain Bacteria; kingdom Pseudomonadati; phylum Pseudomonadota; class Betaproteobacteria; order Burkholderiales; family Comamonadaceae; genus Variovorax; species Variovorax sp. VRV01. The sequence continues at coordinate 14,170 of NZ_JACVBS010000003.1, forward strand.
CGATCTTCTGCATCATCTGGATGTAGACCCAGCCGATGTCGAATTCGTACTTCTTGACCGAGAACTTGGCCGAGGTGGGGTACGTGTGGTGGTTGTTGTGCAACTCTTCGCCGCCAATGATCAGGCCCCAGGGCGAGACATTGCGGCTGGCGTCCGGCGCCTCGAAGTTGCGGTAGCCCCAGTAGTGGCCGATGCCATTGATGATGCCGGCCGCGGTGATCGGGATCCACAGCATCTGCACGGCCCAGACCGTCAGGCCGAGCGCGCCGAACAGCGCCAGGTTGATGACCAGCATCAGGCCCACGCCTTGCCAGCTGTAGCGGGTGTACAGGTTGCGTTCGAGCCAGTCGTCAGGCGTGCCGTGGCCGTAGCGCTCCATCGTTTCCTTGTTCTTCGACTCGGCGCGATACAGCTCGGCGCCGCGCCACAGGACTTCGTCGATGCCCTTGACCTGCGGGCTGTGCGGATCTTCTTCGGTTTCGCACTTGGCGTGGTGCTTGCGGTGGATGGCCACCCATTCCTTGGTCACCATGCCGGTGCCGAGCCACAGCCAGAAGCGGAAGAAATGCGAAGGAATCGGGCCCAGATCCATGGCCCGGTGCGTCTGCGTGCGGTGCAGGAAGATCGTGACCGCAGCGATCGTGATGTGCGTGGTGACGAGCGTGTACAGCACGACTTGCCACCATGTGAGGTCCCACAAGCCGTTGCCGAGCCAGTCGATGGCCGCGCTCAAAACGGCAGAGTCAGGAATCAACATTGAATTAGGTGCTCCATGGCCACACGAAGGTGCAGCCTTTCAGTTAACCCGCGATTTTAAGGTGGCAGGGCCAAAAAGAGGCCTTTTGCCCTTTCACAAATGCGCAGATTTACCCTAGTTTGGAGTGCCGTGCCTATTTGCGGTTCCACACCGCCGCAAAGAAACCGTCCGTGGCGTGGCGGTGCGGCCACAGCCGCAAATAGCGGCGCCCGTCCGTTCCGCCCGCGCAGAGCGCCTCGAAACCCTCCACCTTGAGGCCCTGCAGCAGTTCCGCGGCGTCCTGGGGCACGAAATCGGGGTTGGCGGCGCTGAAAGCCTCGGCAATGGCCTCGTTTTCCTCGGGCAGCACGCTGCAGGTGGCATAAACCAGCCGTCCGCCCGATTTCAGCAGGCGTGCCGCGCTTTGCAGGATGGCGGCCTGCTTGACCGTCAATTCCTCGACCGATTGGGGCGACTGGCGCCATTTCAGGTCCGGATTGCGGCGCAGCGTGCCCAGGCCCGAGCACGGCGCATCCACCAGCACCCGGTCGATCTTGCCGGCAAGGCGCTTGATGCGGTCGTCCCGCTCGTGCGCAATGGCAGCCGGATGAACGTTCGACAGCTTGCTGCGCGCGAGCCGCGGCTTGAGCGCGTCGAGCCGGTGGGCCGAGGTATCGAAGGCGTAAAGCCGGCCGGTGTTGCGCATGGTCGCGCCGATGGCCAGTGTCTTGCCGCCGGCGCCGGCGCAAAAATCGACCACCATCTCGCCTCGCTTGGCATCCAGCAGCAGCGCGAGCAATTGGGAGCCCTCGTCCTGCACCTCGACGGCGCCGCGGGCGAAGGCGTCCAGCTTGGTCAGCGCGGGCTTGCCCTCGATGCGCAAGCCCCAGGGCGAGAACGGCGTTGCTTCCGATTTGATAGCAGCTTTCGCAAGCTCCGCCTTCACCTCGGCGCGCTTGTCGGTCAGGGCGTTGACGCGAAGATCGAGCGGCGCGGGCTGCTGCAGGCTTTCGACCAGGGCCCAGAAACCGTCGCCCAGCTGGGCCTTGAGCGGTCCCACCAGCCATTCGGGCAGGTTGTGGCGATGGCGTTCGAGCAGATCGTCCGGCTTGACGGCATCGCAATTGTCGAGCCAGCGCTTTTCAGTGTCGTTGAGGGCGCTCTTCAGAAAGTCGCGCGGGCCATGAAAGCCCAGGATCGCCATGCGGCGCTCCTTCGAACCACTGCCCGAGGGCGAGAGATGGTCGAACAGCAGCTTCTTGCGCAAGACGGTGTAGACGGTCTCGGCAAGCGTGGCGCGCTCGCGCGGGCCGAACTCGCGGTGGTCGCGGAAAAAGCGCGAAACGACCTGGTCGGCCGGGTGATCGAATTTCAGGACAAGGCCGACCAGATCGGCGGTGGCCTCCAACAGGGCTTTGGGGTGCATGCCCCGATTGTCTCAGCCGGGCGGCCTGCTACGCCGTGCGCGTCCAGATCGCCCCGAAAGCCTGCCGCTCGATTTCGGCCAGGGTGGGCGAATGGCCGGCCCAGAGCACCAGCGCCGCGCCCGGCAGGCTCACCGTCTGTTCGAGTTGGCGGCAAAGCTGCCAGCGGTCGCCGTCGTCCAGCCCCGGCAGTTCGACGAACACGACATAGGCCCGGCGCCACGGAAACTCGCGCAGGTTCTTGCGCACCAGCCAGGCCCGCGAAATGGGCAGGCAGCGCGCGAGGTCGGCCCGCAGTTCGCCCAGCTCGTGGTCGCTCAGGTCGTGCCGGGCGATCTGGCTGAAGAAGGGCGTCTCGGTGATCTCTTCCCAGGCGCGGGCTTCGGCTTCCTCGGCCTCCTTCAGGCGGCCGCGCCACAGCTTGAGCGCTTCCTCGTCGTGCATTCCTGCATCGGGGTCCTCGAGCGCGGCCACGGCATTTTTTGCGGCCCACCACCGGCTCGCCGCGCTGGCGCCGTACAGGCGCTCGAGCACGGCCAGGCGCGCCGCGCGGTCGCGCAGGGGCAGCATCTGGGCCAGCCCGCGCAGCGCGCCGGAGTGCTCGGGCGCGACCTGGAGCGCGCGCTCATAGCGGGCACGCACCGGGGCGGCCGGATCGAGCCGGCGTTCGGCATCCGCCCACTCCACCAGCTCGTCGGGCGTGTTGCGCTCTCCCCGCGCCGCGAGCAGCTCGACGCGCTCGCGGAGGCGCGAACGATGCGCGTGGTGCTGCTTCCAGTCGCCGGCATGGGCGCGGCGCCATTGGTTGTCGAAATGCGCGATCCACCTGGCGCTGTCGGCCAGCATGCCCAATGCCGGCTCGGCCGACCACGGCGGCACCACGGCCTTCTGGCCGAGCGCCTCGAGCCGGTCGCGCAGCACCGGATGAGTGTCGTCCAGATCGCTGACGCGCCGCATGGCGTCGCGCAGGGCCTGGCGCGCGAATTCGGCGTCCGGCGGCGTGGCGGCACGCTCCCTCAGGGCTTCGAAGGGACCGGGCGGCTGCGGCTCGCGTTCGGCGCGCGCCCAGTGCGAGGCCCAGAACTCATCGGCATACCAGCTGGCCTTGATGGCTATTTCGGTCAAGGCGGCCGCGGCCACGGGCGTGCCCAGCAGGCGGCCGGAGATGCGGTCGGCTTCGTATTCGTCCTGCCGCGCGAGCGCGAAGGTCCGGGCTGCGAAGCGCGGAAAGTACCAGCGGAAGAACGCCTGCGACACCAGCGCCATCACGCCTTCGTCGCGCTGCAGGCTCGCGTCCAGCTTCAGCCACGAAAGGCGCGTGCGGTAGATCCAGGCGCTGAGCTTGCCGTGGTTGCCGCGCAGGTGCCCATACTCGTGCGCGAGCACCGACAGCAGCCGCCGCCGGTCCAGCATCATGAGCAGCGGCAGCCCGATGCTGAGGGAATTGACCGCCCCGCCGAAGAGCCCGAAACGCGGCACCTGCCGGATGCTGGCATTGAACTCGTCGTCGAGATAGACGCGATGGACCGGCGGCCCCTTGATCTTCTTGCGGATGCGCTCGAGCGCCTCGAACAGCGCCGGCGCATCCGCACGAGAAAGCTCGCGCCCTTCGGGTTCGTCGAACCGGACCCAGAGCGCGCGCAGCGTGGCCCAGAGCAGGCCCAGGGCGAACAGCAGCAGCCAGCCGCGCGTGAAGCTGAAACGCCCGCGTCCGGCAGCCAGCGCGACCCAGGCGATGATGCCGACGGAAAGCGCAAGGCAGGCCAGCACCCAGAGATAGCCGAGGGCGGCAAAGGCCGCGACGCCGCGCCGGTAGCGCGCGCTGTGGTCCGCGCTGGCATGCTCGCTCAGCCTGACGAGGTGAACAAAATCAGCGCGATCCATCCGACTCTCCTCCCTCCGACCCTACCGTTTGAAAGGCACGCTAGACCGTGAACGACGACAACGACCTGCCACCCCTGATCGAGACACCGCCCGGCCGCTACCGGCACTACAAGGGCGGCGAATACGAGGTACTGGGCACCGTGCGCCACAGCGAAACGCTGGAACCGATGACGCTGTACCGCGCGCTCTATGGCGCGAAGGGGCTGTGGGTCCGGCCGGCCGCGATGTTCGAGGGCACCGTGGACATCGATGGCGTTCGCCATCGGCGCTTCGCGCCGGTCCGCAACGCTACATAGCCGACGGCACCGGCCCCGACGCGCCTCAGCCGCAGCGAACGTCCGTCACGCGGCCGCGTGCGTCCACATCGAGGTTCAGTCGCCCGCCGTTGAGTTCCATCGTCACCGCCTCCCCGGGCTTCAGCGCGCGCACCGTGCCCGCACCGGCGCGCACGCGGGCGGCGGCCTCGAGCTGGGGCGACAGCGGCTGGCCAACGGCGAAACGCGCGCCGTCCGCATTGCACTGGAACACCGGCTCGGGTGGTGCAGCGGATGCGGATGCAGGGGTTGGTGCAGGGGCTGGCGCGGCGCAGGCCGACAGCAGGATGGCGCCGGCGACCGCGGACAGTAGCGATTGGGTTTTCAATTCATGCTCCCGAAAACCCGCGAATATAAACAAATTTAAGACGTGTGACTTGATGTATCTGCAAGCCACGCAGCAATGGCGCGTGGATACAACTGATGCTCTTGCGCGAGCACCCGGCCGGCCAGCGTGGCGGCCGTGTCATCCGGCAGCACCGGCACCACCGCCTGGTCCAGGATCGGGCCATGGTCGAGTTCCGTCGTGACTTGGTGCACCGTGACGCCGGCCACCTTGCAGCCCGCGTCGATCGCCCGCTGGTGCGTGTTCAGCCCCGGAAAGGCCGGCAGCAAGGAAGGATGAATGTTGACCAGCCGGCCTGCGTAGCGCCCGACGAAGCCCGGCGTCAGGATGCGCATGAAGCCCGCCAGCACCACCAGCGCCGGCGAATGCGCGTCGACCGCCTTCGCCAGCGCCTCGTCGAAAGCCTCGCGCGTCGCGAACTCCTTGTGTGGGACTACGGCGGTTGCGATGCCGTGCGTTCTGGCGACCGCGAGCCCGCCCGCTTCGGCCTTGTTGCTGACGACCGCGGCAATGCGGGCGCCGAAGCGCTCGGACCAGCGGTCGCGCTCGGCGGCGCGCACGATGGCCGCCATGTTGGAGCCGCCGCCGGAAATCAGGATCACGATGTTCTTCATGGGAGGCCGGGATTATCTGTGCTCCGCCCGCGTTGTCGCCGCGCGGACACCGATTCACAGCACGACCGTGCTAAAACTCGAAGCTCCGGAGACACGCCGCGCCGTTTGCGGCGGCACGATCAACACAGCGAGGCACGCATGGATTTGAGCTTCACGCCCGAAGAACACAAGTTCCGCGAAGAAATTCGCGCCTGGGTCAGGGAAAACCTTCCCCAAGAGATTTCGCACAAGGTGCACAACGCGCTCGAACTGACGCGCGACGATCTGCAGGGCTGGGCCAGGATCCTCGGCAAGAAGGGCTGGCTCGGCTACGGCTGGCCGAAGGAATTCGGCGGCCCGGGCTGGACCGCCATCCAGCGCCACCTGTTCGAGGAAGAAACCGCGCTGGCCGGCGCGCCGCGCATCATCCCCTTCGGCCCGGTGATGGTCGCCCCGGTGATCATGGCCTTCGGCAATGCCGAGCAGCAGAAGCGCTTCCTGCCCGGCATCGCGAGCGGCGAGGTCTGGTGGAGCCAGGGTTACAGCGAACCGGGCTCGGGTTCCGACCTCGCCTCGGTCAAGACCCGTGCCGAACGCAAGGGCGACAAGTACATCGTCAACGGCCAGAAGACCTGGACCACGCTCGGCCAGTACGGCGACTGGATGTTCAACCTCGTGCGCACCAGCAACGAGGGCAAGCCGCAGACCGGCATCAGCTTTTTGCTGCTCGACATGAAGTCGCCCGGCGTCACGGTGCGGCCGATCAAGCTGCTGGACGGCAGCCATGAAGTGAACGAGGTGTTCTTCGACAACGTCGAGGTGCCGGCCGAGAACCTGATCGGCGAGGAGAACAAGGGCTGGACCTACGCCAAGCACCTGCTCTCGCACGAGCGCACCAACATCGCCGACGTGAACCGCGCCAAGCGCGAGCTCGAGCGCCTGAAGCGCATCGCGAAGAGCGAAGGCGTCTATGAAGACCAGCGTTTCCGCGACGAGATCGCCAAGCTCGAGGTCGACATCGTCGCGCTCGAGATGATGGTGCTGCGCGTGCTCTCGGCCGCCACCTCGGGCAAGAACTCGCTCGACGTCGCGGGCCTGCTCAAGATCCGCGGCAGCGAGATCCAGCAGCGCTACAGCGAACTGATGATGCTGGCGGGCGGTGCCTATTCGCTGCCGCTCATCCGCGAAGCGATGGAAGCCGGCTGGCAGGGCAACTTTCCGGGCGGCAACCCTGCCCTTGCGCCGCTCGCATCGACCTTCTTCAACATGCGCAAGACCACCATCTACGGCGGCTCGAACGAAGTGCAACGCAACATCGTCGCTCAGACGGTGCTGGGCTGAGGAGACAAGAACATGGATTTCAATTTCACCGACGACCAGGAACAGCTGCGCGACGCCGTTCGCAAGTGGGTCGACAAGGGCTACGACTTCGAACGCCGCCGCGGCATCGAGGCCCAGGGCGGCTTCTCGCGCGAGGCCTGGGACGAACTGGCCGAACTCGGCCTGGGCGGCCTCTACATCGCCGAGGACGACGGCGGCCTGGGCATGGGCCCGGTGGCCGGCATGGTGGTGATGGAAGAGCTGGGCCGCGGCATCGTGCTGGAGCCCTTTGCGCAGACGCTGATCGCCGGCGCCGTGCTCAGCGGCTATGCCGGTGCCGACACCAAGGACAACTGGCTGCCGCGCATTGCCGGCGGCCAGGCCATCGTGGTGCTGGCCTACCAGGAACGCAGGTCGCGCTACCGGCTCGACCTGTGCGACGCCAAGGCCGTGAAGGCCGGCGACGGCTGGTCGCTGACGGGCGCCAAGAGCGTGGTGCCCGTGGGCGACGAAGCCGATGCCTACCTGGTGCCGGCCAAGGCCGACGGCAAGATCGCCCTCTTCCTGGTCGAACGCAGCGCGAGCGGCGTCGAGGCCCGCGGCTACGGCACGCAGGACGGCAGCCGCGCGGCCGAGGTGGTGTTCGACAAGGCAGACGCCACGCTGGTCACGGCCGACGGCCTGGCCGCGCTCGAATATGCGGTGGACGTCGGCATTGCCGCCACCTGCGCCGAAGCAGTGGGTGTGATGGACAAGACCGTGGCCCTCACCGTCGACTACATGAACCAGCGCAAGCAGTTCGGCGTGGCCATCTCCACCTTCCAGGCGCTGCGCCACCGCGTGGCCGACATGAAGATGCAGCTCGAGCTCGCGCGCTCGATGAGCTACTACGCCACGCTCAAGCTCAATGCGCCGGCTGAGGAGCGGCGCCAGGCACTGGCGCGCGCCAAGTACCAGCTCGGCGTGTCGATGCGTTTTGTCGCCGCGAATTCGGTGCAGCTGCATGGCGGCATCGGCGTGACCGACGAATACATCGGCAGCCACTATTTCCGCAAGCTCACGCAGCTCGAAATGACCTTCGGCGACACGCTGCACCACCTGGGCGAAGTGTCGGCGCGCATGCAGGACACGGCCGGCGTCTTCGCCTGACTGCGTTTTTCCCATAGCATCCAACGCCCGCCCGCCTTGCGCCGGCGGGCGTTCTTACTGGAACCTGCCAGGAACACACCTCACATGCCATCACGCCGCACCCTACTGGCCCTCGGGCTCGCATCGACCGCCATGCTGACCGCCTGCGCCACCGCCCCCTCGCCTTCGTACACCGAACGCCCGCCGATCGTCTTCATGCACGGCAACGGCGATTCGGCCGCACTGTGGCTGACCACCATCTGGCGCTTCGAATCGAACGGCTGGCCGCGCGACCGGCTCTTCGCGCTCGACCAGCCCTATCCGCTGGCGCGCGACGACGATGCCGTGGCGCAGCCGGGCCGCAGCTCGACCACCGATTCGGCCGTGTTCCTGAAGGCCGAGGTCGACAAGGTGCTGAAGGCCACGGGCGCCGGCAAGGTGGTGCTGATCGGCAATTCGCGCGGCGGCAACACGATCCGCAACTACGTGCAGAACGGCGGCGGCGCAGCCGTCGTGAGCCACGTGGTGCTGGGCGGCAATCCGGCGCACGGCATCTGGGCGGTGAAGGGCTTCCGCGAGAACAACGAGTTCTCGGGGCTCTCGGGCTTCATGCAGCAGCTCAATGCGCCGAAGGGGCCGAACGGCGAGGAAGTCACGCCGGGCGTGAAGTGGCTCACGCTGCGCTCCGACAACAACGACAAGTACGCCCAGCCCGACGGCGTGTGGATCGGCGTGCCGGGCCAGCCGACGAACATCGGCTTCGACGGCCCCGCGCTCAAGGGCGCGACCAACGTGGTGCTGCCGCGCGTGGACCACCGGGAAACCTCGTTCTCGCCCGCCGCGTTCGCGGCGACCTGGCAGTTCCTGACCGGCGAAGCGCCGCGCAGCACGGCGGTGGCACCCGAGGCGAGCGTCGTGCTCGACGGCCGTGCATTGGGCGCGGAGAACCTTTCGCTCAATGGCGGGCAGGTCACCGTGTATGCCATCGATCCGGCCACGGGCGCACGGCGCGGCGATGCGGTGCACAGCAAGAGCATCGGCGCCGATGGCCGCTGGGGTCCGTTCAATGCGCGCGGCGACACGGCCTACGAGTTCGTGCTCAGCGCACCCGGCTACGGCATCACGCACATCTACCGCAGCCCGTTTCCGCGCAGCAGCCGCGTCGTGAACCTGCGCCCCGAACGCCTCGCGCCGGCCGATGGCAGCGCCCAGGTGGTCGTCGTCTTCACGCGGCCCCGCGGCTACTTCGATGCAGAGCGCGACACCATGCGCTTCGACGGCCAGAGCCCGCCGCCCGGCGTGCCGCCCAGGGGCTCCGGCGTGTCGAGTTCGCGGTTGCGCCTGGCCGCCGCGCAACCGCAGCGCGCCGTGACCGGTGAATTCAACGCGGAGCGCATCACCGGCCTGACCTGGCCTGCGGCGCAGCAGCACGTGACGGTGCTCGAATTGACCTACTGACTGATCGACGAGGGCCAAGGACATGAACGACACGACTTCTCCCTTCGTGCTGGCGGCACGCGATGCACGCGGCGTGGCCACGCTGACGCTGAACCGCCCGGCCTCGTTCAATGCCCTCTCCGAAGGCATGCTCGGCGCACTCGAACAGGCGCTCGCTGACATTGCGGCCGACGACACGGTGCGCGCCGTCGTCATCGCGGCGGCGGGCAAGGCCTTCTGCGCGGGCCATGACCTGAAGGAAATGCGCGCCGAACCCTCCCTCGGCTACTACCAGCGGCTCTTCGAGCGCTGCGGCGCCATGATGCTGTCGATCCAGCGCCTGCCCGTGCCGGTGATCGCGCGCGTGCACGGCATTGCGACGGCCGCGGGCTGCCAGCTGGTCGCGGTGTGCGATCTGGCGGTGGCCGCGACCGAGGCGCGCTTCGCGGTCAGCGGCGTGAACGTGGGACTGTTCTGTGCCACCCCGAGCGTCACGCTGTCGCGCAACCTCGGCCGCAAGCAGGCCTTCGAGATGCTGGTGACCGGCGAATTCATCGGCGCGGAGGAAGCCCGCGAGAAGGGCCTGGTCAACCGGGTGGCGCCACCCGGCCAGCTCGACGCCGCGGTGGAGGCGCTGGTGGCGAGCATCGTCGCCAAGCCGCGCCAGGCGCTCGCGCTCGGCAAGGCGCTGTTCTACCGGCAGCTCGAAACCGGCATCGAGGCCGCGCTGGCCGACGCCAGCCAGACCATGGCCTGCAACATGATGGACGAGAGTGCGCTCGAAGGCGTCCAGGCCTTCATCGAGAAGCGTCCGCCGGACTGGAAGCGCTAGGTGTCGTGCAGCCGCGAACTCTGCGGCAGGTGCGCCATCAGGAATTCCATCTGGTCCGCCAGGATGCGGCGATTCCGCAAAATGAAATCTTCCCAGAGGCTGGGCACGTAGGGCGCGTACAGCAGCGGCATGTTGGCCTGCTCGGGCGTGCGGCTGCTCTTGCGGTGGTTGCAGGGCCGGCAGGCCGTGACCACGTTCATCCAGGTGTCGATGCCGTTCTGCGCGAACGGAATGATGTGCTCGCGGGTGAGTTCGTCTTCGTGGAAATGCCCGCCGCAGTAAGCACAAATGTTGCGGTCGCGCGAGAACAGCTTGCTGTTGGTGAGCCCCGGGCGCTGGGTGAAGGGATTGATGCGCGGCACACCCTTGGTGCCGATGATGCTGTTGATCGCGATCTGCGATTGCTGGCCGGTGATGGCATTGTGGCCGCCACGGAACACGGCCACCTGCGCGCCCACCTCCCAGCGGACTTCGTCCGCTGCATAGTGGATGACCGCCTGTTCGAGCGATATCCATGACTGGGGCAGCCCTTGGGCCGACAGCTTCAAGACCTTCACCACACGCCTCCTCAAAAAGGGAAGAATCACGGAAAGACCAGGGACACGCAGCGCGCCGGAGACCCCTTCGGGCGACGCACTGAGTCACAATATACCGGCTTTGTGACAAAACGGCCTGATGTGCCCATTTGACGGGCAAAAGGCGCTATCAAAAAGATACCCACCCATGCAGGTTTTCCGCGGCTTCCGGCACCCGGGCGTGGCTCCGGCCTGCGCCCTCACCATTGGCAATTTCGACGGCGTGCACCGTGGCCACCAGGCCATGCTGGCGCTGCTGCAGACCGAGGCACGCCATCGCGGGCTGCCCAGTTGCGTGCTCACCTTCGAGCCGCACCCGCGCGACTATTTCGCCGCCGTCACCAGGAAACCCGACCTGGCACCCGCGCGCATCGGCACGCTGCGCGACAAGCTCACCGAGCTCGCGGCCTGCGGCGTGGCGCAGACGGTCGTGCTGCCCTTCGACGGCCGGCTGGCCTCCCAGTCGCCCGAAGCCTTCATCCAGAACGTGCTGATCGACGGCCTGGGCGCGCGCTACGTGCTGGTGGGAGACGACTTCCGCTTTGGCGCCAGGCGGGCCGGCGACTACGCCATGCTCGACGCGGCCGGCGATGCGCACGGCTTCGACGTGGCGCGCATGAACAGCTACGAGGTCCACGGCCTGCGCGTTTCCAGTTCGGCCGTGCGCGAGGCGCTGGCCGAGGGCCGCATGGCCGATGCCCAGCATCTGCTCGGCCGGCCCTACACGATCTCGGGCCACGTGGTCCATGGCCGCAAGCTCGGCCGCGCGCTGGGCGCCTCGGCGCCCGGCAAGGACGACGGGTTCCGCACCCTCAACCTGCGCTTCAAGCACTGGAAGCCGGCGGCCAGCGGCATCTTCGCGGTGCTGGTGCACGGGCTGGCCGACCAGCCGCTGCCCGGCGTGGCGAACCTCGGCGTGCGGCCGTCGCTCGATGCCAACGACGTCAACGCGGGCCGCGTGCTGCTGGAGACGCATTGCCTGGAGTGGCCCTCGCATCTGGGTGCCGAAGGGGCCTACGGTAAAATCGTCCGCGTGGAACTCCTGCACAAACTGCACGACGAATTGCGCTACACCAGCCTCGAGGCCCTGACTGCGGGCATCGCGAAGGATGGGCGCGACGCGCGCGCGTTCTTTGCGTCGACCCACGCCGAAACCCACCGCCAGACCACGCGCGATCGAATTTAGCCCTGCACGCACCGTGCTGCCGCCCTTCGACAAGCTCAGGGCGAACGGCTTTTCTTCCGCACCGACCGCTCAAATGCAGTTCGGGCTGAGCCTGTCGAAGCCCCTCTGTTTCGCACCCCAACATGTCTGACGCCGCTTCCCCCACCGATTACCGTTCCACGCTGAACCTGCCCGACACCCCCTTCCCGATGCGCGGCGACCTGCCCAAGCGCGAACCGAGCTGGGTCAAGGAATGGAACGAAGAAGGCCGCTACCACCGCCTGCGCGACGCCCGCCACGGCGCGCCCAAGTTCATCCTGCACGACGGCCCGCCGTACGCCAACGGCCAGATCCACATGGGCCACGCGGTGAACAAGATCCTCAAGGACATGATCACCAAGGCGCGGCAGCTCGAAGGCTACGACGCGCTCTACGTGCCCGGCTGGGACTGCCACGGCCTGCCGATCGAGAACGCCATCGAAAAGCAGTACGGCCGCAACCTGAGCCGCGACGAGATGCAGGCCAAGAGCCGCGCCTACGCCACGGAACAGATCGCGCAGCAGATGGCCGACTTCCAGCGCCTGGGCGTGCTGGGCGAATGGGACCACCCCTACAAGACGATGGACTTCGCCAACGAAGCCGGCGAGCTGCGCGCGTTCAAGCGTGTGATCGAGCGCGGCTTCGTCTACCGCGGCCTGAAGCCCGTGTACTGGTGCTTCGACTGCGGCTCGTCGCTGGCCGAGTTCGAGATCGAATACGCGGACAAGAAGAGCCAGACCCTCGACGTGGCCTTCAAGGCGCATGACCGCGAGAAGGTGCTCAAGGCCTTCGGGACCGACCACACGATCCTCGGCGACATCTTTGCCGTGATCTGGACCACCACCGCGTGGACCATCCCGGCCAACCAGGCGATCAACCTGAATCCGGAGATCGAATACTCGCTGGTCGACACCGAGCGCGGCCTGCTGATCCTCGCCAACTCGCTGGTCGAGATGTGCATGACGCGCTATGCGCTCGACGGCAAGGTGCTGGCCACGGTCAAGGGCGAGGCACTCGGCGGGCTCGAATTCGAGCATCCGCTGTACGACGTGGACGCGGGCTATCGGCGCCTGTCGCCCATCTACCTGGCCGACTACGCCACCGCTACCGACGGCACCGGCCTCGTGCACTCGTCGCCGGCCTATGGCGTGGACGACTTCAACTCCTGCATCGCCCACGGCGTGGCCTACGACGACATCCTGAACCCGGTGCAGGGCAACGGCAGCTACGCGCCCGACTTCCCGCTGTTCGGCGGGCAGAACATCTGGAAGGCGGTACCGGTGATCATCGCCGCGCTGCGCGACGCCAACCGGCTGCTGACCACCGAGACCATCTCCCACAGCTACCCGCACTGCTGGCGCCACAAGACGCCGGTGATCTACCGCGCCGCGGCGCAGTGGTTCATCCGCATGGACGAGGGCGAAGGCGTGTTCACCAAGGACAAGGCGCCCAAGACGCTGCGCCAGACCGCGCTCGACGCCATCGAACAGACCAGCTTCTACCCGGAGAACGGCAAGGCGCGCCTGCACGACATGATCGCCGGGCGGCCCGACTGGTGCATCAGCCGCCAGCGCAGCTGGGGCGTGCCGATCCCGTTCTTCCTGCACAAGGATTCGGGCGAGCTGCATCCGCGCACGATGGAGATCCTCGACCAGGCCGCCGACATCGTCGAGAAGGGCGGCATCGAGGCCTGGAGCCGCGTCACCGTCGAAGACATCCTGGGCGCCGAAGATGCACCGAGCTATACCAAGAGCACCGACATCCTCGAGGTGTGGTTCGACTCGGGCTCGACCTTCTATCACGTGCTGCGCGGCACGCACCCCAACGTGCACCACGAGAGCGGCCCCGAAGCCGACCTGTACCTCGAAGGCCATGACCAGCACCGCGGCTGGTTCCATTCGTCGCTGCTGATCGCCTGTGCGCTGGAAGACCGCGCGCCGTACCGCGGCCTGCTTACGCACGGCTTCACGGTGGATGCCAAGGGCATCAAGATGAGCAAGTCGCTCAAGAACGGCATCGACCCGCAGGAGATCAGCAACAAGCTGGGCTCGGAAATCATCCGCCTGTGGGTGGCCGCAAGCGACTATTCAGGCGACATCGCGGGCGACGACAAGATCCTCGCGCGCGTGGTCGATGCCTACCGCCGCATTCGCAACACGCTGCGCTTCCTGCTGGCGAACACGAGCGACTTCGACATCGCGAAAGATGCGGTACCGCTCGAGGAGCTGTTCGAGATCGACCGCTATGCGCTGTCGCGCGCGGCGCAGTTCCAGGCCGAGATCCTTGCGCACTACAAGGTGTACGAGTTCCATCCGGTGGTGGCCAAGCTGCAGATCTACTGCTCGGAAGACCTGGGCGGCTTCTACCTCGACATCCTGAAGGACCGGCTCTACACGACCGCGCCGGGCTCGCGGGCGCGCCGCAGCGCGCAGACGGCGCTCTGGCACATCTCGCAGGCGATGCTGCGCTGGATGGCACCGTTCCTGAGCTTCACGGCCGAAGAGGCGTGGAAGTTCGTGAGCACGGGCAAGCCGGGCGAGTCGATCTTTGCGCAGACGTACAGCCAATTCGCCGCGCCCGACGAAGCACTGCTTGCCAAGTGGAGCCGCATCCGCGAGATCCGCGACGTGGTCAACAAGGACATCGAGGCCGTGCGCGCCGAAGGCAAGCTCGGCTCGTCGCTGCAGGCCAACCTGCGGCTCAGCGCAGCAGCTGATGACTTCGCGTTGCTGGGCTCGCTGGGCGACGACCTGAAGTTCGTCTTCATCACCTCCGCCATCGAACTGGCGGCGGGCGAGGCGCTGTCTTCGGTGGTGACGCCGAGCAGCGCGCAGAAGTGCGATCGCTGCTGGCACTACCGCGACGACGTGGGCCACGACCCGGCGCATCCCACGATCTGCGGCCGTTGCACGAGCAACCTGTTCGGTGCCGGCGAGCCGCGGAGCTTTGCCTGATGGCGGCCGCACGCTCCATGTCGGCATCGCGCTCGCGCAGCGGCAGCATCTGGCCGTGGCTCGCTCTGGCGGCAATCGTCCTGATCATCGACCAGTTCACCAAGACGCTGATCCTGGGCTACTACAAGCTCGGCGACGCGACCTACGTCACGAGCTTCTTCAACGTGGTCCGGGCGCACAACACGGGCGCCGCGTTCTCGTTCCTGGCCGACCACTCGGGCTGGCAGCGTTGGTTCTTCACGGCCATTGGCGTGGCGGCCGCGGTGTTCATCGTCTGGATGCTGAAGTCGCACGCGGGGCAGAAGCTATTCTCGTTCTCGATGGCCTGCATCCTGGGCGGCGCGATCGGCAATGTGATCGACCGGATGATGCACGGCTACGTGGTGGACTTTCTAAGCTTCCACGTCGGTGACTGGTACTTCCCGGCCTTCAATGCGGCGGACAGTGCGATCACGCTGGGAGCGATCTGCCTGGTCCTGGATGAGATACGGCGGGTTCGGCGCGGGAAGTAGGTTCGGCGTCCTTTAGAGGCCGTCCGCCCTCACCCCAAACCTCTCCCGGAGGGGGAGAGGGGGCAAGACGGGCCTCCAACACAACGCGAGGGTTTCTCCCCACTTTCACGGCCTGTCATAGCGGGGTCATACTGTCGCGGTGAAATGTAATCGATTACATGACACCGCACGAATGAGCATCCAAGCCGTTGCAGCCAAAGCCGGGGTTTCCGTGGCCACCGTGTCGCGGGCCTTCAACTTCCCCGACAAGGTGACCCGCTCCACGCGGGAGCTGGTGGAGCGCGTCGCGCGTGAACTCGACTACGTGCCGAATGCCAGCGCGCGCACCTTGCGCACCCAGCGCAGCCGTGCATTGGGCGTGGTGCTGCCGACCCTGCTGAATCCGACCTTTGCCGAATGCCTGCAGGGCATTGCGCGGGCAGCCATTGCCGGCGGCTACGCGATCATTCCCGTCACCACGGGCTACCAGCTCGACGAGGAAGAACGCGCGGTCCACCTGCTTCTGGCCGGCAATGTCGACGGGCTGATCCTCGTGGTCTCCAATCCGTCCACGTCGGCCGCGCTCGCTCGGCTGCGCGGCACCGGCACGCCCTACGTGCTGGCCTACAACAGGCACCCCGAGCATCCCTGCGTGACCGTCGATGGCGAGGCGGCCGTGGCCGATGCGGTGGCGCGGCTGGTGCTGCTGGGACATCGCCGCATCGCGATGGTCAGCGGCACGCTCGCCGCGTCCGACCGCGCGCAGCAGCGCTATCGCGGCTACCGCAAGGGCATGGCCGATGCCGGGCTCAAGGCGCCGCCGCTGATCGAGGTGCCTTTTGTCGAAAGCGCGGTCGATGCGCTCGCCGGCGTGCTGCAGGCGCCCGGCCGGCCCACCGCACTGGTCTGCTCGAACGACCTGCTCGCCATCCGCAGCATCCGCGCCGCGCACCTGGACGGCCTTGGTGTGCCGGACGACCTCAGCGTCATCGGCTTCGACGGCATCGCGCTCGGCGAAGACCTGACGCCGGCGCTCACAACCATCGCCCAGCCCAACGACGACATCGGCCGCCGCAGCGTCGAACTGCTGATCCAGGCCATGGCCGGCGGCACCGCGCTGCAGGCCGATGCGAGCCTGCTGCTGCCGTACTTCTTCCGGGACGGCGAGTCGTGCGCGGCCGCGCGCGACACCGCCGCCGACTGATCACTCAACCCGCTACCGCCTCTCACCCTCCAAGGAGCTCCTTCATGCTGACTTCCCGCTTCTCGCGCATGGCCCGCCTGGGCCTGCTGGCTGCCGCGCTCGCCGCCGGCAGCACGGCCATGGCCCAGACCGCCATTTGCTACAACTGCCCCACCGAGTGGGCCGACTGGGGCACGCAGCTCAAGGCCATCAAGGCAAAAACAGGCATCACCGTGCCGGCCGACAACAAGAATTCGGGTCAGTCGCTTGCGCAGCTGGTGGCCGAGAAGGCGAGCCCCGTGGCCGACGTCACCTACCTGGGCGTGACCTTCGCGGTGCAAGCACAGAAGGAAGGCGTGGTCGAGCCCTACAAGCCGGCTGCGTGGAAAGACATTCCCGACGGCCTGAAGGACCCGGCCGGCAACTGGTTCACCATCCATTCGGGCACGCTCGGCTTCATGGTCAACGTCGATGCGCTCAAGGGCAAGCCGGTTCCGAAGTCGTGGGCCGACCTGCTCAAGCCCGAATACAAGGGCCTGATCGGCTACCTCGATCCCGCCTCGGCCTTTGTGGGCTATGTCGGCGCAGTGGCCGTGAACGAGGCGCGCGGCGGCACGCTCGACAACTTCGCGCCGGCCATCGACTACTTCAAGGCGCTGCAGAAGAACGAGCCCATCGTGCCCAAGCAGACCTCCTACGCGCGCGTGCTGTCGGGCGAGATCGCGATCCTGCTGGACTACGACTTCAACGCCTACCGCGCCAAGTACAAGGACAAGGCCAACGTCGCCTTCGTCATCCCGAGCGAAGGCACGCTGGCCGTGCCCTACGTGATGAGCCTGGTTGCCAAGGCACCGCATGCCGCGGAAGGCAAGAAGGTGCTCGACTTCGTGCTGTCGGACGAAGGCCAGGCGATCTGGGCCAAGGCCTACCTGCGGCCGGTGCGCACGAGCGCAATGCCCAAGGACATCGAGGCGCAGTTCCTGCCGGCCAGCGAATACGCACGCGCCAAGAGCGTGGACTACGCGCGCATGGCGGAGGCGCAGCGGGCGTTCTCCGACCGCTATCTCAAGGAAGTACGCTGAAGAAGCCCGCGCCATGAAGTCGTCGTCGGCCAACGCCTGGAACCCACGCTGGCGCCTGCTCGCTTGCGCAGCTCCTGCCGCCGTGTTCTTCGCGGCCTTCTGGCTGCTGCCGGTGGTGCGCCTGCTCACGCTGCCGGCGAGCAAGGGCTGGGCCACCTACTTCGCTGTGCTCACCGACTCGCGCTACCTGCAGAGCATGGCCAACACCGTGGCACTGTCGGTGGCGGTGACCTTGGCAACGCTGGTGCTGGGCGCCGCCGTGGGCATCTACCTTGCGCGGCACACCTTCGCAGGCAAGCGCATGCTGCTGTCGCTGCTCACGCTGCCGCTGTCCTTTCCGGGCGTGATCATCGGTTTCTTCGTGATCCTGCTGGGCGGGCGGCAAGGGCTGGTGGCCGATATCGGCGACAGCCTGTTCGGCGAACGCATCACCTTCGCCTATGGCCTGCTCGGCCTGTTCCTGGCCTACCTCTACTTCTCATTGCCGCGCGCCATTGCCACCTATGCCGCCGCGGCCGAGGCCATGAACATGCAGCTCGAAGAAGCCGCGCGTTCGCTCGGCGCCTCGCGCCTGCGGGTAGCACGCGACGTGTGGCTGCCAGAGCTCGCGCCCACCACGCTCGCCTGCGGCGCGATCCTGTTCGCCACCTCGATGGGCGCCTTCGGCACCGCCTTCACGCTGGCCAGCAAGTTCGAGGTGATCCCCATCACCATCTACAACGAGTTCACCAACTACGCCAACTTCGCGCTCGCCGCATCGCTGTCGATCGCGCTGGGTCTCGTGACCTGGCTGGTGCTGTTCGCCGCGCGGCGCTTCGGCGCCAACCCGGTCGCGCGCTGAATCAAGGAATTGCCTCATGCGCAAGAACACGCAACCCAGGGCGCCCTTCCTGCTGGCCATCACCGTGCTTGTGAGCCTCTTCATGATCGCGCCGATGCTGCTGTCGGTGATGGCGGGCCTGGTCAACAACTACAGCGCCGGTCTGAAGAGTGGCCTCACGCTGCGCTGGCTCGGCGAGGTGTGGGAGAACTACGGCGGCACCGTCGGCTGGTCGCTCGCGCTGGCGCTGGCCTGCGTGGTGGGCACCGTGCTGCTGGGCGTGCCCTGTGCCTACGCGCTCGCGCGCAGCCGCTCGCGCGCGGCGCACATCTTCGAGGAGCTGCTCACGCTGCCGGTGGCGGTGCCGGGCCTGGCCACCGCGCTGGCGCTGATCCTCGCCTACGGCCAGCTCACGGCCTTTCGGCAGAGCTTCGCCTTCATCCTCGTGGGCCACATGGTGTTCACGCTGCCGTTCATGGTGCGCACCGTGAGCTCGGCCTTCCAGCGCGACGACCTGCTCGCGCTCGAAGAGGCGGCGCGCTCGCTGGGCGCCAACTTCCGCCAGCGCTTCATGGGCATCCTCGTGCCCGCCGTGTTCCCCGCGATCGTCGCCGGCAGCCTGATGGTGTTCACGCTCTCGGTGGGCGAGTTCAACCTCACGTGGATGCTGCACACGCCGCTCACGCGCACCCTGCCCGTGGGCCTGGCCGACAGCTATGCCTCGATGCGCATCGAGATCGGATCGGCCTACACGCTGGTCTTCTTCGCCGTGATCCTTCCGGTGCTGTGGGGCCTTCAATACCTTGCCAACCTGATGCAGAAACGCCATGGAACTTGAACGCGTCCCCATCGACATCGCGAATTGCGCGAAAACCTACGCTGACGGCACGCGCGGCCTGCTGCCGACCGACCTGCATGTGGAGGCGGGCGAAGTGCTCGCGCTGCTCGGGCCCTCGGGCTGCGGGAAGACCACGCTGCTGCGGCTGATCGCGGGGCTCGAAGCGCCCGACGAAGGCAGCCGCATCGTGTTCGGCGGGCAGGACGTCACCGGGCGGCCGGTGGAGCATCGCGGCGTCGGCATGGTGTTCCAGAGCTATGCGCTTTTCCCGCAGATGACGGTGGCGGCCAACATCGGCTATGGGCTGCGCATCCGCGGCGTGGCGCCGGCAGAGGAAAGGCGCGCAGTGGGCGAGCTGGTCGAGCTGACGCGCCTGGGCGGGCTGGAGAACAAGCGCCCTGCCGAACTCTCGGGCGGCCAGCGGCAGCGCGTGGCGCTGGCGCGCGCCGTGGCCGTGCGTCCGCGCGTGCTGCTGCTGGATGAGCCGCTGGCCGCGCTCGATGCCAAGCTCAAGGAGTCGCTGCGCGACGAGCTCGCCGAACTGCTGCGCCGCCTGCACATCACGGCCATCCACGTCACGCACGACCAGCAGGAGGCGATGGCCATTGCCGACCGCCTGGCGGTGATGAGCGCCGGGCGCATCGTGCAGATCGGCCGCGGCGAAGAGCTGTACCGCGCGCCGGCGCATCCCTTCGTGGCGGAGTTCCTGGGCCGCGTCAACCGCCTCGCGCGCGAGGCCGACGCCATTGCGCAAGGCGTTGTCCGACTCGGCGGAAGCACCCTGCCTTGCCCGCCCGCCTGGCGCAGCCATGCGATGCTGCTGGTGCGGCCGGAAGACGTCGAAGTGGGTGCGCCGCGGCCCGACTGGGGCGCCGCCACGGTCGAGCGCCGCACCTTCCTCGGCGACCGCGTGCAGCTGCAGTTGCGCATGCAGGACCAGCCCCTGCTCGTGGCCGATGTGGGCCGCGACACGCCTTTCGGCCCCGGCGATCCGGTGGGCCTGCGCATCCTGCCCGACCGCCTGATGACCTCGCAGGAGACCAGCGCATGACGACAACGACACAAGACACCACTTTCCTGGTCCAGCTGACCGACCTGCACATCCGCGAACCGGGACGCCTGGCCTATGGCCGCATCGACACCGCGCCCTACCTGGAGCGCGCGGTGCAGTCGGTGCTGCGGCTGCCGCAGCAGCCCGACGCCGTCGTGATCACGGGCGACCTCAGCGACTTCGGCCGCGCGGCCGAATACGAGCACCTGGCGCGCCTGCTGGCGCCGCTCGCGATGCCGGTCTACCTGATGCCCGGCAACCATGACGAGCGCGGCCAGCTGCGCCGCAGCTTCCCCGGCCATGCCCATCTGGCGGCGGGCGTGGGCTCGGCCGGCTTCGTGCAGTATTCGGTGCGCGTGGGCGCGTTGCGCCTGCTCGCGCTGGACACCTGCGTGCCGGGCGCGAGCCACGGCGAACTCTGCGGCGAACGCCTGGCCTGGCTCGAGGAACAGCTCGACGCCTGCCGCGGCGAACCGGTGGTGATTGCCATGCACCACCCGCCCTTCCGCACGCTGATCGGCCACATGGACGAGATCGGCCTGCTGCAGGGCGCCGAGGCGCTCGAAGCACTGGTCGCGCGGCATGACAACGTGGAGCGCGTGATCTGCGGCCACCTGCACCGCGCCATCGACGTGCGCTTCGGCGGCACCATCGCATCGACTTCGCCGGCACCGGCGCACCAGGTCTGCCTGGACCTGTCGCCCGATGCGGCCTCGGCCTGGACGCTGGAGCCGCCGGGCTTCAGGGTCCATGCCTGGTCGGCCCGGGACGGCCGGCTCGTGACCCATCTGGCGGCTTCCGGTACCTTCGAAGGCCCTTTTCCCTTCCATGACAACGGAGCGTTGATCGACTGAGGCCATACATGTGGAAAATGGGGCCGCAAACGAACAAAAACGAAAAGGATAGAAACCGGCATCCATGAAGCACCTCCTGAACCTGCTCGCCGCCGTCGCCCTCCTGGTGTGGGGCACGCACCTCGTGCGCACGGGCGTGCTGCGCGTGTTCGGCGCCAACCTGCGCAAGATCCTGGTGCAGAGCATGCGCAACCGCTTCACGGCCGCGCTCTCTGGCATCGGCGTCACGGCCCTCGTGCAGTCGAGCACCGCCACTTCGCTGATGACTTCCTCCTTCGTGGGGCAGGGCCTGGTCACGCTGCCGGCGGCGCTGGCGGTGATGCGCGGAGCGGACATCGGCACGGCGCTCATCTCGGTGCTGTTCTCGGCCGACCTGTCCTGGCTGTCGCCGATGTTCATCTTCGTGGGGGTGGTGCTGTTCATTTCCCGCTCGGCCAGCGTGGCGGGCCGCGTGGGGCGGGTGCTGATCGGCCTGGGGCTGATGCTGCTGGCGCTGCAGCTGGTGGTGGAGGCGACGGAGCCGCTCTTTTCAGCGCCGGCCGTGCGCGTGCTGCTGGCCTCGCTCAACAGCGACGTGCTGCTCGAGATCACCATCGGCGCCGCGCTGGCGATCGTGGCCTATTCGAGCCTGGCCGTGGTGCTGCTGGTGGCGGCCATGGCCAGCTCCAACGTGGTGCCGCTGGACGTCGCGCTCGGACTGGTACTGGGCGCCAACCTCGGCAGCGGCCTGCTGGCGGTGCTGACCACGGCCAAATCCGCCGTGCCGGTGCGCCAGGTCACGGTGGGCAACCTGTTGTTCAAGGCGCTGGGGGTGGCCATCCTCGCGCCCTTCGTCGGGCTCTGGCTGCGCCATGTGCAGCCGCACGTGCCGAATGCGACCCACGGCGTGGTGCTGTTCCACCTGGCGTTCAACGTGATCATCAGCGTGGGCTTCATCGGCCTCACGCAGTGGGTCGCCACGCTGGTCACCAAGGTGCTGCCGGTGCCGCCGCTGCCGGCCAGCTCGACGCGGCCGCACCACCTCGACCCGTCGGCCCTCTCGACGCCCTCGCTCGCCATTTCGAACGCGGCGCGCGAGGCGCTGCACCAGGCCGACGTGGTGGAGACCATGCTCATCGGCACGCTCGACGTGATCCGCCACAACGACCTGCGCCTGGCGCAGGAACTGCGGCAGCTGGACGACACGGTGGACGAGCTCTACTCGGCCATCAAGTACTACATGACGCGGATCTCGCGCGAGGCGCTGGGCGAGGAAGAAAGCCGGCGCTGGACCGACATCATCAGCTTCACCATCAACATGGAGCAGATCGGCGACATCATCGAGCGCGTGATCATCGACATCGAGGACAAGAAGATCAAGCCGCAGCGCAATTTCTCCGAGGCGGGCATGGCGGAAATCGTGGAGCTGCACGGACGGCTGGTCGCCAACCTGCGCCTGAGCATGAGCGTCTTCCTGAATGGCAACGTGCGCGACGCGCAGCGGCTGCTGCAGGAGAAAGCCCGCTTCCGCGACCTCGAGCGGGCCTATGCCACCACCCACCTCGACCGGCTCTCCGACCGCACCACGCTGAGCATGGAGACCAGCTCGCTGCACATCGACCTGATCAGCGACCTGAAGCGGATCAACTCGCACATCTGCTCCATTGCCTATCCGATCCTGGAATCGGCGGGCGCGCTGGCGCCGAGCCGCCTGCGCGAATCGCGGCTCGGGAAGATCGAGGGCTGATCCGGCGCGCAGCGGTCAGTGCGCCGTCGGCAACCGCGGCGCCATCAACTGCTCCTGCCGGCGGCGCAGGCAGAAATCGATCAGGTCGTCGAGTTCGGTGGCCTTGTCGAACACCGCGTCGGCGCCCAGCTGCGCGCACTTGCGGCGCATCTCCGGGGTCAGGTAGTTGCTGAGCACCACCATCTTCTGGTTCGGATCGCGGTTGCGGCAGGCTTCGAGCACGCCGAAGCCGGTGCCATCCTTGAGGAACAGGTCGACGATGGCCAAGTCCCACTGCGAGAGGTTGCCTGCGAGCCAGCGCGCGCCCTCGTCCTGCGTTTCGGCCTGGCCCACCGGATCGATCCGCGCCACCTCGCGCAGGGTTCCGGCCAGGTTCTCGCGGATGGCGGGGTTGTCCTCGACGATGAAGGTTCTGACGGTGTCCATGGCGCTGGCCTTCGCTGGCTTTGCTGAAGGCTACAAAGTGCACCTTGCACAAGACGCAGGCATGACACCCCACCCCGGGTAGGACAGGGCTGGCCCTGCAGCGGGCCCGCCACGGCCCGGACTCAGAGCGTGAGGATGGTGCAGCCGGTGGTCTTGCGCGCTTCCAGGTCGCGGTGGGCCTGCTGCACGTCGGCCAGTGCATAGCGCTGGTCGATCGGGATCTTCACCGCGCCGCTCTGCACCACGCCGAACAGGTCGTCCGCCATCGCCTGCGTGCTCTCGCGCGTGGCCATGTGCGTGAACAGCGTCGGCCGTGTCACGTAGAGCGAGCCCTTGGACGCGAGCGTGCCCAGGCTGATCGGCGGCACCGGGCCCGAGCCGTTGCCGAACACGGCCAAAAGGCCGAAGGGGCGCAGGCAGTCGATGGAACCTTCCCAGGTGTCCTTGCCGACCGAGTCGTACACCACCTTCACGCCCTTGCCGCCGGTGATCTCCTTTACCCGGGCCGCGAAGTTCTCGGTGCTGTAGTTGATGGCATGTGCCGCGCCGTGCGCCAGGGCCAGCTTGCACTTGGCATCGCTGCCCGCGGTGCCGATCAGCTGCAGGCCCAGGGCCTTGGCCCACTGGCAGGCGATCAGGCCGACGCCGCCGGCCGCCGCGTGGAACACGATGAAGTCGCCGGGCTGCAGGCCCTCCACCGGCAGCGTCTTCTTCAGCAGGTATTGCGTCGTCAGGCCCTTGAGCATCATGGCCGCGCCGGTCTCGAACGAGATCGCATCGGGCAGCTTGCAGACGTTCTTTGCCGGCATCACGCGCAGCTCGCTGTAGGCGCCGGGCGGCTGGCTCGCGTAGGCGGCGCGGTCGCCGGCCTTCAGGTGCACCACGCCTTCGCCCACGACCTCGACCACGCCCGAGGCTTCCATGCCCAGCTGCAGCGGCATCTGGAAGGGATAGAGCCCGCTGCGCTGGTAGGTGTCGATGAAGTTCAGGCCCACGGCCTTGTGGCGGATGCGGATCTCGCCGGGGCCGGGCTCACCCACCTCGACGTCGACGATCTTCAGTTCCTCGGGACCGCCATGGCGGTCGATACGGACGGCTTTGCTCATCATCTTCGAAGTCTCCAGTCGCACAGAAAAGAAGAGGCGCATCGTGCCACGTTTGGCCTTCGCGCGGCGGGGGCGGGGAATGCCCGGTAGAGTCGGCGGCCATGCAGATCCAGCAGCGCCTCACGCCGTCCACCGTCTTCCTGCTCACCGTGCCGCCGCTGCTCTGGGCGAGCAACGCGGTGGTGGGCCGCCTGGTGCGCGACCTGGTGTCGCCGCTCACGCTGAACTTCGTGCGCTGGGTCATCGCGTTCGTGCTGCTGCTGCCGCTCGCGTGGCCGGTGCTGCGCCGCGGCAGCCCGATGTGGCCGCACTGGAAGCGCTACGCGGTGCTGGGGCTGCTGGGCATCGGCTGCTACAACGCGTTCCAGTACCTGGCGCTGCAGACCTCCGCGCCGATCAACGTCACGCTGGTGGGCTCCAGCCTGCCGCTGTGGATGCTGGCGGTGGGCGGCATTTTCTTCGGCGCCCGTGTCAGCGGTCGCGAGATCGGCGGCTCGCTGCTCTCGATGCTGGGCGTGCTGCTGGTGCTGAGCCGCGGCGAATGGCGGCAGCTGCTCGCGCTGCGGCTGGTGCCGGGCGATCTCTACATGATCCTGGGCACCATCGCCTGGGCGTTCTACAGCTGGTTCCTCGCGCGCACGCGGGAGCCGCAGGGCGTGCGGCAGGACTGGGCCGCGTTCCTGATGGCGCAGCTGGTGTTCGGCCTCGCATGGTCGGGGCTGTTCGCGGCCGGGGAATGGATGCTGACCGATGCGCGCATGGCGCTCGGATGGCCGCTGCTGGCGGCGCTGGCCTTCATCGGCATCGGCCCGGCCGTGCTGGCCTACCGCTGCTGGGGCAGCGGCGTGCAGCATGCGGGGCCGCAGGCGGCGAGCTTCTTCATGAACCTCACGCCGCTGTTCGCTGCGCTGCTGTCCGCGGCCTTCCTGCGCGAGCCGCCGCACTGGTACCACGGTGCGGCCTTCGCGCTGATCGTGGGCGGGATCGTGGTGTCCTCACGGCGCCGATAGGCGCGCGACGCGACGTGCGCGAAGCCTGGGGGCGATCTCAGTACGTACCAGGGTAGGCGCCGCCGTCAGCAAGGACGTTCTGCCCCGTCATGTAGCCTGCCTGCATGCTGCAGAGAAAGGCGCAGATCGCGCCGAACTCGGCCGGCGTGCCGAAGCGCCTGGCCGGGATGTTCTTCTTGCGGGCTTCCCACACGGTGTCGAAGTCCTGGCCGGTCTTCTGGGCCGTGCCTGCCATCGTGCCCTTGAGGCGGTCGGTGTCGAAGGAGCCGGGCAGCAGGTTGTTGATGGTCACGCCCTGCGCGGCGATGGAGGTGCGCGCCACGCCGGCCACGAAGCCCGTGAGGCCGCTGCGCGCACCGTTGGAGAGGCCCAGGATGTCGATGGGCGACTTCACCGAGCTCGAGGTGATGTTGACGATGCGCCCGAAGCCGCGCTTGGCCATGCCGTCGACCGTGGCCTTGATGAGCTCGATGGGCGTCAGCATGTTGGCATCGACGGCCTTGATCCAGGCCTCGCGGTCCCAGCTGCGGAAGTCGCCCGGGGGCGGGCCGCCGGCGTTGGTGACGACGATGTCGAAGTCGTGGCCCAGTGCGAACACCGCGGCGCGGCCGGCCTCCGTCGTGATGTCGGCGGCCACGTGCTTGACGAAAGGCGCCGGCGAGCCGGCTGCCGCTGCGGCCAGCTTCGCAGCCGCCGCTTCCAGCGCCTCGGCGCCGCGCGCCACGATGACCACGTTCACGCCCTCGCGCACCAGCGCCTCGGCACAGCCGTAGCCGAGTCCCTTGCTCGCGCCGCACACCAGCGCGGTCTTGCCTGCAATGCCCAAATCCATGTTGTTGCTCCTTGACTGCAGGGACGCTAGCGCCCCATGCGTGTGAAAACGAAGATGCCCGCAATCACGAGCACCGTGCCGGCCGCGATCCACGCGGTGAACGGCTCGCCGAGTATGACCACGCCCATGAGGATGGTCGACAGCGGCCCGATCATGCCGGTTTGCGCGGCCATGGCCGGGCCGATGCGCTCGATGGCCATCATGACCATGAGGACAGGCACCGCCGTGCACAGCGTGGCGTTGAGCACCGACAGCCAGATGACCTCGGGCGCCACCTGCATCGCGGCGCTCATCGGCCGCGTCAGCACGAACTGCAGGATGCACAGCAGGCAGGCCACGGTGGTGGCCAGCCCCACGAGCCGCAGCGAGCCCAGGCGCTTGACGAATTCGCCGCTGTAGACAAGGTAGCCCGCATAGCTCACGGCGCTCAGGAACACGAGGAAGGTGCCCCAGGCCGCCGCCCCGCCACCCTTGCCGCCACCGCCGATCCAAAGCTCATGCCCGAACACGAGCAGCACGCCGGCATAGCTCACAATCATGCCGAGCACCTGCGGCCGCGTGGCGCGCCGCCGGTACAAAAGCCAGCCGAACAGCAGCACCAGCGTGGGGTTGAGATAAAGGATGAGCCGCTCGAAGCTGGCCGAGATGTAGGCAAGCCCCGCAAAGTCGAGAAAGCTCGCAAGGTAATAGCCCGAGAAGCCGAGCCCCACCACGCCGAACCAGTCGCGCCCCGTGAGCGCGGGCTTGCCGCGGCCGGCCCACCACGCCATCAGCGCAAAGAGCGGCAGCGCAAACAGCATGCGCAGCATGATCAGCGTGATCGCATCCACGCCGTAGCGGTAGGCCAGCTTGACGATGATGGCCTTGCCGCTGAACGCGACCGCGCCCAGCGAGGCGAGGATGAGGCCGGGCGCAATGCTCCTTGCGCCGCTTGCGGAAGATGAGGGAATGCCGGTCTGTACGGCGGACTTGGTCATTCCCCGATCATCGCGTAGCCGTCAAAAGCCTGCCGCCAAGCCATCGCGGCGCGGATCGCTGGCGGCCACGTAGCCTTCGACCGATGGATCGCCTGCGCGCCAGATGAACTGGCCGGCGCCGAAGTCCTGGTAGGAGTCGTCGATCACGTCGAGGTGGTGGCCGAGCTCGCGCAGGCCCTGAACCGTGGCCGGATTCATCGCGGCCTCGACGTTGATCTCGAGCCCCGCGTTGAAGCGCCAGCGCGGCGCATCGCAGGCGGCCTGCGGGTTCTGCTTGTAGTCGAGCATGCGCACCAGCGTCTGCATGTGGCCTTGCGGCTGCATGTTGCCGCCCATCACGCCGAAGCTCATCACCGGCTGGCCGTCCTTGGTGAGGAAGGCCGGAATGATGGTGTGGAACGGCCGCTTGCCCGGCGCCACGACGTTCGGGCTCTCGGCCTTGAGGCTGAAGCCATGGCCGCGGTTCTGCAGGCTGATGCCGAACTCGGGCTCCACGCAGCCCGAGCCGAAGCCCATGTAGTTGCTCTGGATGAAGCTCACCATCATGCCGCTCTCGTCGGCCGCCGTGAGGTAGATGGTGCCGCCCTTGACGGGGTTGCCGGCCTTGAAGTCCTGTGCCTTTTTCACGTCGATGAGTCTCGCACGCGATGCCAGGTAGGAGTCATCGAGCATTTGCGCGGGTGTCACCGTCATCGACGATGGCTCCGACACGTAACGGTAGACGTCGGCGAAGGCGAGCTTCATCGCCTCGATCTGCAGGTGCTGCGAAGCCACCGAGTCGACCGGCAGCGAGGCGATGTCGAACTTCTCGAGGATGCCGAGCGCGATCAGCGCCGCAATGCCCTGCCCGTTGGGCGGAATCTCGTGCAGCGTGTGGCCGCGGTAGTCGCGCGAGATCGGCTGGACCCATTCGGGCTGGTAGGCCGAGAGGTCGGCCACCGTGAGCGAGCCGCCCTGCTCTTTCGAAAACCTGGCGAGCGCCTCGGCGATCTCGCCGCTGTAGTAGGCCTCGCCCTTGGTGCGGGCAATGGCCTTGAGCGCGCGCGCGGCGGCCGTGAAGCGGAACAGCTCGCCCACTTCGGGCGCCCGGCCCCAGGGCATGAAGGTCTGCGCGAAGCCCGCCACCGAGGCCAGCACCGGCACCGCGGCGGCCCATTTCTGCTGCACGACCGGCGGCACCAGGTAGCCGCGCTCGGCAATGTCGATGGCCGGCGCCAGCAGGTCGGCAAAAGGCAGCTTGCCGAAGCGCTCGCTCAGCGCCACCCAGCCTCGCACCGCGCCCGGCACGGTGACCGAATCGATGCCGCGCATCGGCGGCGTGGCGGCATCGGCGCCGTACTTGGCCTTGAAGTAGTCGGGCGTCCAGGCCTTGGGCGCACGGCCCGAGGCGTTGAGGCCGTGCAGTTCCTTGCCATCCCACAGGATGCAGAAGGCGTCGCTGCCCAGGCCGTTGCTCACGGGCTCGACCAGCGTCATCACGGCCGCCGTGGCAATGGCCGCATCGACGGCATTGCCGCCCTGCTGCAGCATGCGCAGCCCCGCCTGTGAGGCGAGCGGATGCGACGTGGACACCACGTTGCGCGCAAAGATCGGAATGCGGGTGGAGAGATAGGGGTTGCTGAAGTCGAAGTTCATGGGATGTGCTCGCTCATTCGTTGGTGATCTTGCGCTCGACCACGATCTTTTTCCACTTGGCGGCGTCGGCCGCCACCATCCTGGCGAACTGCTCGGGCGTTCCGGCAGCAGCAGGCTCGATGCCCAGGCGCGAAAGCTTTTCCTTCACCTCGGGATCGGCCAGCGCCTCGTTCGCGGCCTTGTTGACGCGCGCCACGATGTCCGCCGGCAGGCCCTTGGGGCCGTAGAAGCCGAACCAGGTGTTCGACTCGAAGCCCGGCAGCGTGTCGGCGATCGGCGGCAGCTCGGGCGCGAGCGGGCTGCGCTTCAGCGTGGTAACGCCCAGCGCGCGCAACCGGCCGTCGCGCACATGCGGCATGCCGGTGGGCAGCGAGTCGAACAGCACGTCGACCTTGCCGCTGATCAGGTCGGGAATGGCCAGCGCCGTGCCCTTGTAGGGAATGTGCGTCACGAACACGCCGGCCTGCGCCTTGAACAGCTCCGCCGTGAGCTGCACGATGGTGCCGTTGCCGCTGGAGGCGTAGTTGAGCTTGCCGGGATTCTTTTGTGCGTAGGCTATCCACTCGCGCACGGTCTTCGCGGGCGAATTGACCGGCACCAGCATGATGCTCGGCGCATCGCCCACGTGCGCGATGGGCGTGAAGTCGCGCACCGTGTCGTAGGGCAGCTTGCTGGTGATGGCCGGCCCGATGGAGTGGGTGCTGGTGGTGGCCAGCAGCAGCGTGTAGCCGTCGGCCGGCGCCTTCGCGGCCATGTCCGAGCCGATGGCGCCGCCTGCGCCCGGCTTGTTGTCGATGACCAGCGTGGTGCCGAGCTTTTCGCCCATCTTCTGCCCGAGCGTGCGGGCAAAGAGGTCGGTCGCGCCGGCCGCCGGGAACGGCACGATGAGCCGCACCGGCTTGTTCGGGTAGCCCTGGGCCAGGCCGGGCGTCGACGCAGCCACGCAAAGCGCCGCTGCGGCCGCTTGGAGGAACTGGATTCTTTTCATGGTGCTGATTCTGGCCCGGTGGAGAAAAGCTCGCATGCTATGCAGCGCACCGGCATCAAGCCAGATAATTCGAGTTATTCAACTATGAGTTCGGTTTATGGCAAGGAACGCGGCGGAAGAAGTCTCCCTGCAGCAGCTGCGCGCGCTGGCGGCGGTGGCCGAATCGGGCAGCTTCACGCTCGCGGCGGAAGCCCTTCAGCTGACGCAGCCCGCGATCAGCCACCTGGTCAAGCGCATGGAGGAAGAACTCGGGCAGCCGCTGGTGGTGCGGGGCCGCCGCATCCAGCTGACGGGCGCGGGCCAGATGATGGTCGAGACCGCCGTGCGCGCGTTGCGGCTGATCGATGAATCGGTGGACGCCTGCCGCTCGCAGTCGCAGCTGCGCGAAGGACGCGTGGTGCTGGCGGTGGGCCACCTCACGGCGGGCGCCCTGCTGCCACCGATGCTCGGCCGGTTCTCGCAGAAGCACCCCACGCTGGCAACCACGCTGCTCGACAGCACCGCGGAGCAGATGATCTCGCGCATCCTCTCGCAGGAGGCCGACCTGGGCTTCGGTTCCGATATCGGGCAGAAACACTCCGAACTCGCGACCGAGCCGCTGTTCACCGAGCGCATGGCACTGTTCGTGCGCGACGACCATCCGCTGGCACAGCGCGTGGTGGTCGATGCCCGGCAGCTCGAGGCGCTGCCCTTCATCCATGTGAACCCCGACGCCAACGTGTGGCGCGCCGTGAGCCGCCAGCTTTCGAGCATGGCCAATGTGTATCCGCGCGTGGTCCACCACGTGTCGATGCTGTCGACGGCTTTCGGCCTGATCCAGGCGGGCGCAGGCGTGGCGCTCCTGCCGCGCTATGTGGAGGTGCTGATGCCCGGCAACCTGCGCGCGGTGGCCGTCACGCGCCCGGTGCTCGAGTACCCGGTCGTCGCCATCCGCCTCGCCAAGCATCCGCTCAGTCCCGCAGCCATGGCCTTCCTCACCATGGCGCGCCAGCACATGAAGCCGCCAAGAGCAGCCAGCAGGCCCTGAAAAAGAAAAAGGCGCCCGAAGGCGCCTCTTGGGTCGCTGTCAATCGAGCCCTCAGTCAACCTCGACGAAGGCTTCTTCGCGCTTCGATTTGACGGCCGGCAGCAGCACGATCACCAGCAGCAGCGCCGCGGCGGCCAGCAGGCTGGCGGAAATCGGGCGCGTGACGAACACGCTCCAGTCGCCGCGCGACAGCAGCAGCGAGCGCCGCAGGTTCTCTTCCATCATCGGCCCGAGGATGAAGCCCAGCAGCAGCGGGGCAGGCTCGCAACCCAGCTTGAAGAAGGTGTAGCCCACCAGGCCGAAGATGCCCACCATCCAGATGTCGAAGGTGTTGTTGTTGGTCGAGTACACGCCAATCGCGCAGAACAGCACGATCGCCGGGAACAGGAACTTGTAGGGCACCGACAGGAGCTTGATCCACATGCCGATCAGCGGCAGGTTCAGGATGATCAGCATCGCATTGCCCAGCCACATCGAGGCGATCAGGCCCCAGAACAGCTCGGGGTTGCTGGTCATGACCTGCGGGCCGGGCTGGATGTTGTGGATGGTCATCGCACCCACCATCAGCGCCATCACCGCGTTGGGCGGAATGCCCAGCGTCAGGAGCGGGATGAAAGAGGTCTGCGCGCCGGCATTGTTGGCCGACTCGGGCGCCGCCACGCCGCGGATGTTGCCCTTGCCGAACGGCACTTCGCCAGGCTGCAGCTTGGTCTTCTTCTCGATGGTGTAGGCCGCGAAGGCCGCCAGCAGCGCGCCGCCGCCCGGCAGGATGCCGAGCGCCGAACCCAGCGCCGTGCCGCGCAGCACCGCGGGGATCATGCGCTTGAAGTCTTCCTTGGTCGGGAACAGGCCCGAGACCTTGGCGGTGAACACTTCGCGCTCGTCGTCGGGACGCGAAAGGTTGGCAATGATTTCGCCGTAGCCGAACACGCCCATGGCAATGGCCACGAAGCCGATGCCGTCGGTGAGCTCCGGAATGTCGAAGCTGTAGCGCGCCACGCCCGAATTCACGTCGGTGCCCACCAGGCCCATCAGGAGGCCCAGCACGATCATGGCGATGGCCTTGAGCAGCGAGCCCGAGGCCAGCACCACGGCGCCGATCAGGCCCAGGATCATCAGCGAGAAATACTCGGCCGGACCGAACTTGAAGGCCAGCTCGGTCAGCGGCGGCGCGAAGGCCGCGAGGATCAGCGTGCCGACGCAGCCGGCAAAGAACGAGCCCAGGCCCGCAGCGGCAAGCGCCGGACCCGCACGGCCCTTGCGCGCCATCTGGTAGCCGTCGATCACGGTCACCACGGAGGAGGATTCCCCCGGCAGGTTCACCAGGATGGCGGTGGTCGAGCCGCCGTACTGCGCGCCGTAGTAGATGCCGGCCAGCATGATCAGCGCCGACACGGGCGGCAGTGCGTAGGTGGCGGGCAGCAGCATCGCGATGGTCGCGACCGGACCGATGCCCGGCAGCACGCCGATCAAGGTGCCCAGGATGCAGCCGACCAGGCAGTACAGCAGATTGGTGAAGGTAAAGGCAACGCCAAAACCCATCGAGAGGTGTTCAAACAATTCCATTTGCGCGCTTTCTTCTCAACCGGTGATGAAGGTCGGCCAGACCTGGATCTGCAGCTTGAGCGCCCAGATGAAGGCGACATAGCTGCCGACGGCCAGCACGGTGGCCAGGATCAGCACGCTGGGGAGCTTGAACTCATGGCCCGCCAGGCTCGAGATGATCACGAGCGCGTAGATGGCGATGATCATTCCCATGGCCGGCACGCCGATGCTCGGCAGGCCGCCCAGCAGGATGCCGAACGCGAGATTGGCGCCCAGGATGAACACGACCTGCTTCCAGGCCCACTTGCCGATCTTTTCGCCGTCGGTGGTTTCGACGGTCAGGCCGCTGAACATGATGCCCAGGCCGATGACGGCCATCAGGATGCCCAGCATCAACGGGAAGTAACCCGGCCCCATGCGGGCGCCGCTGCCTACGCTGTAGGTGGTGGCGCCCCATGCGAACGCCACGCCCACGACCGTAAACATCAGTCCCGAGAAAAAGTCTTTCTGACTCTTGATTTTCACGAACAGTCTCCTCGAACAAATTTCGATGCGAGATTGTCGAGTCAGCTGGCGGTCAGCCCGATGTGGATTCCACTAACCGAAAGCCTAGGGATAACCCCTGGGCCTCGCCGCTGCCGTTCACTCCAGCGGCGGCGTCGCGCTCAGCACTTCCTCGATGGTGGTGACGCCTTCGGCGATGCGCAGCGCCCCGGCCAGGCGCAGCGGGCGCATGCCGTCGATCACGGCCTGCCGGCGCAGCCCGGCCAGGTTGGGCTCCTTGGTGACCTGGGCCTTGAAGTCTTCGCTGATGCTCAGCAGCTCGTACAGGCCCATGCGGCCCATGTAGCCGGTCATGCGGCAGTCGACGCAGCCCACGGGCTTGTAGGCGCGCACCGAACCGGTGATCTGCCAGGGTTTGACGATGGTTTCGAGCTTCTCGCGCGTGACCGTGTCGTCGGGCTGCTTGCAGTTGGGGCACAGCGTGCGCACCAGCCGCTGGGCCAGCACGCCGAGCATCACGGCGTTGATCAGGTAGGAAGGCACGCCGAGCTCCATCAGCCGGGTGATGGCGCTCGGTGCATCGTTGGTGTGCAGGGTGCTGAACACCAGGTGGCCGGTGAGCGCGGCCTGCACCGCCATCTCGGCCGTGGCCAGGTCGCGGATCTCGCCGACCATGATGATGTCCGGGTCTTGCCGCATCAGCGCGCGCAGGCCTTCGGTAAAACCGAAATCGAGTTGCGGCTGCACCTGCGTCTGGTTGAACGAAGGCTCGATCATCTCGATCGGGTCTTCGACCGTGCTCACGTTGACCTCTTCGGTGGCCACGCGCTTGAGCGTGGAGTACAGCGTGGTGGTCTTGCCCGAGCCGGTGGGCCCGGTCACCAGGATGATGCCGTTGGGCCGCGTGACGAGCTGCTCCCAGCGCTGCGCGTCGTGCTGCGCGAAGCCCAGCGCGTCGAGATCCTTCACCGCGGTGTCGGGATCGAAGATGCGCATCACCATCTTCTCGCCGAAGGCGGTCGGCAGGGTGGACAGGCGCATTTCGACTTCGTCGCCGCGCATGTTGCGCGTCTTGATGCGGCCGTCGAGCGGACGGCGCTTCTCGACCACGTCCATGCGGCCCAGCAGCTTGATGCGCGACACCATGGCGTTCATCACGCCCATGGGCATCTGGTAGGCCGGATGCAGGATGCCGTCGATGCGAAAGCGGATCACGCCCTGCTCACGGCGCGGCTCCAGGTGGATGTCGCTCGCGCGCTGGTCGAAGGCGTATTGCCAGAGCCAATCGACCACCTGCACCACGCTCTGGTCGTTGGCGTCGAGCTGCTTGGTGCTCTTGCCCAGCTCCACCAGCTGCTCGAAGCTCGCGCCGCCGGTGTTGCCGCCGGCTTTCTGCGCGGCGCGCACCGACTTGGCGAGCGCGAAGAACTCGGCCGTGTAGCGCTGGATGTCGGTGGGGTTGGCCACCACGCGGCGCACCGTGCGGCGCGACTGGCGCTCCACCTCGGCGATCCAGTCGGTCAGGAAGGGCTCGGCCGTGGCCACCACCACTTCATTGGGCAGCACCTGTACCGGCAGCACCTTGTGGCGCTCGGCATAGGCCGCGCTCATGGTGTCGGCGACTTTGCCCACGTCGACCTTGAGCGGATCGATGCGCAGGTAGGCCAGCCCCGCGCGGCCGGAGAGCCACTGCGTGAGCATTTCGAGATCGAGCGGCTTGCCGTCGCTTTCGCGCGTCATGGCCACGTTGGCCAGCCGCACCAGCGGCGCCTGCCGGCTCTCGGCCTGGGCGCAGCGCGCGATCGTGCGCTTGGCTTCCACCGGAGAAATCATGCCGTCGGCGGCAAGCCATTCGATCAGGCGACGCAGGTCGAGCGGGCCTTCGTGGCGGGCGGCCGGGGATGCGGTAGCGGAAACAGCGCTCATGGGCCGGTTGGTCGGGTGAGGGTGGGATTCAGCGGTTTGAACACGCGCAGCCATTTGGGCGCGGGCAGGCCCCATCGAGTCTGGATCGTTTGGGCGCGCTCGGCAAGGGCTTCGCGCTTGGGCCGGCTGGGTGCTCGCTGCGCCAGCACCACCGTGTTGCCTTCGCGCGTCGGCTTGAAGGCCCAGACCGCGTCGGCGCCGAATGCACCGGCGATCTTCTCGAGGCTGCGTTCGTAGCTCGACGAGCGGCCGAAGAGGTTGACCGTCATGCAGCCGTCCTCGGTGAGCAGCGCGCGGCAATCGGCGTAGAAGTCTTCGCTGTCGAGCACCGGCGCGGCGGCCTCATGGTCGTACAGGTCGACCTGCAGTGCATCGACCGTGCCCTGCCATTCGGGCTTGCGGATCTCCTGCGCGGCATCGGCAATGACCACGCGCAGCTTCGGGTCGTCGGCCGGCAGCTTGAACCAGCCGCGACAGGCCGACACCACCTGCGGATTCAGCTCCACCGCGGTGGTGCGCATGCGCAGGGTCTTGCGGCAGAACTTGGTGAGCGTGGCCGCACCGAGGCCCAGCTGCATCGCATGGCGGCCGGCCAGGCTCTTCGGGTCGGCGAACAGCAGCCAGGCCATCATGCGCTGCACGTATTCGAGCTCGATCTCGAACGGCGCGTCGAGCTTCATCGAGCCCTGGACCCATTCGGTGCCCAGGTGCAGGTAGCGGATGTCGCCCCAGTCGGAAAAGTTGACTTCGGGGAGAACGGGAGTTTTGCTCGTGGCCATCAAAGAAGGTGGTGGGCGTCAAAGACCTCGCGCCAGGCTGCGAGCTTGCGCTCGAAGCTCCACGACGCGTTGGCGGGGCTGGTGGAAGGCAGCTGGTAGACCGGCACCCCGAGGGTGCGCGTGTGGCGCGCATGCTTGAAGCTCTCGCCGCCGTTGTGCGCAATGGCCGCCAGCCGGGGCAGGTGCAGGCCCGCGATGTCATTGGCCACGGGCGCGCGGATGGCGGAGTCGAGGCTGCCCTCGCGCTCGCAGGCCGCATACACGTCCCATACGCCCAGGCCGCGCTCGAGCAGCCACATTTTCTTCCCGGGATAGCTGTCTTCGCCCACGGGGAGCGGATGGTGGGGCCAAACGGCTTGCAAGATTTTCCAGAACTGATTTTGCGGATGCGCATAGTACTGCTGCAGTTCGAGCGACCGCACGCCCGGGAAGCTGCCCAGGATCAGTACGACGGTGGCGGGCGAGACGATGGGGGCCAGGCCCGTGAGCACGGGGCTGCGGGTGTCGGATGCGGCGGGTAGGTTCATGGATGGGCTCTATCTTGGCACTGTCGCCCGCCCATGAAAAAACCCGCCGAAGCGGGTTTTTCCGAAAGCGAATTCCGATTACTTCTTGGCGGCTTCGTTCTCGGCGGTGCCGGGCACCTTCTCGCCGATCGCCTTGCCGGCGCTGCGCATGCCGTCGGCCGTCTTGTGGCCGGCGGTCTCCACGGCGTCGCCGGTCTTGGCGGCCACGCTCTTGGTGGCGTTGGTGGCTTTCTTGGTGGTGCGCTTGGTCGCGTTCCAGGCCTTCTTGGTGCCGCGCTCGGTGGCGTTCACGGCCTTCTTGGTCGTGCGCTTGGTGGCATCGACGGCGTCCTTGCCGGCTTCCTTCACCTTTTCGGTGGTGCTGGGTTCCGCGGTGGCCGGAGCCGGCGTGGCGGTGGCCGGCGCAGTGGTCTGGGCCACGGCGGACACGCCGATGGAGGCGAGCGCGAGGGCGAGCACGACGGGCACGGTGCGAATGAAAGAGGTGGTCATGTGTAAAGACTCCTTGTTGGATGAAGAGTTGGAGTGACAGACTTGCCACTGAACAAGCAACGCCAGTTCGAACGCCAAGGATGACAGTAAAAATGCGCGCCTCGCTTGCGCAAGCGCAAGACGGGGTATCGGCCTACGCGCGGTGCGGCCGGGCTTCCGACAAGGGGAGAAGACTTTCGAGCCGAGGCAGGGCTCTGAGCGCATTCCGAGTCGTGGCCTCGGCCAGTTCATCGATACCGATGCCGCGCAATTGCGCCACCACTTCTGCGATGCGCGGCAGTTCGCCGGGTTCGTTGCGGCCCTGCGATTCACCGGCCGCACGCTGCGCCTGCGTGCGATAGATCCAGTGCGGCTGGATGTCCGGCGCATCGGTTTCCATCACCATCGATTCGAGCGGCAGCGTGGCCGCCAGCCGCCGCAGCTGCAATGCGCGGTCGAAGGTCACGGCACCGCCAAAGCCCAGCTTCAGGCCGATCTCGATGCAGGCCCTGGCCTGCTGCTCGCTGCCATTGAACGCATGGGCAATGCCCTGCCACGGCCGGCCGGCCGCGGTCTGCCGCAGGTGCTTGAGCACCTTGTCGACCGAGCGGCGCACGTGGATGAGCACCGGCAGATCGTGGTTGCGCGCGAGTTGCAACTGAGTGTGAAAAAAGTGCTGTTGCTTGTCGCTGTCCAGCCCTTCCACGAAGTAGTCGAGGCCGATCTCGCCGACCGCGACCAGCCGTGGATCGCCGCGGCGCGCGGCAAGCTCGGCATCGAGTGTCTCCAGGTCGGCCTCCTCTGCATTGCCGGTGCACAGCGGATGGATTCCGAGCGCATAGGCATCGCCCTGCACCTGCGCCAGTTCGCGCACGGTCGCGAAATTGAAGACCGCCACGGCGGGAATCACGCACAGCGCGACGCCGCGTTCGGCCGCCCGCGCACGGATGAGCGGCATTTCCGCACCGAATTCGGGCGCGTCGAGGTGGCAGTGGGTATCGACAAAAACAGCCATGGCGAGATGATGCCCGAAGGGATGCAAGGCAGAAGAAAGCGTGCTACTGTGACTCCCTACTGACCCGTCATCCCTTGCCGGAGGTGCCCCGATGCGCAGGCCCGCTTTCTACAGCCGTTCGCCCCGCACGCTGCCTCAAGCGGCCGATCCCGCGGCCGATGAGGCGGCCGTGCCGTCGCCCGAGGGCGCAGCGGGCAACGGCGCGCCACCCCCGCCGCACGCCAAGGCCGGCTGGCAGCCGGGCCGGCGCAGTTTCGCGTTCCTCCTCGTGCTGTGCACCGCGCTCGTTGCGGGTGGTGCCACGTGGTGGCCCCGGCAGGGCAAGGCGTTGACGCAGAAGGACATCGATTCGGCCGTGCTGCGCACGCTGCAGACCCACACACTCCCCTCGCCCGCCGCCAAGGCCGCCGAGATCGTGCGGCCCTCGGTGGTGCGGGTGGTCGGCTACGGCCCCGAGAAGGCCACGCCCGAGGCCAGGATCCAGAAGCGCGGCCGCAACATGGCCAAGGGCAAGCCGCCCGAAGCCGATGCGCCCCCGGGCGAGGTCGAGCGCGGCGTGGGCACCGGGGTGGTCATCGTCGACAAGGGCGTGATCCTCACCAACCTGCACGTGGTTGCCGGCGCCGAAACCATCAAGGTCACCTTCTCCGACGGGCTCGAGGCCGTGGCCACCATCACCGGCGTGCAGCCCGAGAACGACCTCGCGGTGCTGCAGGCCCAGAAGATCCCCGACGACCTGATTCCCGCCGCCATGCGCTCGACCGCAGACCTGCAGCCCGGCGACCAGGTGGCCGCGGTCGGTTTTCCGTTCGGCATCGGCCCCTCGGTGTCGGCCGGCGTGGTATCGGGCCTGAAGCGCTCGTTCCGCTCGCCCGAGGGCAAGCAGGAACTGGGCAACCTGATCCAGTTCGACGCGGCGGCCAATCCCGGCAACTCGGGCGGCCCGCTGATCAACATGGACGGCGAGGTGCTCGGCATCGTCACCGCCATCCTCAATCCCACGCAGCAGCGCACCTTCATCGGCATCGGGTTTGCGGTGCCCATCGAGAACGCGGCCTCGGCCGCCGGTTCGCCGCCGTTCTAGGCCAGCAGGAACGCGCCCAGTTTCGATCGTTCAACAAGAGGTCCCCGCATGAGCACAGAGAACCCCTTTTCCACCTCTCCCGCCACGGCCGAGCTGATGGAGCAGATCCTCTACGAGGTCAAGCGCGTGGTGGTGGGCCAGGACCGCTTCCTGGAGCGCGTGATGGTGGCCATGCTCGCGGGCGGGCACCTGCTGGTCGAGGGCGTGCCGGGCCTTGCGAAGACGCTCACCGTCAAGACGCTGGCCGATACCGTGCGCGGCCAGTTCAAGCGCATCCAGTTCACGCCCGACCTGGTGCCGGCCGACCTGGTGGGCACGCGCATCTACAACCAGAAGACCGGCGAGTTCAGCACCTCGCTCGGCCCGGTGTTCGCCAACCTGCTGCTGGCCGACGAAATCAACCGTGCGCCGGCCAAGGTGCAGAGCGCACTGCTCGAAGTGATGCAGGAGCGCCAGGTCACCATTGCCGGCGAGACGCACAAGGTGCCGCGCCCCTTCCTGGTGATGGCCACGCAGAACCCGATCGAGACCGAAGGTACCTATCCGCTGCCCGAGGCGCAGGTCGACCGCTTCATGATGAAGGTGCTGGTCGACTACCCCAGCGACGAGGAAGAGTTCGTCATCGTCCAGCGCGTGATCGGCTCGCCGGTCGAGGTCAATCCGGTGGCAACCACCGAGCAGCTCGCCACCCTGCAGGCCGAGGCGCGGCGCGTGTACGTCGACCCTTCGCTCATCCAGTACGCGGTCAAGCTGGTGTCGGCCACGCGCACGCCCGACAAGCACGGGCTGAAGGACATGCGCCGCTTCATCACCTTCGGCGCGAGCCCGCGCGCGAGCATCAGCCTGACCGAAGGCGCGCGCGCTCTCGCGCTGCTGCGCGGCCGCAGCTATGCCCTGCCCGAGGACATGACCGCGCTGGTGCCCGACGTGCTGCGCCATCGCGTGACGCTTTCCTACGAGGGCCTGTCCGAAGGCCTCACACCCGACAGCCTGATCGAGAAGATCATGAGGGCCGTTCCCGCTCCTCCCAAACCCCTGGAACATGAAAAGCTGGTGGCCTGAATGAAACCCACCCCCGTCCCTCGCTCACTTCGTGTAGCTCGACTCCCCCCTCAAGGGGGCAACACCAGCGGCCCGGCAAAGCCGGTTCCGCGGTGTTCCCTTGCTCCATATGAAAAGCTGGTGGCGTAAGGCCCCTGCGGCCGCGAACGACGAACGGCTCATCGCCGAGGCCGGTGGGGCCGAACGCGCGCTGCGCCGGCTCGAATGGACCGTGATCCGCCGTCTCGACGGCCTGCTGCAGGGCGACTACCGCACGCTGATGCGCGGCACCGGGCTCGATCTGGCCGACCTGCGCGAATACCAGCACCACGATGACGTGCGCCACATCGACTGGAACGTCACCGCCCGCCTGCAGACGCCGCATGTGCGCGTCTTCACCGAAGACCGCGAGATGGCGGCCTGGTTCGTGCTCGACCTGAGCCGCTCGGTCGATTTCGGCTCGGGCCTCAAGGCCAAGCGCGAAATCTCGGCCGGCTTCGTCGGCGTGCTCGCGCGGCTGCTCACGCGCCACGGCAACCGGGTGGGCGCACTGGTCTACGGCACCGACCTCGAAGCGGTGATTCCGCCGCGCAGCGGCCGCCGCCACGTGCTGCACCTGCTGCATGCGATGGAGCGGCGCGCTGGCAAGGCCGAGGCCGCGCCCGCGCAAAAGGGCATGACGCGCCTGGCCGACCTGCTGAAATCGGCGGCCATGCTGATGCCGCGCCGCTCCACCGTGTTCGTGGTGTCCGACTTCCTGAGCGAGCCCGGCTGGGAACGCCCGCTCGGCCAGCTGGTGCAGCGGCATGAAGTCATTGCCGTGCGCCTGTTCGACCCGCTCGAACTCGAGCTGCCCGACCTCGGCCTGGTGCCGCTGCGCGACGCGGAAACCGGCGAGCAGCTCTGGGTCGACACGCACGACGCCGGCTTTCGCAAGCGCTTTGCACGCCTGGCGGCCGAGCGCGAGGCCACGCTGCGCGCTGCGCTCGCGAAAGCGGGTGTCGACGCACTCGAGCTTTCGACCAGCGACGACCTGGTGGAAGCCATCGTTCGTTTCGCCGACCTGCGCAAGCGCCGCATGCGCATCGGCCCGGGCAGCATGAAGGCGGTGGCAGCATGACATTTCTCTGGCCTCAATTCCTCTGGTTGCTGGCGGCCTTGCCGCTGCTGGTGTTGCTCTACATCTGGCTGATCCGCCGCAAGAAGAAGCTCGCGGTGCGCTATGCGAGCCTGTCGATCGTGCGCGAGGCCATGGGCGCCGGCCAGAGCGTGCGCCGGCACATTCCGCCCTTCCTGTTCCTGCTGGCCATGGCCGCCATGCTGGTGGCCGCCGCGCGGCCGATGGCGGTGGTGATGCTGCCGTCCAATCAGCAGACCATCATCCTGGCGATGGACGTGTCGGGCAGCATGCGCGCGGCCGACGTGCTGCCCAACCGGCTGGTCGCGGCGCAGGAAGCGGCCAAGAGCTTCATCAAGGATCTGCCGCGCCACGTCAAGGTGGGCATCGTGGCCTTCGCGGGCAGCGCGCAGGTGGCGCAGCTGCCCACCACCAATCATGACGACCTGATCACCGCGATCGACAGCTTCCAGTTGCAGCGCGCCACCGCCACGGGCAACGCGATCGTGGTGTCGCTCGCCACCCTGTTCCCCGACGCGGGCATCGACGTCTCCCAGTTCAGCGCGCCCAGCCGCCAGCGCGGCACGCCGATCGACCAGGCGGAAAAGCAGGCCAAGGAGTTCACCCCGGTGGCGCCGGGCTCCTACACCTCCGCCGCCATCATCATGCTGACCGACGGGCAGCGCACCACGGGCGTCGATCCGCTCGATGCCGCCAAGGCCGCGGCGGATCGCGGCGTGCGCATCTACACGGTGGGCGTGGGCACGGTCGACGGCGAGACCATCGGCTTCGAAGGCTGGTCGATGCGCGTGCGGCTCGACGAGGAAACGCTCAAGGCCGTGGCCAACAAGACCCAGGCCGAATACTTCTACGCCGGAACCGCCGCCGACCTGAAGAAGGTCTACGAAACGCTGAGCTCGCGGCTCACGGTCGAGAAGAAGGAAACCGAGATCTCGGCGCTCTTTGCACTCGGCGCGGCCATCCTCACGCTGCTGTCGGCGGGGCTGTCGCTGCTCTGGTTCAACCGGATTCTTTGACGGAAGCGCCGGGCCGTGAAACGGCAGGCGGCGACTTCACCGCCCCGATGCCGCCCAGGAACAGGTCGGCCACGATCGGCGCAATGGACGCATGGTCGAGCCGGCCGCCGGGCTTCATCCAGGTAAACATCCAGTTGATCATGCCGAACAGCAGCATGGTCAGCGGCTTGGCGAGGTCGTCGCTCGGCGCGCCCGGCCGCAATGCCGACACGGCACGTGCAAAGCCCGCCACCACCTCGCGCTCCTGGTTCAGCACGCGCTCGCGGTCTTCTTCTTCCAGAAAGCGCACGTCGTCGGTCAGCACGCGGTGCGCGTCCTGCGCGCCGGCGTATTCCTCGACGATGCGGTAGATGAAGCGGCGCAGGCGCTCCTCGTCGGTGTGCGTCGACGCCTCTTCCTCGGCCACCAGCGCCGCGAGCTTGGACACGTGCGTCTCGGCAATGCTGATCAAGAGGCTGCTCTTGTCCTTGTAGTAGTGGTAGAGCGTGGCCTTCGAGAGATTGCAGGCCTCGGCCACCTGGTTCATCGAAGTGGCGGGATAGCCGCGGCGCGCGAACAGCTGGGCGGCCTGCGCCAGGATGAACTCGCGCTGGTCGTCATAGGTGGCGGATCTTCCACGCGGCATCGGGTCTTCTTTCTTCCTTGATTGCAGTGCTTGCGGACAGGCCGTGATCTTGCACGAAGCTAGCCGCGCCTCGTCGCGATCAGCGAACGCACCTCGGAAGCGGGCAGCCGCGGGCGGCCGGGCTCCATCTGCTGCAGCGGCGCGACCTCGCGCAGGCTGGCCAGGCTGCGCACGGTGAGCGCCTGGTAGGTCTGCGTGCCTTCGAGCTTCCAGGCGATTTCTTCCTCGCTCAGCATCTTCTTCACCTTGGCCGGAATGCCCGCCACCAGCGAGCGCGCCGGCACCTTCATGCCGGCCGGCACGAAGGCGCAGGCCGCGACGATGGCCTGCTCGCCGATCTCGGCCTCGTCCATCACCACCGCATTCATGCCCACCAGCGCATCGCGCCGCACGATGCAGCTGTGCAGGATCGCGCCGTGGCCGATGTGGCCGTTGACCTCGACCACCGTGTCCTGGTCGGGAAAGCCGTGGATGCAGCAATGGTCCTGCACGTTGGAGCCTTCCTGCAGCACGATGCGGCCGAAATCGCCGCGCAGGCTGGCGCAGGGGCCGACGTAGCAGCCGGGGCCGACGATCACGTCGCCTATCAGCACGGCGCTGGGGTGCACGTAGGCCGTCGGGTCGACGACGGGAATCACGCCGTCGATGGCGTAGCTGGGCATTCGATCGGTCTCCTTTGTTGTGGCGGGCTCAGGGTTTGCCCTGAATCCATCCGCTTGTGCTGGCATCGGGCTCGATCTTAAAATC
This sequence comes from Variovorax sp. VRV01, assembly GCF_014852545.1. Classification (NCBI taxonomy): domain Bacteria; kingdom Pseudomonadati; phylum Pseudomonadota; class Betaproteobacteria; order Burkholderiales; family Comamonadaceae; genus Variovorax; species Variovorax sp. VRV01. The sequence goes on from NZ_JACVBS010000003.1 coordinate 57,381, forward strand.
TACCGGACGGTCGGTCAATAGTGTTTGCACGCCGATTCGATTCCCACAGACAAGAGAGACAAGCCCGATGCCAGAACCTTTAGTTCTCACCAGCAATGCCGGTGCGGTTCGCACGCTGAGCCTCAACCGGCCCGCGGCGCTCAACAGCTTCACGACCGAAATGCACGGCGAACTGATGGCGGCGCTGGACCTCGCAGCCGACGACCCGGAGGTGCGCTGCGTGGTGCTCACGGGTGCGGGGCGCGCCTTCTGCGCCGGGCAGGACCTGGCCGATCCGGCGGTGGCCCCCGACCTTTCGCCCGGCGCCGCACCCAAGGACCTGGGCCGGGTCATCACCACCTGGTACGCCCCGCTCGTCGCGCGGCTGCGCTCGATGCCGGTGCCCGTGGTTGCCGCCGTCAATGGCGTGGCCGCCGGCGCGGGCGCCAACATCGCACTGTGCTGCGACCTCGTCGTGGCGGCGCGTTCGGCCAGCTTCATCCAGGCCTTCGCCAAGATCGGCCTGGTGCCTGACACCGGCGGCACCTGGCTGCTGCCGCGGCTCGTGGGCTCGGCACGCGCGCTGGGCATGGCGATGCTGGGCGACAAGCTGCCGGCCGAGGAAGCCGCGCGCATCGGACTGATCTGGCAGTGCGTGGACGACGCGGCGCTGCCCGAGACGGCCGCCGCGCTCGCCTCGAAGCTGGCCGCCATGCCCACCCGTGCCCTGGTCGCCACGCGCCAGGCCATGGCCGCAGCGCAGGGCATGGACCTGGAAACGGCACTGGCCGAAGAAGCACGCATCCAGCGAGAGATGGGCAATGCCGGCGATTACCGCGAAGGTGTCGAAGCCTTCCGCGCCAAGCGCGCGCCGCAATTCAAGGACCGCTAGACCATGGCAGACACGACCCGCACCCCCCAGCAAACCGCCGAGCACGTCCGCGACGGCATGTTCGCGAACGACAACGCCAGCAAGGGCCTGGGCATGCGCATCGTCGAGGTCGGCCCCGGCCAGGCCACGCTCGAAATGCGCGTGCGCACCGACATGCTCAACGGCCACGCCATCTGCCACGGCGGCTTCATGGCCACGCTGGCCGATTCCACCTTTGCCTTCGCCTGCAACTCGTACAACGAGCTGACCGTGGCCTCGGGCTTTTCCATCGACTTCATCGCACCGGCGCGTGAAGGCGACGTGCTTACCGCGCGCTGCTTCGAAGTGTCGAAGGCCGGCCGCACCGGCGTGTACGACACCGAAATCACCAACCAGCGCGGCGAGCGCGTCGCCATCTTCCGCGGCCGTTCATACACCGCCAAGGGCCGCCCCGCCGTTGCCGCCTGAGGAGACACAAGCCCATGACAGCCAGACACCCTGCCCCCGGCGAGCTCGAGCCCATCGAAACCGCGAGCCGCGACGAGATCACCGCGCTGCAGATCCAGCGCCTGCGCGCCACGCTGCAGCGGGCGTACGACAACGTGCCGCACTACCGCAAGGCCTTCGATGCCAAGGGCGTGCACCCCGATGACCTGAAGTCGCTCGCCGACCTGTCGAAGTTTCCGTTCACGGTGAAGGCCGACCTGCGCGACAACTACCCCTTCGGCATGTTCGCCGTGCCGCGCACGCAGGTGGCGCGCATCCACGCCTCGTCGGGCACCACCGGCAAGCCGACCGTGGTGGGCTACACGCTCAAGGACATCGACACCTGGGCCGGCCTGGTCGCGCGTTCCATCCGCGCGGCGGGGGGGCGCGCCGGCGACATGGTCCACGTGTCTTACGGCTACGGCCTGTTCACGGGCGGCCTCGGCGCGCACTACGGCGCCGAGCGCGCGGGCTGCACCGTCATCCCGATGTCGGGCGGCCAGACCGAGAAGCAGGTGCAGCTGATCCAGGACTTCAAGCCCGACATCATCATGGTCACGCCCAGCTACATGCAGGTGATCATCGAGCAGTTCGAGCGAATGGGCCTCGATGCAAAGGACAGCTCGCTCAGGATCGGCATCTTCGGCGCCGAGCCGTGGACCGAGGCCATGCGCCGCGACATCGAAGGCAAGGCCGGCCTCGATGCGGTCGACATCTACGGCCTGTCCGAGGTGATGGGCCCGGGCGTGGCCAGCGAATGCGTCGAGAGCAAGGACGGCCCCGTGATCTGGGAAGACCACTTCTACCCCGAGATCATCGACCCCGACACCGGCGAGCCGAAGGCCGACGGCGAGGAAGGCGAACTGGTCTTCACCTCGCTCAGCAAGGAAGCCATGCCGATCGTGCGCTACCGCACGCGCGACCTCACGCGCCTGCTGCCGCCCACCTCGCGTTCGTTCCGCCGCATGGGCAAGATCGTCGGGCGCAGCGACGACATGATGATCATCCGCGGCGTCAACGTCTTTCCCACGCAGGTGGAAGAGATCGTGCTCGCGCACGAGCGGCTCTCGGGCCTCTACCAGGTGCACGTGCGCCGCGAGGGCCTGCTCGACGAGGTCGAGGTGCATTGTGAGCTCGAGCACCGCCACGCCGGCATCGACGAGGCCGAGCGCAGGGCCATCGCGGCCTGGGTGCAGGACCGCGTGAAGACGCTGGTCGGCATCTCGACCACGGTGCGCGTGTTCGACCCCGATTCCATCGAACGCACGCAGACCGGCAAGGCCCGGCGCGTGATCGACACGCGCCCGCGCTGAGCGCGGCGTTTCAACCCCTTTTGCGAAGGACACCCACATGTACACCCAGGCCATGGACACCGCGGGCAAGGATGCAGGCGACGGCAAGCAGAAGGCCGTGCGCTCCGCCGAGGAGATGCGGCTCGAGGAGCGCTTCGACGCGCACATCGACGCTGGCGACTTCATCGAGGCGAAGGACTGGATGCCCGAGCACTACCGCAAGACGCTGGTGCGCCAGATCAGCCAGCATGCGCATTCGGAGATCGTCGGCATGCTGCCCGAAGGAAACTGGATCGGCCGCGCGCCCACGCTCAAGCGCAAGGCCATCCTGCTGGCCAAGGTGCAGGACGAAGGCGGCCACGGCCTCTACCTGTATGCCGCCGCCGAAACGCTGGGCACCTCGCGCGACCAGATGTTCGATGCGCTGCACAGCGGCCGCGCCAAGTACAGCTCGATCTTCAACTACCCGACGCTCACCTGGGCCGACATGGGCACCATCGGCTGGCTGGTGGACGGCGCGGCCATCATGAACCAGGTGCCGATCTGCCGCTGCTCGTATGCGCCCTACGCGCGCGCCATGATCCGCATCTGCCGCGAGGAAAGCTTCCACCAGCGCCAGGGCTACGAAGCGCTGCTGACCATGATGACCCACGGCACCGAGGCGCAGAAGGCGATGGTGCAGGACGCGGTCAACCGCTGGTGGTGGCCCTCGGTCATGATGTTCGGCCCGCCGGACGACCAATCCCCCAACAGCGCGCAATCGATGCGCTGGGGCATCAAGCGCTTCAGCAACGACGAGCTGCGCCAGAAGTTCATCGACGCCACGGTCGAGCAGGCGCGCATCCTCGGCGTGACCCTGCCCGATCCCGACCTGAAGTGGAACGAGGAGCGCCAGGCGCACGACTTCGGCGCCATCGACTGGAGCGAGTTCTGGCGCGTGATCGGCGGCGACGGCCCCTGCAACCGCGAGCGGCTGCAGGCCCGCGTCGACGCCTGGGAAGACGGCGCATGGGTGCGCGAAGCCGCGCTGGCCCACGCCAACAAACAACCTATGAAGGAGGCGGCATGACCGTCGAACAGAAGCAAGAGTGGCCCCTGTGGGAAGTGTTCGTGCGCAGCAAGGCCGGTCTCGACCACAAGCATTGCGGCAGCCTGCACGCCGCCGACCCGAAGATGGCGATCCAGATGGCGCGCGACGTCTACACGCGCCGCCAGGAAGGCAGCAGCATCTGGGTGGTGCGCTCGGACCAGATCGTGGCCAGCGACCCGGGGGACAAGGACATGTTCTTCGATCCCGCGGAAGACAAGGTGTACCGGCATCCCACCTTCTACAAGTTGCCCAAGTCCGTGGACCACATGTGAGCGGCGCGCCATGCAAGCATCGATCGAACTGAACCGCACGCCTGCCGTGCAATACCTGCTGCGCATCGGCGACACCTGCCTCGTTCTGGCGCAGCGCCTCGGCGAATGGTGCGGCCATGCGCCCGTGCTGGAAGAAGACATCGCGATGGCCAACATCGCGCTCGACCTCGTGGGCCAGGCGCGCGCACTGCTCACGCACGCCGGCAAGCTCGAAGGCGCCGGCCATGAGCACGACGAAGACCAGCTCGCCTACCTGCGCGACGAACGCGACTACTTCAACCTCACGATGGTCGAGCTGCCGCGCGGCGACTTCGCCTTTGCGGTGGTGCGCAACACGATGGTCGCCACGCTGCTCAAGCTGCTGTGGCAGCGCCTCGCCGCGTCGTGCGATGCCGAAGTGGCCGCCATCGCCGGCAAGGCCGTGAAGGAAGCGCGCTACCACCAGCAGCATTCGGGTGACTGGGTCGTGCGGCTCGGCGACGGCACCGATGAATCTCGCCGCCGCACGGAAAAGGCGCTGAGGCAGCTCTGGCTCTACATGCCCGAGCTGTTCGAGAGCGATGCGGTCGATGCGCAGGCCAGCGCGAGCGGCCTCGGCCCCGCATGGAGCGAGCTGCGCGAACCGTGGCTTGCCGAGATGCAGCAGGTGCTCGACGCCGCCGGGCTCGCGATGCCGCAGGAGACTGCCTTCCGCAGCACCGGCAAGCAGGGCGTGCACAGCGAGCACATGGGCTACATCCTGGCCGAGATGCAGTATCTCCAGCGCAGCTATCCCGGAGGCGTGTGGTGAACACCGCCCTCGCATCGCGCGTCGACGCGGCCTGGGCCGTGCTGCACACCGTCCTCGACCCCGAGGTGCCGGCCGTGTCGGTCTGCGACCTGGGCATCGTGCGCGAGGTGATCGAACACGGCGACGGGCTGGAGATCGTGCTCACGCCGACCTACTCGGGCTGCCCCGCGACCGAAGCCATCGAGCACGACGTGCTGGCCGCCATCGAAAAGGCAGGCCTCGGCCGCGCACGCGCCACCTTGCGGCGCGCGCCCGCCTGGAGCAGCGACTGGATCAGCGAGGAAGGCCGCGCCAAGCTCAAGGCCTATGGCATCGCGCCGCCGGCCCACCTCACGCCCGAAGCGGCCGCCGGCACCGCCGTGCCCATCCGCCTCTTCGGCCGCATCGCCGGCGGCGAACGCATTGCCTGCCCGCGCTGCGCGAGCGAGCGCACCGAGCGCCTCTCCGCCTTCGGCTCCACCGCATGCAAGGCGCTCTACCGCTGCCTCGCCTGCCGCGAACCCTTCGAACACTTCAAGCCGATCTGAGCGATGAGCACCCTCTTCCATCCCCTGCGCGTGAAGGCTGTCGAACCCGACACTTCGGAAGCCGTCATCGTCTCGTTCGAAGTGCCGCCCGAGCTGCAGCAGGTCTTCGGCTTCACCCAGGGCCAGTACCTCACGCTGCGCCGCGACATCGACGGCCAGGACCTGCGCCGCTCCTATTCGATCTGCGCCGGCCTGGACGACGGCGAGCTGCGCGTGGGCGTGCGCAAGGTGCAGGGCGGCGTGTTCTCCAACTGGATCAACGCGCACCTGCAGCCCGGCGACACGGTGCAGGTGATGGCGCCGCAGGGCCGCTTCTTCGTGCCGATCGAGCCGGGCTCCGCGCGGCATCATGTCGGCATTGCGGGCGGCAGCGGCATCACGCCGATCCTCTCGATCATGAAGACGGTGCTCGCGCGCGAGCCGCTGAGCCGCTTCACGCTGATCTACGGCAACCGGCAGCTGCAGTCCACGATGTTCAAGGAAGAGATCGAGGACCTGAAGAACCGCTACATGACGCGGCTCGCGCTGCAGCTGGTGTTCTCCGACGAGCACACCGACTCCCCGCTGGGCTCCGGCGTGATGAACCGCGAGAAGATCGGCGAGTTCCTGAACACGCTGGTGCCGGCCGCCGGCATCGACCACGCCTACATCTGCGGCCCCTTCCAGATGAACGACGAGGCCGAAGCCGCGCTGCTGGCCGCCGGCGTGCCCGAGGAGCGCATCCACATCGAGCGCTTTGGCGTTGCGCTGCCCTCGGCAGCATCGGCAGGCCAGGTGGGTGCGGTGGTGCACGAAGCCCTGCCCGGCGATGCCAAGCAGGCGCGCATCACCATCGTGCGCGACGGGCTGCAGCGCGAGATCACCTTCACCGAAGGGCAGCCGAGCATCCTCGATGCGGCTTCGGCCGCCGGCCTCGAAGTGCCGTTCTCCTGCACCTCCGGCGTGTGCGGCACCTGCCGCGCGAAGCTGGTGGAGGGGGAAGTCCGCATGGAAAGAAACTTCGCGCTCGACAAGAATGAAGTAGCCGCGGGATTCGTGCTGACCTGCCAGGCCCACCCTCTCACTGAACGTGTCACCTTGTCCTTCGACGAGCGTTGACGCCACAACGATTTTTCAACCCGGAGACAAGTCCAAAATGAAATTCTTCTTCAAGCCCCTGCTGATCGCCGCGCTGTGCGCCACCGCCGCCGCGGCCTGGGCCGACGTCAATGTCGGCGTGACGCTGTCGGCCACCGGCCCTGCCGCTTCGCTGGGCATTCCCGAGAAGAACACCATTGCGCTGATGCCCAAGACCATCGGCGGCCAGAAGATCAACTACATCGTGCTGGACGACGCTTCCGACACCACGGCTGCCGTGGCCAACACGCGCAAGCTCATCGCCGAGAACAAGGTCGACATCGTGCTGGGCTCGACCACCACGCCCAACTCGCTCGCCATGATCGACGTGGTGAGCGAAGCCAAGACGCCGATGATCTCCATTGCCGCGTCGGCCCGCATCGTCGAGCCGATGGACGCCAAGAAGCAGTGGGTCTTCAAGACGCCGCAGAACGACATCATGATGTCGCTCGCGATTGCCGAGCACATGGCCGCCAGCGGCGTGAAGACGGTGGCCTTCATCGGCTTCTCCGATGCGTACGGCGAAGGCTGGTCGCAGGAATTCGCCAAGGCGGCAGAACTGAAGAAGCTCAAGATCGTGGCCAACGAGCGCTACGCGCGCACCGACACCTCGGTGACCGGCCAGGCCCTGAAGATCATGGCCGCCAAGGCCGATGCGGTGCTGGTCGCGGGCTCGGGCACGCCGGCCGCGCTGCCGCAGAAGACGCTCAAGGAGCGCGGCTACACCGGCAAGATGTACCAGACGCACGGCGTGGCCAATGCCGACTTCCTGCGCGTCGGCGGCAAGGACGTGGAAGGCACCTTCCTGCCTGCCGGCCCGGTGCTGGTGGCCGAGCAGCTGCCCGCGAGCCATCCGGTGAAGAAGTCGGCCCTGGCCTATGTCACGGCCTACGAGGCCGCGAACGGCAAGAACTCGGTGTCGACCTTCGGCGCGCACGCCTGGGATGCGGGCCTCTTGATGACCTCGGCCGTGCCGGTCGCGCTCAAGAAGGCGCAGCCCGGCACGCCCGAATTCCGCGCCGCGCTGCGCGATGCGCTCGAGCAGGTCAAGGAAGTGTCGGGCGCGCACGGCGTGTTCAACATGACCGCCAACGACCACCTGGGCCTGGACCAGCGTGCCCGTGTCATGGTCAAGATCGAGAACGGCGCCTGGAAATACCAGCCCTGAAACTCGGCTCGCCCCCAGGCTTCGCGCACTTCGTGTCGCTTCTCCCACCCCCTACCGGGGGCAACACCAGAGGCCCGGCAAAGCCGGTTCCTCGGTGTTCCTGACCTGACTCACGGGCGCTGCCCGAAGGCTGTAGTTATATGGATCTGCAGATCGCCCTGTTGCTGGGGCAGGACGGCATCGTGAACGGTGCCGTCTACGGATTGATGGCGCTCGCGCTGGTGCTGGTGTTCTCGGTCACGCGCGTCATCTTCATTCCCCAGGGCGAGTTCGTCGCCTTCGGGGCGCTGTCGATGGCGGTGCTGCAGGCCGGCCGCGTGCCGGCCACGCTGTGGCTGCTGCTCGCGCTGGCAGCGATGGTGCTGGTGGTCGAGTTCTGGCGCTGGAAGCGCGGTGTGGTGGTCGACTGGGCCTCCGCGCTCGCATGGTGCGTGGTGCTGCCGCTGGCCGCCGCCGCGCTGGTGCTGCTGCTCAAGCCCACGTCGATGGCAGGCCAGACGCTCGCCACGCTGCTGCTCATCATGCCGCTCGGGCCGCTGCTCTATCGCCTGGCGTACCGGCCATTGGCCAGCGCCAACGTGCTGATGCTCTTGATCGTTTCCGTCGCGCTGCATGGCGTGCTGGTGGGGCTGGGCCTGCTCTTCTTCGGCGCCGAGGGCTATCGCACCACGGCGTTCTCCGAAGAGCGTTTCGACATCGGCGGCATTCCCGTCAGCGGGCAGTCGCTGGTGGTGGTCGGCGTCACGCTGCTGCTGGTGCTCGCGATGTTTCTTTTCTTCGGCCGCTCGATGATCGGCAAGGCGCTGCGCGCCACCGCCATCAACCGCGTGGGCGCGCGGCTGTCGGGCATCCCGACCGAGCTCTCGGGCGACCTGAGCTTTGCGCTCGCTGCGCTGATCGGGGCGGTCTCGGGTCTGTTGATCGCGCCGCTCACCACGGTCTACTACGACACCGGCTTCCTGATCGGCCTGAAGGGCTTCGTCGCCGCCATCGTGGGCGGACTGGCGAGCTATCCGCTGGCGCTCGCGGGCGCGCTGCTGGTCGGGCAGCTCGAGGCCTTTGCCTCGTTCTGGGCCAGCCCCTTCAAGGAAGTGCTGGTCTTCACGCTGATCATTCCGGTGCTGTGGTGGCGTTCGCTGCACAGCCATCATGTGGAGGACGAGGAATGAACAACACCCCGTCCAGCAACACTGCAGCCGCCGCACCGGCACCGGCCGGCCGCGCGCTGGCCACGCCGCGGCAGCTGACGCTCGCCTGCGTGGCGGCGCTGGCGCTCGCCTGGGGCTTCCTGCCCGAGTTCACGGTCTCCGTCCTCAGCAACATCGGCCTCTATGCGCTGGTCGCGGCCGGGCTCGTGATGCTCACCGGCGTGGGCGGCATGACCTCCTTCGGCCAGGCCGCGTTCGTCGGCATGGGCGCCTACGCCACCGCCTGGATCTGCACCTCGCCCGCGGCCGCCGCATGGATGGGCGGCGCCGTGAGCCCTGCGCTGCTGCCATGGGCCGGGCTCCTGCTCGGCCTCGCCTTCACCTTCGCGCTCGCCTGGGCGCTGGGCGCGGTCACGCTCAAGCTGCAGGGCCACTACCTGCCGCTGTGCACCATCGCCTGGGGCCTGAGCCTGTACTACCTGCTCGGCAACATGGATTTCCTTGGCGGGCAGACGGGCATCACCGGCGTGCCGCCGTTGGTGATTGCCGGCTACTCTCTGGCCACGCCGCGCGCGCTGGGCGTGGTGATCTGGGCCGTGCTGCTGCTCGCGCTGTGGGCCATGCACAACCTGCTCGATTCGCGCGAAGGCCGGGCCATCCGCGCGCTCAAGGGCGGCCGGCTGATGGCCGAATCGATGGGCGTGGACACGGCCCGGCACCGCGTGAAGCTGTTCGTGCTGGCTGCGCTGCTGGCGGCCGTCTCGGGCTGGCTCTATGCGCACCTGCAGCGCTTCGTGAACCCGACGCCCTTCAATCTCAACATCGGCATCGAGCTGCTGTTCATGGCGGTGGTGGGCGGCGCGGGGCACCTGTGGGGTGCGGTGCTGGGCGCCACGCTCATCACGCTGCTGAAGGAAAAGCTGCAGGACCTGCTGCCCGCGCTGCTGGGCAGCAGTGGCAACTTCGAAGTGATCGTGTTCGGCCTGCTCATGCTCTTTGTGCTGCAGCGCTTTGCGGACGGCCTGTGGCCCACGCTGGCGCGCCTCGCGGGGCGCTGGGTGCGTCCGCATGCCACGGCCGCGAGCAATGCCGCGCCGGCCGTGCAGCTCGCGCACCGCAACCTGCCCGCCAGGGGCGAGGTGCTGTTGCAGGCCACCAAGGTCAGCAAGCGCTTCGGCGGCCTGGTGGCCAACAACGACATCTCGATGACGCTGAAGGCCGGCGAGATCCACGCACTGATCGGACCGAACGGCGCGGGCAAAAGCACCTTCTTCAACATGGTCTCGGGCGTGGACGACCCGAGCTCCGGCGAAGTGCGGCTTGCGGGCCAGCCGATGGCGGCCAAGCCATCGCGCGTGTTCGCCGCACTCGGCCTGGGCCGCACCTTCCAGCACGTGCGCCTGCTCGGTGCGCGCAGCGTGGCCGAGAACGTGGCGCTCGGTGCCCACCTGCGCGCCAGGCGCGGCTGGCTCGCCGCGATGCTGCGGCTGGACCGCGCCGAGGAAGCCGCGCTGATGGCCGAGGCGCGCCGCCAGATCGAACGCTGCGGCCTCGGCGCGCATGCCGACACGCCGGCCGCATCGCTCTCGCTCGGCCAGCAGCGCGTGGTCGAGATCGCGCGCGCGCTGGCCGGCCAGCCTTCGGTGCTGCTGCTCGACGAACCCGCCGCGGGCCTGCGCCACCTGGAGAAGCGCGCCCTTTCCGTGCTGCTGAGCCAGCTGCGCGCCGAAGGCCTGGGCATCCTCGTGGTGGAACATGACATGGAATTCGTGATGAACCTGGCCGACCGCATCACGGTGCTCGAATTCGGCACCGTCATCGCCACTGGCACGCCAGCCGAAGTGCAGGCCAATCCGCGCGTGCTCGAAGCCTATCTGGGCGGCGCCGACGACGAACTCCTGGGAGACGCACGATGAGCGCGCCGATCCTTCAACTCGACGGCTTCTGCGTCGCCTACCGCAGCGTCGAGGCGGTGCACAGCGTGCAGCTGCTTGTGAACGAAGGCGAGATCGTCACCGTGATCGGCCCCAACGGCGCGGGCAAGACCACGCTGCTGTGCGCGGCGATGGGCCTCTTGCCCTCCACCGGCAGCCTCGCGCTGCATGGCGAGCGCATCGCGCGCCCGGGCGTCGAGACCATGGTCGCGCGCGGCGTGGCGCTGGTGCCCGAGCGGCGCGAGCTGTTCGGCGAGATGTCGGTCGAAGACAACCTGCTGCTCGGCGGCTTCTACCAGTGGCGCAAGGGCAAACGCGACCAGCGCGCGCGCATGGAAGAAGTGTTCGAGATCTTCCCGCGGCTGCGCGAGCGCAAGCCGCAGCTGGCCTCGACGCTCTCGGGCGGCGAACGCCAGATGCTGGCCATCGGCCGCGCGCTGATGGCACGCCCGCGGTTGCTGATGCTCGACGAACCCTCGCTGGGCCTGGCGCCGCTGGTGGTGCGCGAGGTGCTGCGCGTGGTCTCGCAGCTGCGAAGCCATGGCGTCTCGGTGCTGCTGGTGGAGCAGAACGCACGCGCCGCATTGCAGGTGGCCGACCGGGCCTATGTGCTCGAGATGGGCGCCATCGCGCTCGAAGGCAAGGCGCGCGACCTGCTGCATGACCAACGGATCATCGATACCTACCTCGGTATCGGCAAGAAGGAATGACCCGCTTTTCTCCCTCCCCTTCCGGGGGAGGGCGGGGGTGGGGGCACGCGGCCTCCAGCTCCACACGGCTTGAATTCGGGGACAGCCCCCATCCCAGCCTTCCCCCAGCGGGGGAAGGAGCAACACGGAAAGGACATTGCCCATGACCACCACCCTCCAAAGCTACATCGCTGGCCGCTGGATCGGCCAGCAGGCCGCGCAGCAACTGCGCAGCGCCGTCAACGGCCAGCCCGTGGCAGCCACGCACGCCGAGGCCATCGACTTCGCCGAAGCGCTGCAGTACGCGCGCCGCACCGGCCTGCCCGCGCTGATGGCGCTCGACTTCCAGCAGCGCTCCGAACGGCTGAAGGCGCTGGCCAAGTACCTCGCAGCCCACAAGGAAACGCTCTACGCGATCTCGGCCCACACGGGCGCGACCCGCGCCGACAGCTGGATCGACATCGAAGGCGGTGCCGGCACGCTGAGCGCCTATGCCGGCATCGGCAGCAACGAGCTGCCCTCGGGCAACCTCGTGCACGAAGGCCCGGCCTTTGCGCTCGGCAAGAAGGGTGGCTTCGCGGGCACGCACATCCTGGTGCCGCGCGGCGGCGTGGCGGTGCACATCAACGCCTTCAACTTCCCGGTGTGGGGCCTGCTCGAGAAGTTCGCGCCCAGCTTCCTCGCGGGCATGCCCTGCATCGGCAAGCCGGCCACGGCCACCAGCTACCTGACCGAAGCGCTGGTGCGGCTCATCGTGCAGTCGGGCATCCTGCCCGAAGGCAGCCTGCAGCTGGTGATCGGAGGCACGGGCGACCTGCTCGACCGGCTCGAAGGCGCCGACGTGGTCACCTTCACCGGCTCGGCCGACACCGCGGCCAGGCTGCGCGTGCATCCGAACCTGGTGCGCCAGTCGATCCCGTTCAATGCCGAGGCCGACTCGCTCAACTGCGCGATCCTTGCACCCGACGTGACGCCCGACGACGAGGAGTTCGACCTCTTCGTGAAGGAGGTGGCGCGGGAGATGACGGTCAAAGCCGGCCAGAAGTGCACCGCGATCCGCCGCGCGATCGTGCCGCGGCAGCACCTCGATGCCGTGGCCGAGCGGCTGCGCGCGCGGCTTGCCAAGACCGTCGTCGGCGATCCCTCGCGCGAAGAGGTGCGCATGGGCGCCCTGGCCTCGCGCGCGCAGCAGGCCGACGTGGCCGAGCGCGTGGCCGCACTGCTGCAGGGCGCCGAGCTGGTCTACGGCGAGCGCGACGGCTTCTCGCCCGTAGGCGACGGCGTGGCCGAAGGTGCTTTCTTCGCGCCCACGCTGCTCCTGAGCCGCAAGCCGCTCGAACACGATGCCGCACACGACGTCGAAGCCTTCGGCCCCGTCAGCACGCTGATGCCCTATGACGGCATCGACGAGGCGCTGGCGCTGGCCGCGCGCGGCCGCGGCAGCCTCGTCGGCACGCTGGTCACGCGCGACCCGGCCATCGCGGCCAGGGCCATTCCGGTGGCGGCCGCCTGGCACGGCCGCCTGCTGGTGCTCGACCGCGAGGCCGCCGCCGAATCGACCGGCCACGGCTCGCCGCTGCCGCAGCTCAAGCATGGTGGTCCGGGCCGCGCGGGCGGCGGCGAAGAACTCGGTGGCCTGCGCGCGGTGAAGCACTACCTGCAGCGCGCCGCGGTGCAGGGCTCGCCCACCATGCTGGCGGCCATCACCGGCGAACACGTGCGCGGCGCGGCCGTGCGCGAGAGCGAGGTGCACCCGTTCCGCCGCCACTTCGAGGACCTGCGCATCGGCGACTCGCTGCTCACGCACCGCCGCACCGTCGGCGAGGCCGACATCGTCGCCTTCGGCGGCATCTCGGGCGACTATTTCTACATGCACTTCGACGAGGTGGCGGCCAGAGAATCGCCGTTCGGCAAGCGCATCGCGCACGGCTACTTCGTGCTGTCGGCCGCGGCCGGACTGTTCGTCTCGCCCGCGCCGGGGCCGGTGCTTGCCAACTATGGCCTCGACACGCTGCGCTTCGTGAAGCCCGTGGGCATCGGCGACACCATCCGTGCGCGCCTGACCTGCAAGCGCAAGATCGACCGCAACAGGAAGGACGCGAGCGGCCAGGGCCAGGGCGTGGTGGCCTGGGACGTGGAGGTGACCAACCAGGACGGCGAACTGGTCGCGAGCTACGATATCCTGACCCTCGTTTCCAAGAAACCAGAAACCACCTGATGTTCGATCTCACGGGAAAAGCAGCGCTCGTCACCGGCGGCAACGGCGGCATCGGCCTGGGCATGGCCCAGGGGCTGGCCAGGGCCGGCGCGCGCGTCGTCATTGCCGCGCGCAACGCGCAGAAGTCGGCCGCCGCGGTCGAGGCGCTCAGGGCCCTCGGTAGCGACAGCTTCGCGCTCGAAGTCGACGTGGCCGACGAAGCCTCGGTGCAGAAGGCGGTCGACGAAGCGGCCGCGCGCTGCGGCCGCCTCCACATCCTCGTCAACAACGCCGGCACCACCGTGCGCAAGCCCGTCGACCAGCTCGCGCTGGACGAATGGCGCCTGGTGCTGGACACCAACCTGACCAGCGCCTTTCTCTGCAGCCGCGCCGCGCACCCGCACCTGAAGGCGGCCGGTGGCGGCAAGATCATCAACATCGGTTCGATGATGTCGATCTTCGGCGCGCCCTACGCGCCGGCCTATGCCGCGAGCAAGGCGGGCATCGTGCAGCTCACCAAGTCGACCGCGCTTTCATGGGCGGCCGACAACATCCAGGTCAACGCGATCCTGCCGGGCTGGTTCGAGACCGAGCTGACCGACGGCGCCCGCAGCCAGATTCCGGGCCTCTACGACCGGGTGGTGGCCCGCGCCGCCGCCGGCCGCTGGGGCCAGCCGGCCGACATCGCCGGCACCGCGGTGTTCCTCGCGAGCCCCGCCTCCGACTACGTGACCGGCACCGCGATTCCGGTCGACGGCGGATTCTCCATCTCTGGCTGAAGCCCGGCGGCCCGTGTAAATTCGGCCGCCATGCTTCTCTGGTTCCAGATCCTTCTCTTCGTTGCCGGCACGGCCGCGCTGCTGTACGTCTCGCGCGGACCGCTGCGCCAGCCCGGCTCGCACGGCTTCTACCGCTTCTTCGCGTGGGAATGCATGCTGGTGCTGATCATCGTGAACCTGCCGGTGTGGCACGTCGATCCGCTGTCCTTCACCCAGCTGCTTTCCTGCGTCTTCCTCGCGCTGTCGATCTGGCTGCCGATCCATGCGGTGAAGCTGCTCAAGGCCCACGGCAAGCCGACCGAGGCGCGCAGCGACGACCCGGCGCTCTACGGCTTCGAGAAGACCTCGTCCATCGTCAGCACGGGCGCCTTCCGCTATATCCGCCACCCGATGTACACCGCGCTGATGCTGCTGGCCTGGGGCGCCTTCCTGAAGCAGTTCACCTGGTTCACCCTGGCGCTGGTGCTGGCGGCCACGGTGCTGCTGTTTCTCACGGCCCTGAGCGACGAGAAGGAATGCATCGCGCACTTCGGCGACGACTACCGCGAATACATGCGCAGCACGCGGCGCTTCATTCCGTTCGTGCTGTAGCAGCCCATGTCCTCCACCAAGAGCACGGCCTTTCCCTCTGCCACGCAGGCCGCGCTGCTGTTCCTGGCGGTGTTTATCTGCGAATTCGTCATCGATGTTGCGCTGCGCGATGCCAATCGCTGGCTCGGCCTGAACGGGATGCAGCTCGGCGTGTTGTCCACAGTGCTGGGCAACGGCTGCGTGTTCGCCGTGGTCATGCACCACCAGAAGCTCACCTACCGCGAACTCTTCCACCAATCACCCGCTTCCGCCCGGGCCACCCTCATGCTGGTCGTGCCGCCCGTGCTGCTGCTCGTGCCGGGCCTGATGGTGGTGATGACCGCCGTGCTCAACCTGCTGGTTTTCGTCGCGCCGCTTTCGGCCTGGGAAGAGTCGATGTTCAGCCGCATGGCCGACGGCAGCATCGCGGCCACGCTGGCCGTGTGCCTCATGGCGCCGCTGCTCGAGGAAATGCTGTTCCGCGGCATCGTGCTGCGCGGGTTCCTGCTGCGCTATTCGCGGTGGCAGGCCATCGTGGGCTCGGCGCTGCTCTTCGGCGCCGCGCATCTGAACATCTACCAGTTTGTCGTGGGCCTGGTGATGGGTACCGTGCTCGGATGGCTCTATGAGCGCAGCCGCTCGCTGATCCCGTGCATCGCGCTGCACGCGGCCTACAACAGCGGCACGATCTTCATCGGCGACTGGCCGGATGGCACCTCGACGGCGGACATGGCGTGGGCCTTGCTGCTGGCCGCGATCGCAGGCCTGTGCGGCGTGCTGGCATTGCGCCGCATGCTGGTGCTACCGGTCGCGCGCAACCCCGCTCCCTGAAACCCGAAGCGGCCACGCGCGAAAAGACTAGCGGCGCACGGGCGCCAGCGGCCGCGCATCGACGGCCTCGCCGTCGACGATGAAATGCCCGCCCGCCACGTGATGCAGCGTGCGCAACTCGTCGTGCCCGGTGAAGTTCCATCGCCCATCGGCGAACACGCGCGCATCGGCCTGCGCCGCGGTCACCTCGCCCAGGAACAGGTCGTAGCGCTGCTGGATCGGCGGCTCGGGCAGCAGCCGGCATTCGAGCCAGGCCGCGCAGCCTTCCAGCAGCGGCGCATTGGTTGCCACGCCCGCGAAGGTCTGAAGGCCGTACGCCGCGAACTTGTCGTGACCCGCCCGCTCAACGATCTCGCGGCCCGAGCTGTTGCCCAGCGCATCGGTCAGGTCGAGCTGCGCGCGCGTGGGCACCTGCAGCGCGAAGCTGCCCGAGGCTTCGAGCAGCACGCGCGTCCAGGTGCTCTTGTCGAGCACCACGGCCACCTTGGGCGGGTCGAAGTCCAGCGGCATCGCCCAGGCCGCGGCCATGATGTTGCGCTGGCCGCCGTGCGCGGCACTCACGAGCACGGTGGGGCCATGGTTGAGCAGGCGGTAGGCCTTGGCGAGCGGAACGGGCTTGCGGTGAATGGCGTTCATGCACCCCATCGTACCGGCCGCGCCGCCAAGCACCTGCTATTCGCCGCGCGTCAGCATCCGCCCCGCGCGCGCAAGCACGCGGGGCGATCCGCCGTGGCCGCCTCGATACGCCAGCACCCCGTTCACGAACACCCGCTCCACGCCCAGGCTCACGCCGTGCGGCTTGTCGTAGGTCGCGGTGTCGGCGATGGTTTCGGGGTCGAACACCACCACGTCGGCCATCACACCAACACGCAGCAATCCGCGGTCTGCAATGCGCAGGTTGCGCGCGGTCATGCCTGTCATCTTGTGCACGGCCTGCTCGAGCGTGAACAGGCGGCGCTCGCGCCAGTAGCGCGCGAACACGCGCGGGAACGCGCCCCACAGCCGCGGATGAGGATGGCGGTCGTGCGGCAGGCCGTCGCTGCCGATCATGGTGAGCGGATGCGCGATGACGCGCTCCACGTCTTCCTCCTGCATCTGGAAGTAGCAGGCGCCGCCGGGCTTGAGGCGCAGGCAGGCCTCCTGCTCGGTGGTGCCCCACTCGCGCGCGATCTCGGAAACCAGGCGGCCGGTCATCTCGGGGTGCGGGTCGGACCAGGTCAACAGCACGTCGATGACGCCATCGACCAGGTCTTCGCGCAGCACGGTCGAACCAGCCACGTAGGGGTACACGTCCATCGAGATCTTCTGGCGCTGGGCAAGCGCTTCGATCAACGGCAGCGTTTCCTTCGTGCGGCCCCAGTTGGCGGGACCCGCGCACTTGTGGTGCGAGATGACGAGCGGCACGCCGGCGCTGAACGCCGTGTCGCCCGCCTCGTGCAGCGCCTCGATGATCTGCTGCATTTCGCTGCGCAGGTGCGTCGCGTAGACGCCGCCGTGCCTTGCCACGACGCGCGCGAGCGCTGTCACTTCTTCGGCCGGCGCGGCAAACGCTTCTTCGTAGAACAGTCCCGACGAGAGGCCATGCGCGCCTTCGGCCATGCAGCCGTCGAGCAGTGCCTCCATGCGCGCCAACTCCTCACCGCTCGCGGGCCGGTCGAGCGCCTCCATGGCCGCGAAGCGCAGGGTGGTATGCCCCACGAGCGCCGCCACGTTGAGCGCAGGCTGCACGGCATCGACGGCCGCACGGTACTCGGCCATGGTGGCATGCTGGAACGATTCCGCGCCCAGCAGCGTGAGCGGCGGCTTCGATTGCGGCGTGCGGTACGGCGCAAGCGAGATGCCGCAGTTGCCCGTCACCACGGTGGTGATGCCCTGCGACACCTTCGGCAGGCACAGCGGGTCGCCCAGCACGATGGCATCGTCGTGCGTGTGCGCATCGATGAAGCCGGGTGCGATCACTTTCGTGCGGCAGTCGACGACCTCGACCTCTTCGAGCGCCAGGCCTTCGGGCAGCCGCCCGCGCAGGCCTTCGCCGAGCGCGAGGATGCGGTCGCCCTGCAGCAGCACGTCGCCGGGCCACGAGGGACCGCCCGAGCCGTCGACCACGAGTCCGGCCTCGAGCAGGATGGCTTTCGATCGATCGCTCACGATGCGCGGCCTCCGGTGTTGATGCCACCGCCGTCCCAGCTTTGCAAGGGATGCGTGGTGGCGTCGATGCCGTGGCGCTGGAAGGCCTCGCGTGCGCGCTGAAGGCGCTGCACCGCAGGCTCGCCACGCCGCTGCGCCACCAGCACCGTGAGGATCTCGATGGCGGTGAGGTGCGTCAGGTAGGCATCGATGCCCACGTGCATCACGGCGTCGTCGGGCACCGAGAGGCCCAGCAGGAAATCGGCCTTGGCCGCCAGCGCCGTGCCGGGCCGCGTGAGCGCGACCACCTTGGCGCCCTGCCCACGCGCGATGTCCACCGCGTCGAGCAGCGAAGGCATGCCGCCCACGTGCGAGATGGCGATGACCACGCCGCCCGGGCGCTGCGCCGCACCGGCCACCTGCTGCAGGTGGTAGTCGGCCCAGGCATTGGCCGAGAGGCCGAGCCTGAAGAGCCGCGCCTGCAGGTCGTTGGCCATGAACCACGAGGTGGCGCCCGCGCCGTACAGGTCGACGTGCGGCGCGGCCGCGATGGCGGCCACGGCCCCTTCGAGCACCTGCATGTCGAGCTGTCCGCGCACGCCCGACACCGAGGCCGCTGCGCTGCGCGCGATCTTGCCGACGACTTCGTCTGCTGCATCCTCGATGTTCACGCGCCGGTGCAGCGGCGAGCCGCCGAGCGCCAGCTCCTGCGCGAGCGCGAGCTTGAATTCGCGCAGCCCGGCAAAGCCCAGGTCGCGGCAGGTGCGCATGATGGTGGGCACCGAGCTGCGCGAGCGCTCGGCCAGCTGCTCGAAACTCTCCTCGAGCGCGCGGTCGGGGTCTTCGAGGATCAGGTCGAGAATCGCGCGCCGCGTGGCGGGCGCGCTGCTGCGGGCCTGCGCGATCTTCTGAAGCAGGGAAGGAGTCATCGCGGCAGGTTTCAGAAATGCATGGCGACGGCGTCGCTCACGCGGTAGTTCTCCTCGACCACCGGCATCCAGTGCCATTTGTCGAAGGTGGTGCACGGGTGCGAGATGCCGAGGCCGACGCGGTCGCCGACCACGGGGGCCTGCGCTTCTTCGGCGGCGTCCCAGCGCAGGTAGGCGTGCTGGTCGTTGAGCGCGGTGATCTTCCAGCCGGCGGGCACGGCTTGCGCTTCGAGCATGCCGCGTGCGGCGCGGGCAATCGGCACCGGCATCGACAGGTCGAAGGAGATGTCGCGCTTGCCCACGGCCAGGATCGCCAGGCCCGGCTCGGGACGCGACTGCACCGTGGCCCACACTTCCATCGCGGGGCGCAGGCTCTCGCCGCAATCGCAACCCAGGCGCTCGTCCACCGCACTCACCATGCGTTTGTAGAAGCCGTGGTCGTGCGTCACATAGCAGCCCGAGCGCAGCAGACCGCGCACCGGCGAACCGAGCGCGGGCTTCAGGCGTCCGGCCACGAGATCGAAGATGGCGGAGCCGCCGGCCGAGACCAGCACCTCGTCGGTCTCGAACAGCTGCTGCGCATCGCAGTGGCGCGCGATGGCTTCCACGCGGTCCATCAGCGCAGTGGCGTAGGCCGTGTCGGGCTCGCTGGCACCCGTGGCGCCCTGCCCTTCGTAGGTCTCGATGCCCACGAGCTTGACCGCATCGCTGGCGCGCAGCCTCGTGGCGAGCGCCACCGCTTCCTCCTGCGTGCGGCAGCCCGTGCGGGCACCCTCGACGCCGATTTCCAGCATCACCTCGAAAGGCACGCTCTCGGGATGGCGCTTCGACCAGTCCTCGATCAGTGCGAGCTGGGCCAGCGAGTCGACCAGGAACACCACGCGCAGGTCGGCATGCGCCTGCAGCAGCAGCTGGATGCCGGCCAGGTCCTCGTCGCTCACCACCTGGTTGGCGATGAGCGTGCGGCGCGCGCCGGCCGCCACGCCCACGCCAAGCTGCGTGACGGTGGCGAAGGTGAGCCCCCAGGCACCGGCGTCGAGCTGGCGCTGGAAGAGCTGCGGCGACATGGTGGTCTTGCCGTGCGGCGCCAGGTCGATGCCCCATTCGCGCACGCGCGACTGCATCCATGCCAGGTTGTGCTCGAGCGCCTCGCGCTTGAGCACGGCCAGCGGCAGCGGCAGGTCGCCCGCCAGCACGTTCCAGCCCGCGGCACCCACCTCGCTGCGCCGGCGCGGCGGCTGGGTGCGCGGGTAGCCCTTGAAGCTGTTGCCCAGCAGGGGGTCGTTGAAGTCCTTGTCGGCGGTGGCAGCGGTGTCGGTCATGGTCATGCGGCAATGTTGGAAAGCAGTTCCTTGCGGATGCAGGCGCTGTAGTGTCCGGGAGAAATCTCGTCGAGCGGCGGCACCGTCTGCGCGCAGGCCTCGATCGCGTGCGGACAGCGGGTGCGGAACACGCAGCCCGAAGGCGGCGAGATCGGGCTCGGGATGTCGCCCTTGAGCGCGATGCGCTCGGTGGCGAGCGTGGGGTCGGGCTTCGGGCTCGCGGCCAGCAGCGCCTGCGTGTAGGGATGCGATGGCCGCGCGAACAGTTCGTCGGTGGTGGCCACTTCCATCACCTTGCCGAGGTACAGCACCACCACGCGGTCGCACAGGTACTCGACCACATCGAGATCGTGCGAGATGAAGAGCATGGTGAGGCCGAGCCGCTCGCGCAGGTCGGCCAGCAGGTTGATGACCTGCGACTGGATCGACACGTCGAGCGCCGACAGCGGCTCGTCGGCCACGATGAACTCGGGCTCGACCGCAAGCGCGCGCGCCACGCCGATGCGCTGGCGCTGGCCGCCCGAGAACTCGTGCGGAAAGCGGCTCGCATGCTCGGCGCGCAGGCCCACGGTTTCGAGCAGCTCGGCAATGCGCCTGTCGCGTGCCGCGGCGCCCTTGTGCAGGCCGTGCGTGGACAGGGCCTCGCCGAGGATCGCGCTGATGCGCATCTTCGGATTCAGGCTTGCGTACGGGTCCTGGAAGATGATCTGCAGCTTGCTGCGCAGGCGCCGCATGCGTTCGCCCGACAGCGCGCCGATGTCGTCGCCGCGGTAGAGCACCTGGCCCTCGGTGCGCTCGACCAGACGCAGCACGGTACGCCCGATGGTGCTCTTGCCCGAGCCCGATTCGCCGACGAGGCCCAGCGTCTCGCCGGGCTGGATGGCAAAGGACACATCGTCGACGGCACGCACCGGGCGGTCGCTGCTGCCGAAGTATTTCTTGAGTCCGCGGACTTCGATGAGGGGAGCGGCGGTGGTCATGGAAGGCTTTCTCCCTCCCCCGGGAGGGAGCAAGGCGGGAGCAGCGCGCGATTCATGCGGCCCTCGCGATTTGGGCATCGGGCTGCACGCGAATGCAGCGCGCCTGGCGGTCCTGGCGGATATCGATCAGCGGCGGAATTGCGGCGCTGCAGCCCGCCAGCGCGAGGTCGCAGCGCGGCTCGAAGGCACAGCCCGGCGGCGGTGCTAACGGGCTGGACACCTGTCCGCGAATGGCGAACAAGCGCTTGGGCTTCGGTTGCCCCGGCAATCTCGCCTTGCCCGGCAGGCAGGCCAGAAGGCCCTGCGTGTACGGATGCTCGGGCTGCGCGAACAGCGGCCGCACGGGTGCGCTCTCGACCACGCGGCCCGCATAGAGCACCACCACGTCGTCTGCATGGTGCGCAACCACGCCGAGGTTGTGGGTGATGAAGAGAATGCTCATGCCGGTCTCGGCCTGCAGCCGGCGCATGAGCTCGAGGATCTGCGCCTGGATGGTCACGTCGAGCGCGGTGGTCGGTTCGTCGGCGATCAAGAGCGTGGGGTCGCAGGCCATCGCCAGCGCGATCATCACGCGCTGGCGCATGCCGCCCGAGAGTTGATGCGGATACTCGTGAAGGCGCTGCGCCGCCGCCGGAATCTCGACCAGCTCGAGCATGCGCAGCGCATGGGCCATGGCTGCCTTGCGGTCCAGTCCCTTGTGCAGCCGCACGCTCTCGGCAATCTGCTCGCCGATGGTGAAGACCGGGTTCAGGCTGGTCATCGGTTCCTGGAAGATCATCGACAGCTGGTTGCCGCGCAGGCTGCGCATCTCGCGCTCGCCGATCTGCAGCAGGTCGAGCGTCTTGCCTTCGCGGGTCACGAAAGAGGCTTGTCCACTGACCTGCGCATTGGCGGTCTTGGGCAACAGCCGCATCAGCGTGAGGCTGGTGACCGACTTGCCCGAGCCCGATTCGCCGACCAGCGCGGTCGTCTTGCCAGGCTGGATCGAGAAGCTCACATCGGCCACCGAACGGACCAGGCCGTCTTCGGTGGGAAAGCTGGTGCTGAGGTTGCTGACAGAAAGACGTGGGGTGTTCGTGGTCGTCATCACAGCGTCTTCTTCAGTTTGGGGTCGAGCAGGTCCCGCACGCCGTCGCCCAGCAACTGCAGCGAGAGCGCGGTGAAGATGATCGCGAGCCCCGGGAACAGCACCACCCAGAAGGCCTGGTGCGCGTACTGCTGGCTGCCGGCGACCATGGTGCCCCAGGTCGGGATCTCGGGCGGGACGCCGACGCCGAGGAACGACAGCCCCGCCTCGGCCAGGATCGCGTAGGCGAAGATGAACGACACCTGCACGAGGATCGGCGACATCAGGTTGGGCAGGATGTGGCGCCACAGGATGCGCGAGGTGCGCACGCCCAGCGCACGCACCGCCTCGACGAACAGCAGCTCGCGCACCACCAGCGTCGAGGCCCGCACCACCCGTGCCACGCGCGGCGTGTAGACCAGCACCAGCGCCAGCACGGTGTTGATCAGCGAAGGTCCCAGGATGGCCACCAGCGCGATGGCCAGCAGGATGTCAGGAAACGACATCATCGCGTCGACCACGCGCATCAGCGGCGCGTCGAGCCGGCGGAAGAAGCCCGCCATGAGGCCCAGCACCGTGCCCGCGACCACCGCGCCCAACGCGGTGAGTGCCGCAATGGCCAGCGAATAGCGCGCGCCATGCACGATGCGCGAATACATGTCGCGGCCGAGCTCGTCGGTGCCCAGCAGATGCTCGGCGCTCGGTCCCTTCAGGCGCTGCAGCACGGCGGTGTCGTTGGGGTCGATGGAGGCAAACAGCGGCGCGCCGATGGCGAGCACTGCAATGGCCAGCAGCACCAGCGCCGAGACCATCACGATGCGGCGATGCATCAGCTGGCGGAGCATTCGGGGCATTTGCATTTTTTCAAACCTTCACGCGCGGATCGACGACGGCATAGAGCAGGTCGATGGAGAAATTGATCAGCACGTAGATCGCCGCAATCACGAGCAGCGCGCCCTGGATCACCGGATAGTCGCGCCGCAGCACCGCACTCACCACGAGATTGCCGACGCCCGGCAGGCCGAACACGGTCTCGGTGATCACGGCGCCGCCGATCATCAGCGCGACCGTGAGGCCGATCACCGTGACGATCGGCACCAGCGCATTGCGCAGGGCGTGCTTGAGCACGACGGTGCTTTCGCTCAGGCCCTTGGAGCGCGCGGTGCGCACGTAGTCTTCGCCGAGCACGTCGAGCATCGAGGCGCGCGTGAAGCGGATGATGAGCGCCGAGTTCAAGAGGCCCAGCACTGTGGCCGGCAGCACCAGCGCATGCAGCCGCTCGGCCAAGGGCGCATCGGGCGCGCCGTAGCCCGAGACAGGAAACCACCCGAAGGACACGGCAAAGATCTGGATCAGCACGATGCCGAGCCAGAAGCTCGGAATGCTCGCGCCGAGCATCGCGATGCCGGTGAAGAGCTGGTCGACCACGCGCCCGCGGAACACCGCCGAGACGATGCCGCAGGGCACGCCGATCAGCGCCGCAATGGCCACCGCCATCAGCGCGAGCAATGTGGTGGGCTCGGCACGCTCCCACAGCGCCTGCGTCACCGGCCGCTGCAGGAAGATCGAGGTGCCGAGGTTGCCCTGCAGCACTTCGCGCAGCCAGTAGCCGAACTGCAGGGGCAGCGGCTTGTCGAGGCCGTACTCCTTCTGCACGCGGGCGATGTCGGCCGCGGTGGCCTGGTCGCCCAGCAGCACCGAGACCGGATCGCCCGAGGCCGCGCGCGTGAGCACGAACACGAGCACCGCCACGATCGCGAGCACGACGAGCATGCCGGCGGCACGGGAAGCAAGGTAGCGAAACATGGGGGGATGGCGCCGCGGGGTTTACTTGATTTTTGCGTTCCAGAAGAACGGCCAGGTTGCGGGCTGGTAATTGTCCAGCGCCGGGCTCTTCGCCGAGAGGCCGTTGAACTTGCCGACGTTGATGTACGGCACTTCTTCATAGACCACCTGCTGCACCTTGCCCCACAGCGCGCCGCGCTTGGCCGGATCGCTCTCGACATTGAAGGCCTGCAGTGCAGACTTCTTGGCGGGCGTGTCCCACCAGCCCGGCGCGCCGTCGCCCAGTTGCGGCGGCGAGAGCATCGGCTCGGGGAACTGGCCCGAGTGGGTCACGTAGATGTCCCACAGCTTCGGGTCGTTGCGGCGTTGCACCAGCGTGGCCCAGTCGACCACGTTCAGGTCGACCTTGAAGCCGGCGCGCTTGAGCTGCTCGGCCATCAGGAGCGACATGTTGTAGTGGAAGTCGTATTGGCGGCTGGTGAGCACGCGGATCGGCTCGCCCTTGTAGCCGGCCTTGGCCGCGGCCTCCTTGGCCTTGGACGCATTGCGCTCGTTGTAGAGCGTGGTGCCCGCAGTCGAATAGAACGGCGAGCCCTTGGGAAAGTGGTTGCCTTCGGCCACGAAGAAGCGCGTGTCGCCAAAGCCGGCCGCGAGCATCTCGCCTTCGCCGAGCGCCGACTGGATCGCCTGGCGCACGGCCTGGTTCGAAGCCACGCCCTCCTTGGTGTTGAGCACGAGGTACGGGAAACCGAACGAAGGCGTCATGATCGGCACGGTCTTGCCGCCCGACTTCTCCAGGCGCGGCAGGGCCTCGACCGGCAGCAGGTCGGCAAAGTCGTACTGGCCCGCCAGGGCGCCTTCGACGCGCGTGCTGGCATTGGGCACCGGCACGAAGCGCAGCTCCTCGATGGCCGCCTCGCGCTTGCCACCATAGCCGCTCGCGGGTTCCTTGCGCGCCGTGTACTTGTCGAAGCGCGTGAGCAGCACGAACTGGTCGGGGCGGCGCTCCTTGAACTTGTAGGGGCCGGTGCCGACGAACTCCTTCAGCGGCGAAGCGATGGAATCCTTGGCCATGATCGCGGCCATGCCGCTGGGCAGCGCGAGCTGCGAGAGCAGCGGCGCATACGGCGCCTTCAGCACGATCTCCACGCCCAGCGGTCCCTTGGCCTTGAGGCTCTCGATTTCCTTGCCCACGGCCTTGCCGCGCGGCGACTGGTCCATCCAGCGCTGCAGGCTGGCCACCACGTCGTCGGCGTTGAGTTCGCGGCCGTTGTGCAGCATCACGCCCTTGCGCAGCGTGATCGCGTAGGTCTTGCCGTCGGCCGAGATCTTGGGGCTGCTCTCGGCCAGCATCGGCACCACGTTCCACTTGGCGTCGAAGGTGTAGAGCGTCTCGTACACGTGCTGCATGATGGTTCCGACCAGGTCGGCCGTGGAGGCCATCGGGTCGAGCGTCTGCGGTTCGGCCACCATCGCCAGCGTGGCGAAGTTGCGCGGCCCCTGGGCATGCGCTGGCTGTTGAGGCAGCGCGGCACACAGCACCGCGAGCAGGGAGGCGCCCAGCAGGCTGCGCTTCGACAGCTTCGGCAGGCGCTGGACAAGACCGGCATGAGACATGGGAACTCCTTCGTGGGGGCAGGCAAATTGTGAAAGAAATTTTCTTTTCGGCCCGCACTTTGAAGCACTATCCATGCCAAATCATCCGTGTTAACCCTTGTTTGTGGGTTTTTCTGAAACAAATTTTCAGATTGGATCGATACTTGCGATCCGCCTTTTTTCATTCTTTTCAGGAGTCTTCCCATGCCGCTCGAATACCTCGGCGCCCCGCCCGTCGCCTCGGACCGCCAGGCCCGCCCCTTCTCCCCGGCCGTGCGCGCCGGCGATTTCATCTACGTGTCGGGCCAGGTGCCTGCCAATGCCGAAGGCGAGATCGTGGTGGGCGGCATCGAGGCGCAGACGCGCCAGGTGATGGAAAACCTGAAGAAAGTGCTGGCGCTGGCGGGCGCCACGCTCGACGACGTCTGCAAGAGCACCGTCTGGCTGCAGGACGCGCGCGACTTTGGTGCCTTCAACCGCATCTACATGGGCTACTTCGGTGAAAACAAGCCGGCGCGCTCGACCACCGAGGCGCGGCTGATGGTCGACGCCAGGGTCGAGATCGACGTGGTGGCCTACAAGCCCAAGGCCTGATCAGGCATGCAGCTCGGTCTTGCGCTGGATGATGCGCGAGACCAGGCCGTATTCGACCGCCTCGGCAGCCGAGAGCCAGCGGTCGCGCTCGATGTCGGCCAGCACCACGTCGATCGGCTTGCCGGTCTCGCGCGCGATCTCGTGCGCAATGCGGTGCCGGGCCTTGATGATTTCCTGCGCCTGGATCGCGATGTCGGTCGCCTGCCCGCCGGCGCCGCCGCTGGGCTGGTGGATCAGGAAGCGCGTGTTGGGCAGGCACACGCGCCGCTCGCGCGGCACCGCCAGGTACAGGTGCGTGGCGGCGCTGCCCACCCATCCGGTGCCGATCATGTTCACCGGCGCGGAGATGAAGCGCACGATGTCATGGATGGCATCGCCCGACTCCAGGTGGCCGCCGGGCGAGCTCACCAGGATGTCGATGGGTTTGTCCGCGCTGTCGGCGTCGAGCGCGATGAGCCTGCGCGTCACGTCGGCGGCCACGGAGTCGGTGATGCTGCCGAAGATCAGCAGCGTGCGCGACTTGAAGGCTTTTTCTTCGAGGTACGAATTGCGCGGCTCGGCGGTGGCCGCGGGCGGGGTGTCGTCGTCGGTTTCCATGATGAAGAAGCGCTCCTGTGATTGCACGGCCTCGTGCCGCGCAGACGGACAGTTTCGCGACATTGCATGCGCCGTGGCAAGCGGCATCGGCAATTCAGCCCGCCAACCGCCCCGCCACCAGCTGCAGCACGCGGTCGCAGCGCTTGGCGAGCTCCTGGTCGTGCGTGACCATCACGAAGGCCGTGCGGTGCTTGTGCGCGAGTTCGATCATCAGCGCGAACACCGTGTCGGCCGTGCTGCGGTCGAGGTTGCCCGTGGGCTCGTCGGCCAGCACGCAGGCCGGCTGCGTGACCAGCGCGCGCGCAATGGCCACGCGCTGGCGCTCGCCGCCCGAGAGCTCGGCCGGCCGATGGTGCAGGCGTTCGCCCAGGCCCACGCTTTCGAGGATCTTCGTGGCCGCGGCCGCCGCCTGTGCGGAATCCATGCGCCGGATCTTGAGCGGCATCGCCACGTTGTCGAGCGCGCTGAACTCGGGCAGCAGGTGGTGGAACTGGTAGACGAAGCCCAGGTGCTTGTTGCGCAGCCGCCCCTGCTCGGCCGCATCGGCATGCGCGATGTCCTTGCCGAGCAGCTCGACCTTGCCGGCCGTGGGTGCATCGAGCCCACCCATCAGGTGCAGCAGCGTGCTCTTGCCCGAACCCGAAGCGCCGACGATGGCCAGCGTTTCCCCGGCGCGCACGTCCAGGTCGACGCCGTGCAGCACCGTGAGGTCGATGCGCCCTTCGTGAAAGCGCTTGGTGAGGCCGCGCGCCTTCAGCACCACGCCATTGCCTGGCGCGGCGGTCTCTTGTCGTTCACTCATAGCGCAGGGCCTCGGCGGGATTGACGCGGCTCGCGCGCCAGCTGGGATACAGCGTTGCAAGAAAAGCCAGCACCAGCGAAATGATCGCGATCGGCATGATGTCGCTGCGCTGCGGATCGCTCGGCATCTTGCTGATCAGGTAGATGTCCTTGGGCAGGAAGCTCGCATGGAACAGCTGCTCGAGCGCCGGCACGATCACGTCGATGTTGTAGGCAATGCCCAGCCCCAGCAGCAGCCCGGCCACCGTGCCGATCACGCCGACCATCGCCCCCTGCACCACGAAGATGCCCATGATGCTGCGCGGCGAACTGCCCAGCGTGCGCAAAATGGCGATGTCCGCGCGCTTGTCGGTCACGGTCATGACCAGCGTGGACACCAGGTTGAAGGCCGCCACCGCCACGATGAGCGTGAGGATGATGAACATCATGCGTTTCTCGACCTGCACGGCCGCGAACCAGGTCTTGTTCTGGCGCGTCCAGTCGCGGATGAGGAACTGGCCCGGCAGCGTGACGGCCATCTGGTCGGCCACCTCGCGTGCCTCGTTCAGGTCCTTGAGCTTGATGCGGATGCCGGTCGGGCCTTCGAGCCGGAACACGCGCTGCGCGTCTTCCGCATGGATCATGGCCAGCGCCGAGTCGTATTCGTAGTGGCCCGAATCGAAGGTGCCCACCACGGTGAACTGCTTGAGCCGCGGCACCACGCCGGCCGGCGTGACCTGGCCGCCCGGCGCCACCAGCGTGACCTGGTCGCCCGGCTGCACGAAGAGCGAACGTGCCAGTTCGCCGCCGAGCACGATGCCGAACTCGCCCGGCACCAGCTTGTCGAGCGTGCCCTTCTGCGCCGTGGTGGCGATGTCGGTCACCTCGGGTTCGAGCTTGGGCACGATGCCGCGCACCAGCGTGCCCTTCATGTCCTCGCCGCGCGCGATGAGCGCCTGCGTGGCAATGAAGGGCGCGGCGCCGATCACCTCGGGGTTCTTGCGGGCGGCAGCCGTGATGGCATCGATGTCGGGCAGCGCCTGTCCGTCGCGCGACAAAATTTCGATGTGCGACACCACGCCGAGCATGCGGTCGCGCACTTCCTTCTGGAAGCCGTTCATCACACTGAGCACGATGATCAGCGCCGCCACCCCCAATGCGATGCCGAGCATCGACACGCCGGAGATGAAGGAGATGAAGCCGTTGCGCCGCGTCGCCCGGCCTGCGCGCGTGTAGCGCCAGCCGAGCTTCAGTTCATAAGGAAGTCGCATATTTTTCAGTTATTCCCAACGCGCTTCGGGCGGCGTTTCATGCCGGGATTGTGGCATCCCGGACAATAGGGGGAATGGCCGAACCTTCCCCCCGTCACTTGTTGATCCCCTTTGCCGGCCGCGGTTCCCCGGCGTGCCGCGCGGCACTGCCCACGCTTCGGCTGCCCAATCTCGAAGCGCTGCTCTCCCGGCTCTCGCTCGCCGAGGCCGATACGCAGGACGAAAGCACGCGCTCGCCGCCCCATGAACGGGCGCTGGCCCGGGCGCTGGGCATTTCCGCACCCGACGGCTGCATTCCCTGGGCCGCGCTGGAAGCCCGGCAGGCCGGCATCGCCGAACCCGGCGACCGCGAGGGCTGGGGCCTGGTCTCGCTGTGCAACTGGCAGGTGGGCATCGACGACGTGGTGCTGGGCGACCCGTCCGCGATCGAGATCGACGCCGCCGAATCGGCCGCGCTGCTGGCCGCCGCCCATCCCTTCTTCGAGGAAGACGGCATCGCGCTGCACCCTTCCCCCGCGCCCGGCCGCTGGCTCGCGCGCGCGCACATCTTCGAGGGCCTGGCCACGGCCTCCATCGACCGCGCGGTGGGCCATCCGATCTCGCAGTGGTCGCCACTGGCCGAAGCCGCGCGGCCGCTGCGCCGTCTCCAGAACGAAATGCAGATGCTGCTCTACACCCAGCGCGTGAACGACGACCGCGCCGCGCGCGGCGTGCCGCCGATCAACTCCTTCTGGCTCAGCGGCACCGGCGCCCTCGAGGCCGGCGTCCCCTCGCCCGGCACCCTTCCACCGACCGTGAGCGACGCGCTGCGCGTGGCCGCGCTGCGCGATGACGGCCTGGGCTGGGCCACGGCATGGCAGGCACTGGACGCAGGCCCCATCGCCGGCCTGCTGGCCGACTGCACCGCCGGCGCCGACGTCACGCTCACGCTGTGCGGCGACCGCGCCGCGCAGCGCTATGCGGTGCAGCAGCGCGGGCTGGTGGGCTGGGCCAGGAGCCTGTTCGACCGGCCGCGCGCCGCCAGCGTGCTGGAGGCCCTGTGAAGATCATCGCCCGCGAAATTCCGCCCCGCACGGTCTGGGCGCTCGAACAGGCCGGCGTGCATCCGTTGCTGGCCCGCCTGTTCGCCGCGCGCGGCGTGCTGGCCAAGGACGAGCTCGACGACGGCCTGGCGCGCCTGCTGCCGCCCGACACACTGCACGGCACGCGCGAGGCCGCGGTGCTGCTGGCCGACGCCATGGCGCAGGACAAGCGCCTGTGCATCGTGGCCGACTACGACTGCGACGGCGCCACCGCCTGCGCCGTCGCGGTGCGCGGCCTGCGCCTGCTCGGCGCAAGAAACGTGAGCTACCTGGTGCCCGACCGCGTGGTCGACGGCTACGGCCTCACGCCGCCGATTGCCGAGCGCGTGGCCGCGACCGGCGCCGACATGCTGATCACCGTCGACAACGGCATCGCCAGCGTCGAGGGCGTGGCCGCCGCCAAGGCGCGCGGCCTGCAGGTGCTGGTTACCGACCACCACCTGCCCGGCCCCGAGCTGCCGGCCGCCGACGTGCTGGTGAATCCCAACCAGCCCGGCTGCGGCTTCGAGAGCAAGAGCATCGCCGGGGTCGGCGTGATGTTCTACGTGCTGCTGGCGCTGCGTTCCGAGCTGCGGCTGCGCGGCATCTTCACGGCGGCCACGCAACCCAAGCTCGACGTGCTGCTGCCGCTGGTCGCGCTCGGCACCGTGGCCGACGTGGTGAAGCTCGACGCCAACAACCGCCGCCTGGTGGCGCAAGGCCTGCGGCGCATCCGCGCCGGTGCACTGCCCGCGGGCATCGCGGCGCTGTTCAAGGCCGCGGGGCGCAACGCCGCGGTGGCCACCACCTTCGACTTCGGTTTTGCGCTCGGTCCGCGCATCAACGCGGCCGGCCGGCTCGCCGACATGACGCTGGGCATCGAGTGCCTGCTGACCGACGATGCGGGCCGCGCCGACGAACTCGCGCGCATGCTCGACGGCATCAACCGCGAGCGCCGCGACATCGAGGGCGGCATGCGCGACCAGGCGCTGCTGCTGGCCGAATCGCTGTTCGGCGCCACCGCCGACGGCAGCGAGGCGCCGCCCGCCGCCATCAGCGTGTTCGATGCCGACTTCCACGAAGGCGTGGTCGGCATCGTGGCCTCGCGCATCAAGGACCGCTTCCACCGCCCGACCTTCGTCTTCGCCGCCAGCGGCGCGCCCGGCAAGGAGCACGAGCTCAAGGGCTCGGGCCGGTCGATTCCGGGCTTCCATCTGCGCGATGCGCTCGACCTCGTGGCCAAGCGCCATCCGGGCGTGCTGCTGCGCTTCGGCGGCCATGCCATGGCGGCCGGCTGCACCGTGGCACGAGAGAAGTTTGAGGTGTTCGAGCGCGCGCTGGCCGAGGTCGCGCACGAATGGCTGGCCGCCTCCGCGCTCACACGCCAGATCGAAACGGATGGGCCGATCGCACGCGAGTACATGCGCATCGACCTCGTGGACACGCTGCACCGCGAAGTGTGGGGCCAGGGCTTCGCCCCGCCCACCTTCAGCGAAGAGGTCGAAGTGGTGTCGCAACGCCTCGTGGGCGAGAAGCACCTGGCGCTCAAGCTGCGGCACCAGGGGCAGCCGGTCGACGGCATCTGGTTCGGCCACACCGAGCCGCTGCCCGCGCGCGTGAAGCTCGCCTTCCGGCTCGATGCCGACGAATGGCAGGGCGTGCGCCGGGTGCGCTTCCTGGTCGAGGGCGCTGAAATTTAGTCCACCTCAAGCGGCTCGGAACGCCCGGGGTCAGCCTCGGTGGGCGTGCTTTCGGGACGGATTCCTACGCAGGCCGCGCACCGGCGTTCTACGGTGGTCTTTCATACGCAGGAGCCCATGCAACATGAAATCGACCACCGCATCACCCGCGAAATCCGCCAAGTCCCGGGGACCCGCCCACACCGCCAGCAGGCAGCGGGCCGTTCAGCACACGCAGGACGCGAAGGACAACGCCAAACCCGCCGCCAAGAAAACCAGCCCGCCCGCACAGGCGGGGCCGCGCTCCCAGCCGGCCAACCCGATGCCGGCACAGCACTTGCGCAAGCCCGGGCTCGAAGCCGACATGACGCTGCGCCCGCGCTTCGAAGCGCCGCACTACAAGGGCAGTGGCAAGCTCGAAGGCATGGCGGCGCTGGTCACGGGCGGTGATTCCGGCATCGGCCGCGCCGTGGCGCTGCTCTATGCCCGTGAAGGCGCCGACGTCGCCATCGCCTACCTCGACGAAGACGAGGACGCCGAGGAAACCCGGCGCCACGTGGAGGCCGAAGGCGCACGCTGCATCCTCATCAAAGGCGACGTCTGCGATCCGGCGTTCTGCCGCGACGCGGTCGACCAGACGATCGAGGCCTTCGGCAAGCTCGACATCCTGGTGAACAACGCGGCCTTCCAGCTGCATGCGGCGTCCATCGAGGACATCACCGACGAGCGCTTCGAACTCACGCTCAGGACCAATGTCTTCGGCTACTTCCAGATGGCGCGCGCCGCAGTTCCACACCTGGGCCAAGGCGCCTCGATCATCAATACCGGCTCGGTCACCGGGCTGGAGGGCAGCGCGCACCTGCTCGACTATTCCACCACCAAGGGCGCGATCCATGCCTTCACCAAGTCGCTGGCCAGCAACCTGCTGCCCAAGGGCATCCGCGTGAATGCGGTGGCGCCCGGGCCGGTGTGGACGCCCCTGAACCCCGCCGACAGCCCGCCCGAGAAGGTGAAGGATTTCGGCAAGAACACCGACCTGCAAAGGCCCGCGCAGCCGGAAGAACTCTCGCCTGCCTACGTGTTCCTGGCCGCGCCGAGCTGCGCCAGCTACATCACCGGCATCGTGCTGCCGGTCACGGGCAGCGTGGGCGCCGTCTGAAGGCCGCCAGCAGCTTCTGCAGCGGCCTGGAGCGCGGCACGTCCTCCAGGAGCGGCGGAATGGAGACGGCCAGCAGCAGCGCCGCGAGCGGCACCACGCAGACGAAGCCGATGTAATTGAAACCCAGCGCGCCGACGATGCCGCCCAGCACGAACATGCCGATCAGTCCCCCCGCCATCTGCATCCGGCGGCGGTTGTGGCGCACCATCGCGTGGGCCGGCGTCGAATGCCGGTTCCAGTAGAACAGCTTGCCCAGCTCCATTCCCACATCGGTGATGTTGCCTGTCATGTGGGTGGTGCGGACGCTGCCGCCGGAGGTCTTGGAGCCGACGGCGTTCTGCAGCCCCATGATGAAAGACAGCAGCAGCACCGTGAGCGGAACGGCAAAGGGCGTTGGCCAGGTCAGCGTGATGGCGCCCATCAACCCGAACGGGAACATGAGCGCCGCCTCCAGCAGCAGCGGCACCGCATAGACGCTGCGCAGCTGGTGCTGGCGGCCCCAGTTCACGAGAATCGCGCAGACCGCCGCACCCGCCAGAAAGGCAAGGAGGGCGCCCAGCGCATTGAGCAGCAGCCTGGTGTTGCCCAGCACCAGCCCGTCCGCGAACTGCGAAGCGAAGCCCGTCATGTGCGAGGTGTACATGTGCAGCACCAGGAACCCGCCCGCATTCACGGCGCCGGCGTTGAAGGCCAGCAGCAGGCCAAGCAGCCGGTTCGTGGAGGGCGCCCGGTGACGGTGGGTGAGAAAGCGTAGTCTGCGCATCGGCGTGCAACTTGCACTTCGACTCTAGCATCCGAAACCGGCGGACGGGCGCGCACCGGCGGCCACGGCTGCGCTGCCGGCCCCACCCCAGGGAATGTGCTGATTACACTTTCCCGCCGGTCTGCGTTGTGCAGACCTGTCCACATGTTCAAGGGTTTCAATGAAAGTCTCAGCTCTTCTGGCCGCGGCCGCGCTGGCCGTGTCCGCACTGCCCGCCGCGGCGCAGGTTTCGGTTCACATCAACGTGCCCGGCCTGATCCAGGTGGCGCCTCCTGCACCGCGCTACGAACCCATGCCAGGGCCGCGGCCCGGCCAGGTGTGGGTGCCCGGCCACTGGCAATGGAACGAACGCGCCTACGTCTGGCGCTCCGGCTACTGGCAGGCCGCGCGGCCCGACTACGCCTATGCGCCGGGCCGATGGGTACAGGCCGACGGCGGATGGCGCTGGATGGAGGGCGACTGGCGACGCGCAGAGCCGCAACACCGCCATGCCGACGAGCATCCTGGCGGCGGCGGTGGATACCACTGCCCGCCGGGACAGGCCAAGAAGGGCCGCTGCTGATCTTCGGCCAAGAGATGGAAAAGAGCGGGCAGATCGCCGCTTCTTTCTTGCCCGGTCAGCGCGAGTGCTTTCCGGTATGTTCGATATGGTGCCGCTTGTCGGAATCGAACTGACGACCTTCCGCTTACAAGGCGGGTGCTCTACCAACTGAGCTAAAGCGGCACGGATTCTCCTGCGGGATTTTAGCGGGGCG
Source organism: Variovorax sp. VRV01 (assembly GCF_014852545.1). Lineage (NCBI taxonomy): Bacteria > Pseudomonadati > Pseudomonadota > Betaproteobacteria > Burkholderiales > Comamonadaceae > Variovorax > Variovorax sp. VRV01. The sequence goes on from NZ_JACVBS010000003.1 coordinate 91,584, forward strand.
ACAACAGCGCCGACCGCCCGGACCCGCTTGTGCGTTGACTGACGGCCGGCTACTTCACACGCTTGAGCGACGGACGGCTTCCGCCTCCTGCCGGCGGGCGCGGCGGCTCGTCGGTGGGGTCAGTGGGCGAGCCGGCGTCGTCGCCGACATCGACCATTTCATCCGCGTCTTCACCCGTCACCAGGTGAACGATCTTGCCGGCATCGCCTTCGGTGCCGCGCGACGCGTCGCGCAGCGGCATGCGCGCAGGCCCCTGGGGCGAGGAAGGCGCGCCGGCCGCCAGAGATGGCCCCCCGCCCTCGGCGCCGCTGCCGCCAGGTACCGGCGCGGGAAACGCCATGCCCTGCCCGTTCTCGCGCGCGTAGATCGCGATCACGCGGCCCACCGGCACGACGATTTCGCGCGCACTGCCTGCGAAGCGGGCCTTGAACTCGATGAAATCGTTGCCAAGCTTGAGCGAGCTGGTCGCGTCGAAGCTGATGTTCAGCACGATCTCGCCGTTCTTCACGTACTCGCGCGGCACCTGGACGGTGTCGTCGACCTGCACCGCGACATAGGGCGTAAACCCGTTGTCGGTGCACCATTCGTACAGCGCCCGTATGAGGTACGGGCGGGTGGAGGACGACTCGAGCGCGTTGATCATGAAAGACGGCGAAGAACGATTGACGCAGTTTTACTTGCGCATGACCTTTTCGGACGGGGTGAGCGCTTCGATGTAGGCCGGGCGCGAGAAGATGCGCTCAGCGTACTTCAGAAGCGGAGCCGCGTTCTTGCTGAGGTCAATGCCGTAGTAGTCGAGGCGCCAGAGCAACGGCGCAATCGCCACGTCGAGCATCGAGAAATTGTCGCCCAGCATGTACTTGTTCTTGAGGAACACGGGCGCCAGCTGCGTCAGGCGGTCGCGGATGTGCGAGCGCGCCTTTTCGAGCGCCTTCTCGTTGCCCTTGGCGGTGCGGTTCTCGAGCGCAGCCACGTGCACGAACAGTTCCTTCTCGAAGTTGAGCAGGAACAGCCGCACGCGCGCACGGTCGACCGGGTCGCCGGGCATCAGCTGCGGATGCGGGAAGCGCTCGTCGATGTACTCGTTGATGATGTTCGACTCATACAGGATGAGGTCGCGCTCGACCAGGATCGGCACCTGGCCATACGGGTTCATCACGCTGATGTCTTCAGGCTTGTTGTAGAGATCGACGTCGCGGATCTCGAAGTCCATGCCCTTTTCGAACAACACGAAACGGCAGCGGTGGGAAAAGGGGCAGGTCGTTCCTGAATACAAGACCATCATGGCGAGAGACTCCTAAAAATCAAAAAGAGTGGGTCGCGTTGGCAACCCACTCTGTGGGACCGCACGCACCAGGCGCGCGGTCGGCGTGGACGGAACTACTTGACGTCTTTCCAGTACGAGGCGTTCAGTCGCCACACGAAGACCAACGACATGACGAGGAACAGCAGCACCCACACACCGATGCGGATGCGCGTGTTCTGTGCGGGCTCGGCCATCCATTGCAGGTAGCTCACCAGGTCGCCGACCGCCGTGTCGAACTGCAGCGGCGTCATGGTGCCGGGGGTCACCTGCTCCCAGCCCTTGAACACTTCGGTCTCGTGGCCATGCTGCGACACCTTGGTGTAGACGGGACGGCGTTCGCCCTGCAGCTCCCACAGCGGGTTGGGCATGGCAACGCTCGGGAACAGTAGATTGTTCCAGCCGGTGGCCTTGGTGTCGTCGCGGTAGTAGGTGCGCAGGTAGGTGTACAGGTAGTCCGCACCCGTGCCGCCATGGCCGGCGCGCGAGCGGGCAACCAGGGTCAGGTCGGGCGGCGTCGTGCCGAACCATTCCTTGGCCTGGCGCGCGTCGATGTTGGCCTTCATGGTTTCGCCGACCTTGTCGGTCGCGAACAGGAGGTTGTCCTTGATCTGCTGCTCGGTAATGCCGATGTCCTGCAGACGGTTGTAGCGCATGAACGCCGCGGAGTGGCAGTTCAGGCAGTAGTTGACGAACAGCTTGGCGCCGTTCTGCAGGGAGGCGACGTCGGTGGTCTTGTTGGGCGCCTTGTCCCAGGCCATGCCACCGGACTCGGCCGATGCGGCGGCGGAAAAGGTCAGGCCCAAGGCCAGGCCCACAACCGCGAGCCAGCCAGAAATGCTTTTCTTCATCGTGTTTCTCTCGAGCTCTCTTGGGCTTCTCAATGGGCGGCGAAGGTCACGCGCTCAGGCACGGGCTTGAACTCGCCCTTGCTGCTCCACCAGGGCATGAGCAGGAAGAAACCGAAGTAGAAAAGCGTGCCGATCTGGGAAATGGTCTGCGCGATGTCGAGCGCGAACGAACCGATGACCAGGCTGCCCCAGACGCCAGGCGCCTGGATGCCCAGGTAGCCCAGGATCAGGAAGAAGAACACGAAGACGCCGTAGACATACTTGTGCCAGCCCGGACGATAGCGGATCGACTTGACTTCGCTCTTGTCGAGCCATGGCAGGAAGAACAGGATGATGACCGAGCCACCCATCACGAGCACGCCCCAGAACTTGGCGTCGAAGGCCTTGAGCAGGAAGATGGCCACGGCCGCCACGACGACGAGCGCGATCTTCAGGGCCGTGCTCGACTTGCCCTTGATGAAGTTCAGGACGGCGGCCGCGGCGATGATCAGCGCGAACACGTTGACCATGTCGTCGGTGGTCGCACGCAGCATCGAATAGAACGGCGTGAAGTACCAGACCGGCGCAATGTGGTTCGGCGTCTTGAGCGAATCGGCCGGGATGAAGTTGTTGTACTCAAGGAAGTACCCGCCCGCTTCCGGCGCGAAGAAGATCACGGCCGAGAAGATCGTGAGAAACACCACCACGCCGAAGATGTCGTGCACCGTGTAGTACGGATGCGACGGAATGCCGTCCAGCGGATGGCCGTCGGGACCGCGCTTGGCCTTGATCTCGATGCCATCGGGGTTGTTGGAACCCACTTCGTGCAGCGCGATCAGGTGGGCCACCACCAGGCCGAGCAGCACCAGCGGCACGGCGATCACGTGGAAGCTGAAGAAGCGGTTCAGCGTGGCGTCGCTCACCACGTAGTCGCCGCGGATCAGCAGCGCGAGGTCAGGACCGACGAACGGAATGGCCGCGAACAGGTTCACGATCACCTGGGCGCCCCAGTAGCTCATCTGGCCCCATGGCAGCAGGTAGCCCATGAAGGCCTCGGCCATCAGGCACAGGAAGATCGCGCAGCCGAAGACCCAGATCAGCTCGCGCGGCTTGCGGTAGCTGCCGTACATGAGGCCGCGGAACATGTGCAGGTACACCACGATGAAGAACGCCGAGGCGCCCGTCGAGTGGATGTAGCGGATGAGCCAGCCCCAGGGCACATCGCGCATGATGTACTCGACCGATGCGAACGCCTGGTTCGCATCGGGCTTGTAGTGCATCACGAGGAAGATGCCGGTCACGATCTGGATCACGAGGACCAGCATCGCGAGCGAGCCGAAGATGTACCAGAAGTTGAAGTTCTTCGGCGCGTAGTACTTGCCCCACTGGTCGTTCCAGAGCTTGCTCAGCGGGAAGCGGTTGTCGACCCAGTTGAGCAGCTTCTCGCCCGCGGGCGCGTTGGGGGAAATTTCGTGGAATTCAGCCATGTTGTTCTTCTGCCTCAGGCCTTCTTGGAGTCTTCACCGATCAGGAGCTTGGTGTCCGACAGGTACATGTGCGGGGGCACAGGCAGGTTGTCGGGCGCGGGCTTGTTCTTGAAGACGCGGCCTGCCAGGTCGAACGTGGAACCGTGGCAAGGGCAGAGGAAGCCGCCTTCCCAGTCGCTCGGCAGCGAAGGCTGCGGGCCGGCCTGGAGGCGGTCGACCGGCGAGCAGCCGAGGTGGGTGCAGATGCCCACCACCACCAGCACGTCGGGCTTGATCGAACGGTGTTCGTTCTGCGCGTACTTGGGGGTGAATTCGTCGGGGTGCCGCTTGGAGAGCGGATCGGCCAGCTGGCCGTCGAGCTTGGGGAGCTCGGCAACCTGCTCGGGAGAGCGCTTGAGGATCCAGACGGGCTTGCCGCGCCACTCGACGGTGATCTTCTCGCCGACCTTGAGGCCTGCGATGTCCACTTCGACGGCAGCGCCCGCGGCCTTGGCCTTTTCGGAGGGCTGGAACGTACTCACAAAGGGAATCGCGGTGGCCACGCCTCCCGCTACGCCGGCACAGCTGGATGCGATTAACCACGTCCGCTTGCTTGTGTCGATCCGGGGGGAGCCGGAGGTCATGTCACTCATGGGGATCCTCTAAGTCTTCTTCGCTGGAGCAGGGTCAACCGGCGATTGTAGCGGGCTGTTGCGCGCATATTCAACGGGGCCGGCCGGGAGCCGCGCGAATGGCCATTCCCAACCATGCGAAAGAGGCAATTAATAACAATGAATTAATCCTGATTTACAAGACATTTCGACACAACGATTTGCACGCGTAAAAGATGTCTCAATGGCTAAATTAGTTGCGGCACACTTCGCCAACTGCTAATCTTCTCCCAACTGTTAACTGCTAATTGAGAGGATATTTGCCATGCGAATCGCCCCCCTGATTTCCGCCACTTTCATTGCTGCGCTGGGCATTTCTTCGGCCCTGGCCCAAACCCCCCCGCCGGTCCAGACGCCAGGTCCTCAGCCGGCCAGCGCCACCGGCGCGACCAATTCCGCATTCGGCCGCATCACGGCCGGCCAAGCCGGCGGCATCGCGGCAAGCGTCGGCCTGGCAGCTGCCGTAGCCAGCGGCAACGGCGGCAACAGCGGTGGTGGCAGCGGCACGGGCGGCACCGGCGGCACAGGCACGGGTACAGGCACGACCGGCACGAATTAAACGTGCGGGCCCTCTTCGCGGGAGGGCAGTCGCTGAGGGCTCCGCGCGTTGGTCTGGCCACGCGACTTATTGAATGCTGCCTTTTGTCGGCATTTCTTTTGGGCGTTGGCGGCTGTTCTTCCGGATCCTCGGCCATGCTGGCCACGGCGCGGCATATCTATGGCGGCAGCGCCGCGGCACCCCAGCCCACTTTCAACCCGAATTACCGCTATTTGCGGGTCGCCGTCGGCGAGCAGACGGTCTTCATGGTGCTCGGTTACATCGACAAGCGCCCTGAAGGTGCCGTCGAGGTCTGGTACAGCGGCAACGGCGAGGTCGTGAGGCTGCTCGACGGGCGCCTCGTGGGAACCACCGGCCTCGGCACCGACTGGCGCGAGGTGCGCTTTTCCAGCCTGCCCGCGTGGACCGGCGATGCGGACGGCGCGGCGCAAAAGACCTACCAGCGCGAGCGCGACATGATGCCGGGCTACCGGTTCGGCATTCGCGACGAGATCGTGCGGACGCCCATTGCTGCGCCGCAGCAGACCGCGCTGGCCGGCACGGCTGCCGCGTCGCTGCGCTGGTACGAGGAGCGCAGCGTTTCGCATCCGGCGAGCGCCTCGCTGCCTCCGGCGCGCTTTGGCGTTTCGCACGCGGGCGGCGCGCCTCGGGTCGTCTATTCCGAGCAATGTATTTCCAATGATCTGTGTATGAGCTTCGAGCAGTGGACGCCTCCCCCCCCAGCACCCGTCGCAGCGGCGAGCGCTGGTACATGAGCAGTTCGCTCCTGCGTGGCTTCGGCAGACATCCCTGGCCTCTTCGCGCGGCGGTGGCCTGCGCACTGGCGGCGGGTTGCGCCGCCGGCGCACAGCCTTTGGGCAACAGCCCCGTCGACAACAAATCACCCGCCGACGACGCAGACATCCGTCCCGGCGAGCGGCTGAGCGCCTGGCTGCTGCGCCAGCCGGCGGAAACGGCTTCCCCGGGATTGGCATGGCGCATCCCGCAAGAGCGCCTGGCGCAGCAGTTCCTGAAGAACACCCTGCTGCTGCGACTCGATGCCGCCAGCCGGCGCGTGCCGCGCGAAGAGCAGGGCCGGCGCAAGCAGCTGATGGCCTGGCTGCAGGGCCTGCCGGTGACCGGCCGCGTCGCGCTCGGCATCGTCGATCCGCGCTGGCTCCAGGCGCATCCGGAAGAGGATCCGGTGCTGACGGCCGGCCAGCAACTCGTTGCGCCGCCGCCCGTGCTGAAGACCATTTCGGTGCTGCAGCCCGATGGGCAGCTTTGCCAGGTGGCCCACGAACCCGGCCGCACGGCGTGGGACTACGTTGCCGCCTGCAGCCCCGAGGGCAAGCACGACTGGGCCTGGGTCGCCCAGCCCGACGGACGCACGGCCCGCGTGGGCGTGGCGCACTGGAATGCGCATCCCTCGAACGAGCCGGCGCCGGGCGCATGGATCTGGGCCGCGCCGCGCGGCATGGACGACCTGGAGGCGATCTCCGAGGGCATCATCAAGTTTCTGGCCACGCAAGGGCCTTCGCCGCAAGGCGGCGCGATCCTGCAGCCTTCGGCTGGTGCGGCCGTACCGGCCGCCGCCATCACCGCACCCGCTGCACCCGCCCTGCCGGCCTTGCCCGACGTACCGCCGGCCCCCGCCGCGCCGGCGCCGTCGACCGCCATTTCCGTGCGCCCCGAGGCGGCACCGCAATACCGCGCGCTCCAGACGAGCGGCAACGACTGGGGCGAAACCGGCCTGCTGCAGACGCCCACGGCCCGCATGGGCCAGGCCGGCGACATGCGGACCTCGCTCACGCATGTCTCGCCCTACACGCGGCTGAACGTCATGTTCCAGCCGCTGGATTGGCTGGAAGCGGGCTTTCGCTACACCTCCATCAGCAACCGGATCTACGGCATCGGCCTCAGCAACCAGGGCTACAAGGACAAGAGCATCGACCTGAAGGCGCGGCTGTGGAAGGAGTCGGCCTACCTGCCCGAGGTGGCCCTGGGCTTTCGCGACATCGGCGGCACCGGCCTCTTTTCGTCCGAGTACCTGGTGGCAAGCAAGCGCCACGGCGACCTGGATTTCAGCCTCGGCATCGGCTGGGGCTACCTGGGGAGCAGCGGCAACATCAGCAACCCTTTCGGCTTGCTGAGCAGCCGCTTCAAGACCCGCGTGAGCGAGACGACCTGGGGCGGTGCCAACTTCGGCCGGCTCTTTCGCGGACCCGCCGCGCTCTTTGGCGGCGTCCAATGGCGCACGCCCTGGGATCCGCTGACGCTCAAGCTCGAATACGACGGCAACGACTACAAGAACGAGCCGCTCGAGAACCCCCAGCGGCAGCGCTCCCCGTTCAACATCGGCCTGGAGTACCGCTACTCGCCCGGCGTGACTTTCTCGGCCGGTTTCGAACGCGGCAACAAGGTGATGCTGGGCGTCACGCTGCAGACCAACCTGGCCACGATGCAGATGCCCAAGGCGGCAGACCCGCCGGCGCCGAGCTTTTCGCCGGACCCGCCCGCCGCTTCGCCGGGCTGGGCAGCCACCGCGGCCGACATCGAAAGCCGCACCGACTGGACCATCCAGCGCATCGCGCCGCAAGGCCAGATGCTGCATGTGTGGATCACCGAAAGCGCCACCGTCTACCGGGATGTGCGGGTCGAGAAGATCATTGCCGTGCTGCATCGCGATGCCCCGGCCTCGATCAAGAACTTCGTGCTCCACTATTCGGAGCGGGGCCTGCCGATGCACGCGCAAGTGGTCAACCGCAACGAATGGGTGACGGCGCACTACCAGGCGCAGACGCCCGGCGAGGTTCGCGCGGCCAGCCAGCGCGACTATGCGCCCCCGCCCGTGGGCTCGGGCGATCCGGCCACCTTCGTTCCACCGGGCAGCAGCGCCAACATTGCGGCCGCATCCGCAGCCTCCTCCTCCGCCACGGCTGACAACAAGGCCCTTGGCCCGTGGGAGCGCCGCAGCGACAAGTTCAGCATCGGCCTCACGCCCAGCCTCGGCCAGATCCTCGGCGGGCCCAACGCATTCCTGCTCTACCAGATCGGCGTGCAGGCGGTGGCGGAATACCGCTTCACGCCCAGCACCTGGGTCAACGGCGCGCTGAACCTGCGCCTGGTCGACAACTTCGACAAGTTCACCTACACGGCGGGCAGCAACCTGCCCCGCGTGCGAACCCTCCAGCGCGAGTACGTCACGGCCAAGCGGCTGACCATGCCGGTGCTCCAGCTGACGCACGTGGGCAGGCTTTCCGACAACCAGTACTACAGCGTGTACGGCGGTGCACTGGAAGCCATGTATGCGGGCGTCGGCGCGGAGTGGCTCTACCGGCCATGGCGCAGCCGGATCGCCTTCGGCGTCGACTTCAACCACGTGCGCCAGCGCGACTTCGAACAGGACTTCGGCCTGCGCGACTACAAGGTGAACACCGGCCACGCCACGCTCTACTGGGACACCGGCTGGAACGGCGTGCTGGCCAAGATCAGCGCGGGCCAGTACCTGGCGGGCGACCGCGGCGTCACCATCGACATCAGCCGCCGCTTCAACAACGGCGTGGTGCTCGGCGCCTATGCCACCAAGACCAACGTTTCGGCCAGGCAGTTCGGCGAAGGCAGCTTCGACAAGGGCATCTATCTTTCCGTGCCCTTCGACGCGCTGCTGCCGCGTTCGAACAAGTTCACCGCCAACTTCGCCTGGGCACCGCTGGTGCGCGACGGCGGTGCGCGGCTCGGCCGGATCCACCCGCTCTACGAGATGACCTCGGCCCGCGACCCGAGCGCCTACAAGTTCGCACCGCCGGACAGCGGCACGCCGCGCACGGGCGACAACATCCTGAACTTCGAGCGGCGGTAGGACCCACCCCCGCCCCTCGCTCGCTTCGTATCGCTCGACTCCCCCCCTCAAGGGGGCCACACCAGCGGCCCGGCAGAGCCGGTTCCGCGGTGTTTCCGAACCAGGGCTGAGCCTGAACTAGTGCTGAACCGTTTTCATGCGTTGCCGGCTCAGCGGGCCGGCGCCGCAGCGGCGCCGCGCATGATGAAGAACAGCCAGGCCATCATCATGGCCGCCATGCAGGCAAAGCCCAGCGTCATGGCGTTGATGGTCTGGATGTAGGAAATCGGCGGCCTGGCCGCGAGCATGGCCGCAGCGAACACCAGCGCACCGAAGATCGAGCACCACAGAAGCGCACCAGGCCGGCCGGCGGCCCTGAAACCCGTGCGCAGGCACATCGTCAGGCCGAAGATGGCGGGCGCGTAGAAGAACGGCGAAAAATCCATTCCGCCGTAGTTCTTGCCGAAGGCCAGGACCACGAGGTACGGGCCCAGCAGGCCCAGGAGGACTCCGCCGATCTCGGCCACCACGAAACCGAAGACGACGAACTTGACGAACAGGCGAAAGGCGTCCCTGCGCCGATCGGATGTCCAGCTGGCCGCCAGCCTTGGCAGGATGTAGTAGCCCAGCGCAAGCAGCACGTACTGCATCGGCAGCAGGAAGGTGATGTAGATCTTCAGCAGCCCGCCCTGCGCCGAGTCCGCGGAGGAACCCAGCAGCAGGATGGCGCCTCCCGTCATGATCCAGCTCATGAGCTGCGAAAGGCTGGCCTTCCAGCCGTAGCTGGCGGCTTCCCCGAGCGTCAGGGCCTGGGCGTTGGCCGCGGCCGGCAGCGGCGCCACCACATGGCGCAGGCTCATCGCCACCAGGAAGGCAAAGGGCAGCTGGATGACGGCAATCCACAGCAGCGCCTGCGTCCATGAGGCAGGCTTCAGGCCGATCAGGACCCCCACGTATCCAATGCAGATCAGCACGCCGGATGCACAGAGCACCAGGTAGCGGCGTCCCACGAGCAGGATGCTCCGGGAAATCCAGAATATTTCATAGCCCGCAATCAGGGCCACGCCGGCCCAGCTCAGCGGGCCCGGAAAACTCGTGAACTGCCAGGCCAGGAAGCCGGCAATGGAGACCGCCAACACGAGCGCCCAGCTCCACCAGGCGGCGGATCGGCCCGCGTAATAGCGCTTGATCAGCAGCGGCTCGTGCACCACTGCGGTATGCACGATGTACTGGAAGCTGACGATCGCCAGGAACGCCGAGGCAATGCCGAAATCGGAGGGCGACAGCGCCCGCGCCAGCGCGAAGCTCAGCAGCAGCTGGCTCGCGCTGTAGATGCACTGGTCTGCAACTGCATAGATCGGACCTGCGAGGCGCTTTCGAATTCCGGACAGGGACGCCATCCTGGGCCTGTTCACCCTAATCCGAAATGGAAAGCAGGACCGGATAGTCGGTGGCCTTGGCAGCAAAGCCCCCATCGACGGGGCTGCCGCAGCTTCCGCGGCGCACCTGCGGGAAGAAGTCGACCCGCGTGCACTTCTTCCCCTTCTCGGCCGGAACCAGCACGTTCTGCTCGCCGCTTTGCGTCCACACCACGTGCAGCAAGGAATTCCCGCGGCTCAGCACCAGCTTGTTCAGGCCAGCATTGCTCTGATATGAAACTTTCTTCGAATTCCGGGCGATCCTGAGGAATTCGGTGAGGCTCGAAAAGGCCTCCTTCTTCTCGCCGCCCTTCGACTTGAGACCGAAATTGTCCTCCCTCGAAATGACGGAGGTTCCCCGGTCCTGCCAGGCATAGAGATTCAGCAGCTTGATGCCCGCGGCCACGTTGGTCAGGTATTCCCGCAGGATCAGCGAAGCCTGGGTGTTGCGATCCCGGACCGGCAGGTAGGACGCATAGCCCCATTCGGAAGCGACGATTCCGATCTTTCCGAGCTGCTGCTGGTCGAGCTTCGCGCGCAGCTTTCCATAGTCCGCAATGGCGGTTTCCGGAATGGAGCGGTAGGGATGGATCGATATGTCCGTCAGGCAGTCGGCCTTGGCCGCCGACACGAAGGCATTCTCGAGCTGCGGCGGAACCTGGCCCGGGCTGAAAGGGAGCTTCGCAAAGCCGAATCCCATGACGATCTTCGGCGGCGTCTTCATTTGCGCGATGCTGCGGCAGAACTCGGCGGTCGCGGTTTCAAAGCTCGAAAAAAGCGCCGGGTTCAGGAAGGTCTTGTGATCGGGCTCGTTCCACAATTCCCAGACGGCGACATCGGCCGCGTGCGCGCTCATGAACTCGAGCGCGAACTTGGCAAACAGTTTTTCGCGCTGCCCCTCGCCCGCTTCCGCCGGACTCTGCCCCCAGATCTCGCGGCCCCCGAACAAGGTCACGATCGCCTGGAGCCTGGCGTTTTTCACGCGCTTGATCAGGTCCGAATAGTCGACCGATGCCGGGTTGACGCTCTTCAGCGGCGGCCGCGCGCCGAATCTCACGAATTCGAAGCCCGATGCCCTGATCTCGTTCAAGTCCTCGTTCGAGATGGTGGCCGGGTCGATCTGCACGCTCAGCGCGACCGGATATTCCGTGCCCAGTTCGGCAATGCCGCGCGCCTGCGCCGGGCAGGCCACGGCCGCCAGCGCCGCCGACGCGCACAGCAGCCTGAAAGCACTCAGCAAACGCCCTGCCGCCGAAGAAAAAGATGAAGGCTTCATCACTGTACCGACTCCTTGTACAAGTCCAGGATGGCGGCGTTCATTCGGTCGGCGGTGTATTTCTCCTCGAAAATCTCACGCCCGGCACGTCCCATCCGTTGCAATTCCTCATCGGAGATCCGGTCGATCTCGCGCAGCACGTCGTCCAGTGCGTCGAGCGAAAACAGCCGTCCGTTCCTGTTGTCTTCGACGATATCGACGAGACCGCCCACGGCGGACGCAAAAACCGGCTTGCTCCGGGCCATCGCCTCGACCGCGACGAGGCCGAAGCCTTCCCACCGGGAGGGAACGATGACGGCGTCGCACGACCTGTAGGCTTCTTCGAGTTCGTCCTTCTCGAGCCATCCGGCGAACTCGATCTCGCTCGAGCGTGCAAGGGAAAGATCGTTTCTGACGGCTCCGCCCACGATCACGAGCTTGAAGCCGGGCTGGACGCGGGCATAGGCGTCGAGCAAGGCGTCGATGCCCTTCTGCCGGTCGAGCCGCCCCACGAAAAGAACCCTCCGGGGCCGTGCCGGGACCTTGGGAGCCACCGTGTTTTCCGAAATGGGAGCGATGGGCTGAATTCCGTTCGGAATGCACTTGCACCGCTTGATGCCGAATTTCTCGGCAACACGGAACTCGTGGCCGCTGATGCAGATGATCGCGTCGCTCCAATGGGAAAGCAGCCATTCGATCCATCGATAGATCGACTTCTTGTACGCGGGCCCGACCTGGTCGAAAGCCCAGCCGTGCGAGCAATAGACAATCTTTGTCTCGGCCGGCACCTGGCCGAGCAGCGCCAAGGCGCGAACGATCCCGCCCGGAATCGAGCTGTGCAGGTGAAGAACCGCGGGGCGCTCCGAACGGATGATTTTCTTGATCTCGGCGGCGTAGCTCGCAAGGGCAAGAGGACTGCGGGCCGTGGGAACCACATGCGTGTCCTGGGAATTCAGCCACTCCACCGGGCCGGGCAATATGAACTTGGCCTGGCTGATCACCGGAGAGTTCTGCTGAAAACCCGAAACCAGCCGAAGATAGGTTTCGAGCCCGCCCTTGAGCGTTTCGGCAACGTGCAATATCTTCATAGAGGTGCCCATCAGATCAATGCATGGATACCGGCCACCACCTGGCTTCTCAATGCGTCGAGCGCTTTCCGGTCCGGGTGCCGGTCATCGAGCAGGCCCAGCACCGAGGTACCGAGCTTTTCGACCCGGGGCGACAAGTCGAAGAGGTAGCGCTTTCTGCCGGTCAGTTCGAAAAACGACTCCACCTTCTTGTCCCAATTCATTCCTATGGACGGAATGTTCAAACCGTAGGCCACGATATTCGCGTGCAGCCGGTGGGCCACGATGCACGAGCACGCGCTGATCAAGGCAACGAGTTCGTCCGGGTGCCGGGGAACGAGAAAAATCGATTTCGGCGCATCGGAGGTCGAAGAAATTTCTTCCAGGACCTTGTTGTCTTCGGAGGCGCCGTTCGTGAAATAAAGCACCCGCTTTCCCTCGGCCCGCAATGATTCGGCCAGGGCGGCAAAAAACTTGGCTGACTGCGTTGAATTGGAGCCTTCGTATTCGGAATTCATGACCAGGGCATCGAGGCTACTGACGCAAATTCCGATGTCCCAGTTTTTTTCCGGCGAAAGCTCTTCCGAAAAAGCGTCGGCACAAATGAGCGCCGGGTCCGGCACGACCTGTATGTCGCTTCTCGGAATTCGGAAGTAATTGTGCAGGTTGCTGGCCGATTCCTGGTCGCGCGTGGCGTAGAAGGCGGGCCTCGCATTTTTCAGGAATCGCCCGACGAGAAAGCGCCCGAGAAAAGACCATTTCGCCGTCACCCCGACCGACAGGACCACCACCTTCTTTCCACGCAGCAGCCTGCTCAGGAGAAACAGCTTTGCCGGAAAATTGAGCGCCACGTCGCAAAACAGCTGGCCGCCGCCAATGACGATCAGGTCCGCGTCGTCCACCGCGGCCTTCCAGTTTTTCCGCCAGCCGAGAAAATAGCCTTTGAGGCAATACAGGAACACGATCACCGACCTGATGAACGAAGGCAGCTTCGCAAAGAGCCGGAATGCGCCGCCGCCACGCAGGTTTTCCTCCTCGAAGCCGAGCCGGCCGGCAATGTCCAGGAATTCGACCCTGGCCTGCGGATACTTCAGGCCCGCAATATGAGCCAGGGAAGCCGCGATGACTCCGTCGCCCAGGTTGTCGCTGAAGGGCACGGCGCAGATAAGGATCTTTTTCATCTGTGAATCAAAGCTCGATTGCCTTCGAAGCCAGGCCGCTCATCGCGAGCCGTGGCCCACGGCGACCACCCAGATGGTCCTGATGAAGATGCCGATGTCCCGGCCGACCGAGAGCGTCTCGACGTAGGCGACATCCAGCGCCACGCGTTTCTTGTAGCTCAGCTGGTTGCGCCCGCTGACCTGCCACAGGCCCGTGATGCCGGGCCGGACGGCGCAATAGAACGACCAGTCCGCCCCGTACAGGACCTTCTGGTCGAGCATGCACGGCCGGGGTCCGACCAGGCTCATGTCGCCCACGAGCACATTCCAGAACTGCGGCAGCTCGTCCAGGCTGGTCTTGCGGATGAACTTGCCGAAGCGCGTGATGCGTGGGTCGTTTTCGAGCTTTTGATAATCGTCCCACTGCTGGCGCGCGACCGGGTCGTTCCGCAAATGCTCCTCGAGGATCTGGGCGGAGTTCGGCAGCATCGAGCGGAACTTGTAGAACTTGAATACGCGCCCTCCCCGCCCGAAGCGCGGCTGGGAATACAGGACAGGCGCTCCGGAAGTGATGAACACGCCCAGGGCGATCAGGACGTAAAGCCAGCCGAAGGCGCAGAAAAAGAACAGCGCAGCGGCAACGTCCACCGCTCTTTTCCCGGCGCGCAGCATCGCGGGATGCTGCACCCTCGTCCATGCGATGTCATTCGCAATGGCGCCGATCGCTTCGTCGCCTGCGGGTGCCATCGACTCTTCATGGCGGAAATTCGTCATAGGAATGCGCCCTTCTCACATTGGAAGCGGAGGCAAATTTGCAGCTTGAGAACTCTCATTGCAGGAGAACCTTTCGTCTTACAAGCAGGTGCTTGTCCCTTTCGGGTTCAGTGATACGTGGCGGCTTGGTTTTCAGGCCAATACGGCCTTGCACGGAAGCCGTGAAGGTTGCAGCGCAGAAAAATCAATGCGCAGGCCGAGCGATCCAAATACGTAATACAAAAGAGCGACACACTTGTCTCTAGTCCTTTGTTATTAGCGTTTGATTGAAGGCACCGATTTAGTGCGTGATGTGATAATTATCACAATGTCACTTAATTTTCTCAGAAACCATCGGCCAGACTAGGTGGTATCCCTGTTGTTTTTGTATTTATAGTGTGTGTAACGGTAACCGCCGTATTTGTAGCTGCTGCTTCCCGCATGGCGCCGGGATAAGTCCATAGCATTCAAAATTACGCCATTGGCCGAGCAGCCCGCGTGCGCCAGCCTTCTGACGCTTTCGTTCAATTCGCCCAGGTGCGTCTTTTCCGCCCGGGCCACGAGGAGAAGAGAGCCCGCGAGCGGGGCCACCGATGCGGTGTCCGCTGCCACCAGCACTGGCGCCGTATCAATAATCACAAGGTCGTAATCCGGCGAAAGCTTTTCCAGGATCTGGGAAAAAGAATCGCTCATGAGCAATTCCGCCGGATTGGGCGGCAGCACCCCGGTCGTCATGACGTCCAGGTTCGGCAGGATCGACGAGCGAATGGCTTTTTCCGTGTCCAGCGTGCCGGCAATCAATTCCGAAAGGCCCGACGAGCGGGAAAGGGAGAAGAATTGATTGACCCGGCCCTTGCGCAGGTCGGCGTCGATCAGCAGGACCTTCTTTCCCGAGGCCGCGGTGATGGCCGCGAAATTGACCGAGACAAAGGTCTTCCCGACTCCCGGCGTCGCGCCGGAAATGAGCAGGCGGTTGTTGGGCGCTTCCAGCATGGCGAACTGCAATGCGGTCCGCAGGCTGCGCAGGCTTTCGACCGCGGGATCCTCCGATTGCTGGAGGGCAAGAACGTGCATCCCCGGCGCCTTGGTCTCGATGTTCTTGTCGATCGTCCGCTGGGCCGGGCTCAACGGAATGCTGCTGTACACGTTGAGGCCCGTGTGCATCTCGATCTCGCTCGGATTGCGGATGCCGCCGAACAGCGAGTTCTTGGCAATCGCGAGCACGACGCCGGCCCCCAGGCCCAGCAGCAGGGCCAGGGCGATGACCAGCGGCCGCTTGGGCCAGACCGGCTCCTCGGGGAGGATGGCATCGTCCAGCAGGCGCACGTTGCCGACCTTGCCCTCCTTGGCCAGCCGCATCTGCAGCGAGCTGTTCAGGAGCGACACGTAGAGGTCGGTGTTGACCTTGATGTCGCGCTGCATCTGAACGGTGTTCTGCTGCAGCAGCGGCATCTTCCGGATGCGCGAATCGACCGCCGAGATCTGGCTGCGCCAGGCCGAAATCTGCGCGTCCAGCGTCTGGAGATTCGGGTGCTTGTCGGTGAAGCGTGCCGAAAGTTCCCGCCGCTTCTGTTCGGCTTCGAGCAGCTTGGATTGCAGGTCGACCGTCTGGGCCAGCGCGTTCTTGGCCTCGTCATCGAGGCTGACGGTGCCGTTCTCGTTTCGATAGCGGTTGTAGAGGTCTTCGGACTGCTCGAGCTGCTTCTTGAATTGCGGCAGCGCGGTGTCCAGGAAGCCCAGGGTCTTTTCGGCCTCGGCAGCCTTGCGCTCGATGTTCTGGCGGACATAGAGCCGCCCGATTTCATTGAGCAGCTGCGTCAGCTTTTCCGGATTCGGGCTTTTCAGGCTGACGTCGAGAACGCCGGACTGCTTGCCTTTTTCGACGACCTTGAGGTTGTCCTGCAGCGACAGCAGCGCCAGTTGCCTGGAATTGCGGACCAGCTGGAACTGCGCGCCGGGCTTGGCGCTGACGGAGCTGACCAGCAGCCGGAGGCTGCCGCCCGGAACGTTGGCCACGAGCGGGGTTCCGACGGTGCCCTTGAGCGGGGTGTCGACGTTGGGAACGAGCAGCTCGTAGCGGTTGTCCGGCCCGAGAGTCAGCATGAATTGCTTCGCTTCGAGATCCGCGGGCACGTCGAACTGCGGAACCATGATCGCCTCGGCCCCGGTCACGTAGCCGGAAAGCCCCATGAAGCCCGGGTCCGACAGCTCGGTGGCGCGCCGCGCGAGCCAACTGCCCACGATGGGGGCATAGCGCGGCTGCGCGCTGATGTACAGCTTGGTGTTCTCCACCGCCTGACCGAGGATGGCGCGCGACTTGATGATTTCGATCTCGCCCGCGGCCGGCGTCTTCACGCTCAGCAGCGACGACGCCGCATCGCCCAGGAAGCTGCCTGCCGAATTGCCGGAATCCTCGACCTGCACGGCCACATTGGTTTCGTACATCGGCTGCCCAAAAAGGGCGTAGGCCGCGCCGAGCAGCAAGGCCACGGCAACCACGACGGCAATGAACCACCGGTGGTCGATCAGGATGTCCAGGTACTCGACGAAGTTGAACCCGTCGTTCTCCTCTTCCAGCGCGGGCATCGGCAGGGCGGCTTGCTGGGGTGCGTTCATGTCGGTTGCTGCTCAGGTTTTGTAATTTTCAAAATGCGGTCGATCCATGTCCTGGCTCCCACGTCGATGAGCGCCAGGGCATGCTCGAAGGCCGCCTCGTCCCGTTTGTAGGGATCGGGCACGTCCTGCTTGGCGGCCTCGGCGATGCGAAAGACCTTGCCGCGCACGAAGGGGTAGGCCGACTCGAGATGGCGGCGCTGCGCCATGTCCATGACAAGGATCAGGTCCGCCTGCCGGCACAGCATCTGGTTCACCTGCTGCGCCAGGTGGCCGGAAATGTCGATGCCGCGCTCCTGCATGAGCTTCTGCGCCATCGCGTCGGCCGGCTTGCCCACGAGAGCGCCGGTGCCGGCCGACACCACGCGAAGATGCGGCAGGCCCGCGGCCAGGATGCCTTCCGCCATCGGGCTGCGGCAGATGTTGCCGATGCAGACTGTCAGGACCGATTTCATCTGTGGCGGCTCCAGACTTCGTCGCCGGCGTTGATCACTTGCGCGGCCGGCAGGATCAGGCTGGCCAGGCGGTTCCAGGTAACCAGCGGCACCGAATCGATGTAGACGACGTCGCGCGGCTGCAGGGGGAAGCGTTCGGCCAGGCCCAGCGCGGCCGGATTCTTGGCATTCAGGTGGAAGATGGCCGGCAAGCCCCGCGCGTTGTTGCGGATGACGTAGATCTGGCCCGTGTTGGCCGAAGTCAGGCTGGGGCCGCCGGCCTCGCCCAGCGCCTCATTGAGGCTGAGCCGCCCGTTGTGCATGAGCAGCGCCGACGGACGGGCAATTTCGCCCATCACGAACACCTTGCTCTCGTCGCGGTGCCGCACCTGGACCACGTCGCCGTTGCGCAGCGGAATCCTGCTCGCGTCCGCGCCCAGGTCCTGCAGGTTGGGCAGGTTGATGAGCGTGGTCTTGTCGCCGCGCGTGAGCGTCACGAACGAGCGGTCGCCATTGGCGGTGATGCCGCCGGCCCGGCTGAGGGCTTCGGCCAGCGTCATCGGCACGTCGGTGAAGATCTGCAGCCCCGGGTTTCGCACTTCGCCCTCGACGAAGGCGCGGCGGCTTCGGAAGGACTGGATGCGCACCGTGACCTGCGGCGCCTTGATATAGGTGGCGATGCGGTCCGCGATGAGGTCGGAGGCCTCGATTTCGGTCAGCCCCTGGAGCTTGACGCGGCCGATATAGGGGAACGTGATCTGCCCGTCCGCGCCGACGATGAAGCCGGGCGCCACGCTGATGCCCGTCGGGTCTGCCTGCTGCGTGATCACCGCACCGGCATTCGGCAGCAGTTCCGGATGGTCATAGACGATCACGCCCACGACGTCGCCCGGGCCGATGGTGTAGACCGGCGATTCGCCGAAAAGCGCCTTCACCTCCGCAGGAACCGCTGCCGGCTGAGACTCGGCCATCGTGCGGATCAAGGCCGGCGAAATGGACGTGATGACGCCATCCGGCGCACCATCGGCCGGCAGGTACTGGAACTCCGGCGGCAGGCTCTGGTCCGCCTCGTAGGCGCCCACGGAATTGAAGCCCGGTGCGCAGCCCTGCAGCAATAACGCGCCCATTAGGGCAAAACCCCACCCCTTCGGGTTCACGAAGCGTGTCAAATTGATCCCCATTGCACAAATTGGTTTTCAGCAGCCGCGATTCATATGCAAGGCCCGAGCCCAGTTGATATTGGGCGGGACTTTTTTTGCCGCGGTTTGTCAAAGCAAAGCCCGCGCATCGTGGACAGGCGGGCCGGAACGAATTGTCGCTGCCCGCACATTGACCCTTTTCCGTTCAATAGATGCAAAAAATGTGTCTATATGCGGATTAACCCGGGACTCGATGGGGTTATCTCGGGAATCAATGTCTGAAGCGCCTCTTTCATTGGGAAAAGGGGCTTCGATGACACGCTTTCAGCTGTGTCTTGCAGTTTGCAAATGTGAACTATCAATTAACTGGTTGCGCGGAGCAATTGTGGCGCTCCGACCACAAATCTTCCGCGTCAATCGCCCGCCGAAAAGCTTTGCTCTTTTGTAAGAAACTGTGTGCTTTTGGCAGGCTGACGCACGGCCCTGCGGTTCTGCAGGAGATCGGCTCGGGTGAAAGGGCGCTCGATGCCCGCCATCCACGCTGCGAGGGCCTCCAGCGCGTCCTGTGTGGGTGCAGGCCGCCCCACTATGAAAAAGAGGAGCGGCAGCGCCATCGCCCAGGCGAGCCAGCGTGGTGTTTTGACCGACATCGACTGGTGCCAATGCAACAGCAAAAAGCTTGCGCTTACAACTGTTCCAAGCATCGCCCCCGTGACGACCTCTGCGGTGGAGTGAACTTCGAGGGCCAGGCGCGACACACCAATGAAGGCGCCCCATACCCATCCCGATACCGCAGCCACCATGCGCACGTTTGGTGCGCGCCGCCGCGCCGCCAGCCAGAAAACGACCGGCCAGACGCTGGTTGCCAGCGCGGTATGCCCGCTGAAGCCGATGAAATCAAAATGGGCGCTGCCAATGCCCCAGCCCATGAAGAGGAGCTTGGACAGCATCACGATGAAACCGCAACCGCCGAATAGCAGCGCCCATCGCACCGCCGCCGGGCGCGTGCTGCGGTCGATTGCAAGCCAAATTGCAATTCCCAATGCAGTGGGCAACAGGAAGCCGCTGTCACCGAAGCCGGTGGCAATTAACCAGAAATTATTCATTAACGTGAAATATGTGCGCTTTTCTATTGGTGCGCCATCGCCGGCCGGAGCCGTTCCGAAGGCATACTTGCGGCACCTTCAACACCAGCGCTCCTGGAGCATATTGAAATCATGAGCATCCTCAGTGAGTTCAAGGAATTTGCCGTCAAGGGCAACGTGATCGATCTCGCAGTCGGCGTGATCATTGGCGCGGCATTCGGGAAGATCGTCGATTCGATCGTTGCCGACATCATCATGCCGGTCGTCGGGCTGGTGTTCGGCAAGCTGGATTTCTCGAACCTGTACGTGGTACTGGGCACCGTGCCGCCGGGTGTCGCCAACAACCTGGCCGACCTCAAGAAGGCCGGCGTGCCGGTGCTGGCCTATGGCAATTTCATCACCATCGCGGTCAACTTCGTCATCCTTGCCTTCATCATCTTCATGATGGTCAAGCAGATCAACAAGCTGCGCAAGACGCATGCGGAGGCGCCCGCGGCGCCTGTGGCACCGCCGGAGGACATTGCCCTCCTGCGCGAAATCCGCGACAGCCTGAAGCGCCCCTGAGCCGCCGCCGCGCGCCTTCCTAATCAGGCGCCCACCAGGGTTCTGGCCATGCGCAGCGCCTCGATGAGGCTCGACGCATCGGCCCGGCCGGTGCCCGCAATATCGAATGCGGTGCCGTGGTCGGGGCTGGTGCGCACCAGCGGCAGGCCTAGCGTCACGTTCACGCCCTTCTCCACGCCAAGGTACTTGACCGGGATCAGGCCCTGGTCGTGGTACATCGCAATCACCACGTCGAACTCGCCGCTTCCCGGCACTCCGGGCCTGGCGCGCGCGCGCATGAAGACGGTGTCGGGCGCATAAGGCCCGTGGGCGTCGATGCCCTCGGCCTGGGCGGCTCCAATGGCCGGTGCAATGATGTCGCACTCTTCGGAGCCGAACAGTCCGCCCTCGCCCGCATGCGGATTGAGGCCGGCCACGCCGATGCGCGGCGCCCGCCCGAGCATGCGCTGCAAGGCGCGGTGGGTGATGCGCAGCGTCTCCAGCACGCTGCCGAAGCTCACGGCCGTGATGGCGTCGCGCAGCGACATGTGGATGCTCACCAGCACGGTGCGCAACTCGTCGTTGGCCAGCATCATGCGCACCGGCATGCCGTCCACCGCGACGCCCGCGTGCGCGGCGGCTTCGGCCTGCAGCAGTTCGGTGTGGCCGGGATAGGGAAACCCGGCCGCGGCCAGTGCTTCCTTGTGCAGCGGCGCCGTGACGATGGCGGCAATCTCGCCCCGCAATGCGGCGCGTGCAGCCCAGACCACGCAGTTGCCAGCCACGCGGCCGGCTTCGGCGCCGATCCGTCCCGGCACGATGTCTTGCGCCGGCGCCGCCACCACCTGCAGCACCGGAATGCAGCCCGGCGGCATCTCGGCCGCTTCGGCAATGCGCTCGATCTGCGCCACCGGCCAGGCGGGTTGCCCCGGCGACGCCAGCGCCTGCGATGCCCGGCGCATCGCGGCCACGTCGCCGGCCACGAAAGCACCGCGCGTGGCGTCGGGCGCCTGGCGGAAGGCCTTGGCGATGATTTCCGGGCCGATGCCCGCGGGATCGCCCAGCGTGATGGCGACGGGAGCGAGGGGAGCCTGGCCGCTCATGCCGGATTGTCGATGTCGATGAACTCGTGCTTCAGCCCGAGCTGGGCCGCCACGTGGCCGGCCACCGCCTGCGCGCCATAGCGCTCGGTGGCATGGTGGCCGCAGGCCAGGAAGGCGACGCCCATCTCCCGGGCGTAGTGGGCCTGGGGTTCGGAGATCTCGCCGGTGATGAAGGCATCGGCCCCGGCCGCAATGGCCGCCTCGAAGTAGCCCTGGGCGCCGCCCGTGCACCAGGCGATGTTCTTGATCGGACGGTGCGCCGTGTCCACCAGGGTGACGGGCCGCTGCAGCACCTTCTCCGCATGCGCGGCCAGTTCCTTGGCGCTGGCAAAGGCTTCCCCGTTGTTGCGCGCGCCGAGGAAGCCCAGCTCCTGCTCGCCGAAGCGTCCCGTCGCGCCCGCATGGGCGAGCAAGCCGAGCTGCAGGCCGAGCTGCGCGTTGTTGCCAAGCTCCGGATGCGCATCGAGCGGCAGGTGGTAGGCGAAGAGGTTGACGTCGTCGCCCAGCAGCAGGCCCAGGCGCTGCTTCATCCAGCCGGTGACGCAACCGTCCTGGCCGCGCCAGAACAGGCCGTGGTGCACGAAGATGGCGTCGGCCTCGGCATGGATGGCGGCCTCGATGAGCGCGCGGCTCGCCGTCACGCCGGAGACGATCTTCCGCACCACGGTGCGGCCCTCGACCTGCAGGCCATTGGGTCCGTAGTCCTTGAAGCGCGACGGCGCAAGGAGCAGGTCGAAGGCATGCAGCAATTCATGGCGAGTGGTGCTCATCGCGCCATTGTCGCGCTCCCGATGCCGTCGCGCATCGCATGGCCGCGCGCCGCCAATGGCCACAGGGCCAGCACGAAACCCAGCCCGGCCAGCACGGCGACGTAATGCGCCGGCGCCATGGTGTCGTGCTGCAGCCAGAGCGTGAGGATCACGGGCGTCAGTCCGCCGAACACGGCATACGACATGTTGTAGGCGAACGAAAGCCCCGTGAAGCGCACCGGCGCCGGAAACGCGCGCACGCCGGCAATCGGCACGGTGGCGATGGTGCCCACGAACAATCCCACCAGGCCGTAGTGCCAGAACAGCGTGGCCGGCGTGCCGGGCAGCCCCGTGTAGAAAAGGTAAGCCGTCACGAACAGGCCGCCCCATCCGACGAGCATCACGGCGCGCGTGCCGATGCGGTCGCTGGCCCAGCCGACCAGCATGCAGCCGATGGTCAGCGTCAGCGTGGCGAGTGCATTGGCTTCCAGCGCCAGCGCAGCCGGGATGTGGTGCACCTTCTGCAGGTAGGTGGGCGTGTACAGCACCACCACCACGATGGCGGCCGACAGCACCCAGGTCAGCAGCGCCACGTAGACACTGGCCGCGCGGTGCTCGCGCAGCACGGTGCGCAGCGGCAGCTCGCGCGCCACGGTCTTGCGGTCTGCCAGCTCCTTGAAGACCGGCGTCTCGTGCAGGAAACGGCGCAGATACACCGAGACGAGGCCGAACACGCCGCCCAGCACGAAGGGAATGCGCCAGGCAAAACCGCTCACCTCCGCCGGCGAATAGTGGCGGTTGATGGCCACGGCCACGAGAGAGCCCAGCAGGATGCCGCCCGTGATGCCCGAGGTCAGCATGCCGATGCCAAAACCGTAGCGCCGCGCCGGCACGTGCTCGCCGATGAACACCCAGGCACCGGGCATTTCGCCGCCGATCGCCGCGCCCTGCAGCACGCGCATGGCCAGCAGCAGCAAGGGTGCGGCGATGCCGATGCTCGCGTAGGTAGGCAGAAGGCCGATGACCAGCGTGGGCGCCGCCATCAGGAAGATCGACAGCGTGAACATGCGCTTGCGGCCGAGCAGGTCGCCGAAATGCGCGATGACGATGCCGCCCACCGGGCGGGCCAGGTAGCCGGCGGCGAAGATGCCGAAAGTCTGGAGCTGCCGCAGCCAGTCGGGCATGTCGGCGGGAAAGAAAAGCGCACCCAGCACGGTGGCGAAGAACACGTAGATGACGAAGTCGTAGAACTCCAGCGTTCCGCCGAGCGCGGACAGGGCCAGGGTCTTGTAGTCGCGCGCGCCGAGCGCGCGCGCCGGCGCCGGCTGCGTGCCGTCCGGGGAGATTGCGTGAGAAGTCATTGCGGGCAGGGAGGTCGTTGCCGCGCGCCGGGCCGCCGAGGGATGGGAAGCGGAAAATCGGCGCGCCGGCGAAACGCCAGGCCGCGCCCACCGGGTGGGCGGCGCGGAAGGCCGGAACTCGGAGCCGTGTGGGCTCGCTGTGCGATGCTAAGGGTTATCCCTTATTGGCGCACCGAACCTTTGTCATTCTCGACCGCAGCGCGCGGTTTCTGGCGGATGGGGGTTGAGGGACAATGGACCCGTTGGCGCCGCGTGGACGGCGTGTTCCCCCGTTTTATCTCAAGCTTCATGAAACGCACCTGGCTGCTCTTTGCCCAAGCCGTGACCGTCCTTTTGGCGGCCTATTTCGTTGTTGCCACGCTCAAGCCCGAGTGGATCAACCGCCGCGCCACCTCGCTGGGAGGCGTGGTGTCGATCGTCGAAGCACCTGCGGGCGTCCCCGCGGCGCCAGCGGCCGGCAGCCTGAGCGCGGCCGCAAAGAAAGCCTCGCCGGCTGTCGTGAGCATCAACACCAGCAAGGCCGCGCAGCGCCATCCCCGCAGCAACGATCCGTGGTTCCGCTTTTTCTTCGGCGACCAGGGCGACCAGCCCCAGGTCGGGCTGGGCAGCGGCGTGATCGTGAGTGCCGAGGGCTACATTCTCACCAACAACCACGTGGTCGAAGGCGCGGACGAAATCGAGGTCACGCTCAACGACAGCCGCCACACGCGTGCCAAGGTGATCGGCACCGACCCGGACACCGACCTTGCCGTGCTCAAGATCGAGATGGACAAGCTGCCCGCGATCGTGCTGGGCAATTCCGACGAGCTCCAGGTGGGCGACCAGGTGCTGGCCATCGGCAATCCCTTCGGCGTGGGGCAGACGGTCACCAGCGGCATCGTCTCGGCGCTGGGGCGCAACCAGCTCGGCATCAACAACTTCGAGAACTTCATCCAGACCGACGCGGCCATCAACCCCGGCAATTCGGGCGGCGCGCTGATCGACGTGAACGGCAACCTGCAAGGCGTCAACACCGCCATCTATTCGCGCTCGGGCGGCAGCATGGGCATCGGCTTCGCGATTCCCGTTTCCATGGCGAAGATCGTGCTCGAAGGCATCGTGAAGGACGGCCAGGTGCGCCGCGGATGGATCGGCGTCGAGCCGAACGAACTCTCGCCCGAACTGGCCGAAACCTTCGGCGTGAAGGCCGATGCCGGCGTCATCATCACCGGCGTGCTGCAGAACGGCCCCGCGGCCAAGGCCGGCATCCGTCCGGGCGACGTGATCACCTCGGTCGGCGAAAAGAAGACCGACAACGTGCAGGCCCTGCTGACCGCCGTGGCCGGCCTCAAGCCCGGCAGCACCACGCGCTTCGCGCTGCAGCGCGGCACCGACAAGATGGAACTGGACGTGACGCCGGGCCTGCGGCCCAAGAGCCCGATGCGGCAGGTGCCGAACCAGCCCGAATGACCGGTCAGGAAGACGCCGAGGAATCGGCGCTTTTCTCTTCCTCTTCGGATTTCTTGCCGGTACTCGCGAAATAGCGCGCACCGATGATGCCGACCTCGTAGAGCAGGCACATCGGCACCGCCAGCGCGAGCTGCGACACCACGTCCGGCGGCGTGAGCACCGCGGCCACCACGAAGGCCACAACGATGAAGTAGCCGCGGAAGGACTTGAGCTTCTCGATGGTGACCATCTCGAAGCGCACCAGCAGCATCACGACGATCGGCACCTGGAAGGCCACGCCGAACGCGATGTAGAGCGAGAGGATGGCTTCGACATACGAGGAGATGTCGGGCGTGGCCGCCACCGCGGCCGGCGTGAACTTCTGGATGAAGCTGAACATCTTGTCCAGCACGAAGAACTGCACGAAGGCGATGCCCGCATAGGCCAGCAGGCTGCCGAAGAAGATCAGCGGCAGCGCAAAGCGCTTTTCATGGCTGTAGAGGCCCGGCGCAATGAACATCCAGGCCTGGTACATGAGCCAGGGCAGCGCCAGCAGCACCGCCGTCATCATGAGCACCTTGAGCGGCACGAAGAACGGCGAGAACACGCCGATGGCGATGAGCTTGGCGTCCGGCGGCATGTGCGCGCGGATCGGCATCGCGATCAGGTCGATCAGCCCGCCCGGGCCCGGCCAGATGGCCAGCAGGATGCCCGCGACCGCCAGGCCGTAGACGCAGTAGAGCAGCCGGTCGCGCAGCTCGACCAGATGTTGCACGAACGGTTGCTCGGTGCCTGCCAGCTCGTCTTCTGCGTCTTTGTTCTTGTTGTCGGAATCGGCCATTGGAAAGAGAAAAAGCAGAAGAAAAGCGTGGCTTCGGCCGGCGTGCGGCGCACGAGGAACGCGCTGGTGGGAAAGCCGCTAGTTGATCTTGTGGGGACGGAAGCGGGCGACGCGCGCGGCCCCCGAGAGCGCCTTGGTGCGCACGCCGTTGCGCGCCTTGTACCACTGCGGCGTGGCACCCTGCTTCAGGCGCCAGTTCTTGCGGGGATGCCTGTATTCGGGCACCGCGGGCTCGGGTTCGGCCAGGGCCGAAAGCGTTTCGCCCGAGCCGGAGAACTGCTTCTCGAGTTCGCTTGCGCCGCTGTGGATGCTCTGCTCGACGTCCCGGGCGGCATCTTCCACCGTGCCCTTCATCTTGCGCAGTTCGTCCAGCTCCATCGAGCGGTTGACTTCAGCCTTGACGTCGTTCACATAGCGCTGCGCCTTGCCCAGCAGGGTGCCGACGGTGCGCGCCACCCGGGGCAGTTTTTCCGGCCCGATGACGATCAGAGCCACGACGCCGATCAGCGCCAGCTTCTCAATGCCGAGGTCGAGCACTTATGACCTGCGCTCAGGACTTCTGACGCGCTTCGACGTCGATGGTGGACTTGTCGCTGTTGGCCGGCTGGCCGGTCACCTGCGCTGCAGGAGCCGACGAAGCGGCGGGTGCATCGGTGGTGCTGCCGTCCTTCATGCCGTCCTTGAAGCCCTTGACGGCGCCACCAAGGTCGGAACCCATGTTCCGCAGCTTCTTGGTGCCGAAGATCATGACCACGACGAGCAGCACGATCAGCCAGTGCCAGATAGAAAAAGAACCCATGGAAGACTCCTAAGAATGTGTCCGATTTTAGTCGGGCTGAATGTGACAGTTCGGATTAATGGGATTCAGCCGCGCAGCCACGGGCGGGGGCCGCCCATGACGTGGACATGGAGATGGTGGACCTCCTGCCCGCCCTCGGCGCCGGTGTTGACGACGACCCGGTAGCCGCCCTCCGGATAGGGCCTGCAGCCCTGCTCCAGCGCGAGCCGGGGTGCCAGCGTCATGATCCGGCCCATCAGCGCGGCGTCGTCGGGGGTGAGCTGCGCCATCGAGGCGATGTGCCGCTTGGGCACGAGCATGAAGTGCACCGGCGCCCAGGGGGAGATGTCGTGAAAGCCGAACAGCTCGTCGTCCTCGTAGACCTTGCGCGAAGGAATCTTGCCTTCGATGATTTTGCAGAAGACGCAGTTCGGATCAGATGACATCTTGGGGTTCCATGGGACGGCTGCCGTTCATGCGGATCATGCCCTTCACGATCCGGTAGAGAAACCACAGCGAAATGAGGCTCCAGGCGATCCAGCCCGGCACGAGAAAGAGCAGCCAGAGCCACGAGGTCAGGATGTACAGCAGGCCCGCCCACAGCACCGAGCGGATGCGCCAGCTGAAATGCGTGGCCTGCCAGGTGCCGGCCGCGTCGTCGCGCTTGATGAAATCGATCAGCAGCGCCAGCAGCAGCAGCGCCACCGAGGCCTGCGCGCCCGGCAGGACGGCGCCAATGGCCACGATCAGGTGCAGGATGTAGCTGACCCAGCCCCAGGTCTTGAGCGAGTCGTCGGGCTCCACGTTCACGATGTCGTTGGCCATGGGACGCGTCCTTTCAATCGTTGGATGCCTCGCGGGCCTGCGCCTTGCGCAGGGCTTTTTCCTCGATGCCGCTGGTGCCCTCGCGGCGCTCGAGCTCCGCGATCACCTCGCCGGGCGAGAAACCGTAGTGCGCCAGCGCCACCATGGTGTGGAACCACAGGTCGGCCACTTCGTTCACTATTTTTGTGCGGTCGCCGCCATGGTCGGCATCCTTGGCGGCCATGACCACCTCGGTGGCTTCCTCGCCGATCTTCTTGAGAAAGGCATCGGGGCCCTTGTGCAGCAGGCGCGCCACGTAGCTCTTGTCGGGGTCGCCGCCGCGCGCGGGCAGGCGGCTTTCGATGACCGCGGCCAGGCGTGCGAGGGCGTCCGAGGTGTTCACTGTGGCTGTCATTTGTAGATCGACTCCGGGTCTTTCAAGACCGGCTCGACCACGTGCCACTGGCCCTTCTCGTATTTGCTGAAGAAGCAGCTGTGGCGACCGGTGTGGCAGGCAATGCCGGGCGCGTGGCCGAGCTGGGTGACCTTGAGCAGCACCACGTCGTTGTCGCAGTCGAGGCGGATCTCGTGCACGGTCTGCACGTGGCCCGATTCCTCGCCCTTGAACCAGAGCTTGTTGCGCGAGCGGCTGAAATACACGGCGCGCCCGAGCTCGGCGGTCTTTTCGAGCGCCTCGCGGTTCATCCAGGCGAACATCAGCACGTCGTTGCTGCCCTGTTCCTGCGCGATCACGGGCACCAGCCCGTTCGCGTCCCATTTCACTTCGTCAAGCCAATTCATGGCGGGTATTGTCCCACCGCCCGGGCGGCCCTGAAGCGGGTCAGGTCCGAACGGGAATGCCCCGCGCGGCCATGCGGGCTTTCGCCTCGCCGACGGTGTGCTCGCCGTAGTGGAAGATGCTGGCGGCCAGCACCGCGTCGGCCCCGCCGGCCTGGATGCCGTCGGCCAGGTCGTCGAGGCTGCCCACCCCGCCCGAGGCAATGACCGGCACATTGACGGCGTCGCTCACCGCACGGGTGAGTTCGAGATCGAAGCCGCTCCTGGTGCCGTCCCGGTCCATGCTCGTGAGCAGGATCTCGCCGGCGCCGCGGCGCACCATCTCGGTCGCCCATTCGACGGCGTCCAGGCCGGTGTTCTTGCGCCCGCCGTGGCTGTACACGTCCCAGCCCGCGCCGCGCGTGGCGGCTTCTTCGGGGCTGCGGCGCTTGGCATCGATGGCCACGACGATGCATTGCGAGCCGTACTTCTGGGAGGCGTCGTTGATCACCTGCGGATCGGCAATGGCCGCCGAATTGAAGCTGGTCTTGTCGGCGCCCGCATTGAGCAGCCGGCGCACGTCGGCCACGGTGCGCACGCCGCCGCCCACCGTCAATGGAATGAAGACCTGCGAGGCCACCGCCTCGATGATCGGCAGGATCAGGTCGCGCCCGTCGCTGGTGGCCGTGATGTCGAGAAAGGTGAGTTCGTCGGCACCCTGCGCGTTGTAGCGCGCCGCAATCTCGACCGGATCGCCGGCGTCGCGCAGTTCGAGAAAGTTGACGCCCTTGACCACGCGGCCGCCGGTGACGTCGAGACAGGGAATGATGCGTTTTGCGAGCATGGTCGGTCGTAAGGGAAGAAATCAGAGAACGCGAAGCTGCTGCCAGCCCTGCCATTGGGCGCCGGGCACGAGCATGACCTGCTCGTCAATGCGCGCGGCCTCCACGCAGAGCATGTGCCTGTAGCCATCTTCGGGCATGTCGGCGAGTTTCGCACCCAGCACGGCACCGGGGTTCCAGACCACGGTTTCGCTGCAGCTGGCGCTTTGCGCAATTTCGAGCGTGCCGCCGGGCTGCACCAGGCGCAGCGGCTTCGCGGGCGCGGCGTAGACGCTGTCGAATTCGGCATCGAAATGCAACGACGGGGCCGTTTCCACATGGCGGTCGTCGCGCAGCGAATCCCAGCGGTTGGCACCCTGCAGGCCTTCGAGGCGCACCTGCGCGATGTCGCCGACGCGCAGGTAGGTGTGCAGCGCCGCGGCGAAGCTGAACGGCCCATGGCCGGTGTTGAGCAGCGTCAGCATGGTGCGCAGCCGGCCCGCGGCCATGCCGATCTGCAGCCGCGCCTCGAAAGCGTGCGGCCAGAGCTTGCGCGTGGCCTCGCTGTCGCGCAGCCGCAGGGTTAGTTCGCCCGATGTGGCGTCGAGGCCTCTGTTTTCCCAAGGCAGATTGCGCATGAATCCATGCTTGGGCAACATGCCGCGCTGGTTGAATTGGGGGCAGCAAATGGGCACGCCGCCGCGGATTGCCGCCTGACCGTCGAACACCGCGCGGGGGCTCAGGTAGAGCCTTTCCGTCCCATCGGCCGTGGTCCAGGAAAGCAGCTGCGCCCCGTGCAAAGACACGGTGAAGGTGCTGCCATCGGCGCCGGCGGCACGCAGCGCGGGCTGGCCGCGAAACTCGATCGAGCTGATATCCATTGGAGAATTGTAGGCAGCGGAGATTCCGTGGCACGGAATTGGCATTGGACACTTAAGACTTCATTGCCGCCGCACCGGCCGGTTGCGTGCAGGGGACCTTCTTGGATACCCTTCGCTGCCGCGCAAGAACAGGGCGCCGGCCGATGCGCGCCCGCTCCAGAACCACACACACCTCGAAGGGACACACATGAAGAGAAAACTGCCGGCCGCCGCCTGGATCCTGATCGCCATGGTGCTCGGGATTCTTGTCGGCTACATGATCTTCACGAGCTTTCCCGACAAGAAGGCCGCAGCGCAGATCGCAGGCTACGTGTCGATTGTGTCGGACGTGTTTCTGCGCCTCATCAAGATGCTGATCGGCCCGCTGGTGTTCTCCACGCTGGTGGTGGGCATCGCGCACATGGGCGACGCCAAGTCGGTGGGCCGCGTGTTCGGCAAGTCGCTCGGATGGTTCTTCACCGCTTCGCTGATCTCGCTGGTCATCGGCCTGGTCATGGCCAATGTGCTGAAGCCCGGCGAAAACCTGGGCCTTCCGCTGCCGGACATCGGCGCTTCGGCCAACCTCGCGACGGCGAAGTTCACGCTCAAGGACTTCGTGAGCCACATGGTGCCGAAGTCCTTTGCCGAGGCCATGGCCAACAACGAGATCCTGCAGATCGTGGTGTTCTCGATGTTCTTCGGCGTGGCGCTCGCTTCGCTCGGCGACAAGGCCCGCACGCTGGTGGCCGCCATCGACGAACTCTCTCACGCCATGCTCAAGATCACAGGCTACGTGATGAAGCTGGCGCCCCTTGCCGTCATGGCCGCCATGGCCGCCACTGTTGCGACGAACGGCCTGGGCATCCTGCTGAAGTTCGCTGTCTTCATGGGCGACTTCTACCTGGGCCTGTTCGTGCTGTGGGGCGTGCTGGTTCTGGCGGGCTTTTCGTTCCTGGGCCCGCGCGTGTTCAAGCTGCTGGCACTCATCAAGGAAGCCTTCCTGCTTTCGTTCGCCACCGCGAGTTCGGAAGCGGCCTACCCGAAGATCCTGCAGGCGCTCGACCGTTTCGGCGTGAGACGCAAGATCTCGAGCTTCGTGATGCCGATGGGCTATTCGTTCAACCTCGACGGCTCGATGATGTACTGCACCTTCGCGGTGCTCTTCATCGCGCAGGCCTACAACATCCACATGCCGATCAGCACGCAGATCACGATGCTGCTGATCCTGATGCTCACCTCCAAGGGCATGGCCGGCGTGCCGCGCGCCTCGCTGGTGGTGATTGCGGCCACGCTCAACCATTTCGACATTCCGGAAGCCGGCCTGCTGCTGATCCTGGGCGTCGACACTTTCCTGGACATGGGGCGCTCGGCCACCAACGCGGTGGGCAACTCCATCGCCACGGCCGTGGTCGCCAAGTGGGAGGGCGAGTTGCTCTCCGAGAGCGATGCGGCGGTGAATGCCAAGGCACTCGACGCCGAAGCCGCAGCCACCCTCGCTCATCCGGCCCACGCATGAGGCTCGCCATGAAGGCCAAGGCCGCGCTGTCGCTTCTTCTTGCCGGACTGCTGGCGGCCGCTTCGCTTGGCGCGGCAACCCCGGCCAGGGCGCAGCAGCAGGCCCCGGAGACCTTGACGGGCACCCTCGCCAAGGTGCGCGAGAGCGGCACCATCGCCATCGGCTACCGCGAGTCATCGGTGCCGTTTTCCTTTCTCAATGCACGCCAGGAGCCTGTCGGCTATTCGATCGAGCTCTGCCGCGAATTGGTCACGGCCATTGAAGAGGCGGTGAACAAGAGCCTCGCGATCAAGTGGGTGCCGGTGACCTCCGATTCGCGCATGGATGCGGTCGAGCGCGGCACGGTCGATCTCGAATGCGGCTCGACCACCAGCAACCTCGAGCGGCAAAAGCGCGTGAGCTTCTCGCCCACCATCTTCGTCTCTGGCACCAAGGTGCTGGTGAAGAAGGGCTCGCCGATCAGGTCGTTCCGCGACCTGGCGGGCAAGCGGGTGGCCGTCACCGCGGGCACCACCAACGAGAAGACGCTGCGCGAGCTGTCGCAGAAGTTCAGGCTCGATATCGACCTGCGGGTGGCGCGGGACCATGCCGACTCCTTCGGGCTGGTGAAAAGCGGCCAGGCCGACGCCTTTGCCACCGACGACGTGCTGCTCTATGGCCTGATCGCGCGGGAAGCCGCCAAGGCCCAGTACGAAGTGGTCGGCGACTACCTCTCCTACGATCCCTACGGCATCATGTACCGCAAGGGCGATACGCAATTGGGCAAGGTGATCAACGACACCTTCCAGGTGCTGGCGCAGGACGGCGAAATCGAGCGCCAGTACAAGCGCTGGTTCCTGCGCAAGCTGCCCACCGGGGAAAGCATCGACCTGCCGATGAGCGCGCAGCTGCAGGCGATCATCCAGACGATGGCGGTGAAGGCGGAATAACCACCCGGGCGGTCAGCGCGCCGGCCACGCCCAATGCGGGATCTCGCTCATGTCGAGATTGGCGATGCGGGTTTCGCCGAAGCGCTTCTCGAGCGCCACGGATTGCAGCTCGCCGCTGTCCTCGAGGGCGGCGATCAGCCGCGCGGCATGCGACACCACGATCACTTGCGACCCGCGCGCGGCCTGCGCGATCAGCCGGCCGAGCGCGGGCAGCAGGTCGGGATGCAGGCTGGTCTCGGGCTCGTTGAGCACCAGCAGCGCCGGCGGCCGCGGTGTCAGCAGCGCGGCAATCCAGAGCAGGTAGCGCAAGGTGCCGTCCGAAAGCTCCGCCGCCGTCAGCGGCCGCAACAGGCCGTGCTGGTGCATCAGCGTCTCGAAGCGGTCTTCGATCGCGCGCACCTCGACGCGCGCGCCCGGAAAGGCATCGTCCACGGCGCGGTCAAGCGCCTCGCCGTCGCCGATCTCGCGGATGGTCTGCAGCGCCGCGGCCAGGTCGGCGCCGTCGTTGGCGAGCACCGGCGTGCGGGTGCCGAGCTGCGGCTGGCGCGCGGGCGCATCGGCGTCGGAGCGGAAGTGGTCGTAGAAGCGCCAGGAGCGCATCTGCTCGCGCAGCGCGAGCATCTCGGGCGCGGCTTGCGGATCGGCGTACTCGGTCATCATGCTGGCGAAGGCGGGAATGGGCCGGCCGATGGCCTGCCAGCCCTTGCCCTCGCGCAGGCGCAGTGCCGCGCCCTTGCGGTCGACCAGCTGCGCCGCGGGCCGCAGCAACGCGCCGTGCCAGATGGCTTCGTGCTTGATCTCGGGGTCGCGCGAGAAGGCCGTTGCCGGAATCGGCGGCGGCAGGCCGATGTCGATGGCGTAGCCGAATTCATCGGCCTCGGTGCCGGCGAAGCCCAGCTTCAGCGCAACCGGCTCGCTGCGGGTAGTGCCCTGCACCGGCGCATCGCCGCGCAGCATGGCGGCCGAAAAGCGCTCGGGCCCGGCCCACAGGGTGGAAGAGAGGCCGCCCTCGCGCACCAGCGACCGGATCACGCCGCCGTTGGCAATGTCCGCCAGAAGCCGCATCGCGCGGTAGACGCTCGATTTGCCGCTGCCGTTGGGCCCGGTCACCAGCGTGAGCCGCCCGAGCGGCACCGTCAGCTGGCGCAACGAGCGGTAGTTGGCAATGGCAAGCGCGGAGAGCACGCCGCGCTACGGAAGGAAGCGCCTCAGGCGCCGGCGAGTTCGTCCGCGCGGGCTTGCGCGGCGGCGAAATCGAGGTCGCCCGAATAGATGGCCCGGCCGCAGATCACGCCTTCGACGCCTTCGGACTCGACCGCGCAGAGCTGGTCGATGTCGGCCATGTTCGACAGGCCGCCCGAGGCGATCACCGGGATGGTCAAGGCCTGCGCGAGCTTCACGGTGGCATCGATGTTGATGCCCGAGAGCATGCCGTCGCGGCCGATGTCGGTATAGATGATCGACTCGACGCCGTAGTCCTCGAACTTCTTGCCCAGGTCGGCCACCTCGTGGCCCGTGAGCTTGCTCCAGCCGTCGGTGGCCACCTTGCCGTCCTTGGCGTCGAGCCCCACGATGATGTGGCCGCCGAAGGCCACGCAGGCGTCCTTCAGGAAGCCGGGGTTCTTGACCGCGGCGGTGCCGATGATCACGTAGCGCAGGCCGTCGTCGATGTAGCGCTCGATGGTGTCCAGGTCGCGGATGCCGCCGCCCAGCTGCACCGGAATGTCGTCGCCCACCTCGCGCAGGATCGCCTTGATGGCCGCGTGGTTCTGCGGCTTGCCGGCAAAGGCGCCATTCAGGTCGACCAGGTGCAGCCGCCGCGCGCCGGCTTCGACCCACTTGCGGGCCATGGCGGCGGGGTCTTCGCTGAAGATGGTGGACTGGTCCATGTCGCCCTGCTTGAGGCGAACGCAGTGGCCGTCTTTGAGATCAATGGCGGGAATGAGGAGCATGGAAGTGACGCGAGTGTGCGGAATCCGGGCTGAGGAAGGTTCGGCCCGGGCGGGAATATAAGGTCAGGGATTCCAGTGGAGGAAATTTCGGTAGAGCTGCAACCCGTGGTCCGCACTCTTCTCCGGGTGGAACTGGGTGGCAAAAATGTTATCGCGTGCGACGGCAGCGGTAAAGCATGCGCCGTAATCGGCCTCGCCCACGCTGTGCCGGATGTCGGCCGGCCGCGCATAGAAGCTGTGCACGAAATAGAAGTAGCTCATGTCCGGAACGCCCGCCCACACGGGGTGCGGCCGGGCCTGGCGCACCTGGTTCCAGCCCATCTGCGGCACCTTGAAGCGGCTGCCGTCGGGCTGCAGCCGGCCGGCCAGGTCGAACTTGACGACCTCGCCCGGAATCAGGCCAAGCCCGTCGGTCGGGCCCTCGTCGCTGCGCGACAGCAGCATCTGCATGCCCACGCACACGCCGAAGAGCGGCTTGCTCGCGGCCGCTTCGAGCACCGACTCCTGCAGGCCGGAGTCGTGCAGTTCGCGCATGCAGTCGGGCATGGCGCCCTGCCCCGGCAGCACCACGCGCGTGGCCTTGCGCACCACCTCGGGGTCGGAGGTGACGAAGACCTGCACGCCCACCTGGTCGGCCGCATGCTGCACGGCCTGCGAGACGGAGCGCAG
The DNA here is from genome assembly GCF_014852545.1 of Variovorax sp. VRV01. Taxonomy (NCBI): domain Bacteria; kingdom Pseudomonadati; phylum Pseudomonadota; class Betaproteobacteria; order Burkholderiales; family Comamonadaceae; genus Variovorax; species Variovorax sp. VRV01. The sequence continues at coordinate 126,288 of NZ_JACVBS010000003.1, forward strand.
GTTGCCCATGCCGTAGTCGACCACGGCGACGGTATTTGCTACAGATTTCATAGCTTGGCGACGGGGATGTTCAGAGCGAACCCTTGGTCGATGGAATGACGCCGACGGAGCGCGGATCGAGTTCGAGCGCACCGCGCATCGCGCGCGCAAAGGCCTTGAACACGGTCTCGCACTGGTGGTGCGCATTGACGCCCTTGAGGTTGTCGATGTGCAGCGTGACGAAGGCGTGGTTGACGAAGCCCTGGAAGAACTCGTAGGTGAGCTGGCTGTCGAAGGTGCCGATCATGCCGCTCGTGAACGGCACGTGCATCGCCAGGCCGGGGCGGCCCGAGAAGTCGATGACCACGCGGCTCAGCGCCTCGTCGAGCGGCACATAGGCGTGGCCGTAGCGGCGGATGCCCTTCTTGTCGCCCACGGCCTTGGCCACCGCCTGGCCCAGCGTGATGCCCACGTCTTCCACCGTGTGATGGCCGTCGATGTGCAGGTCGCCCTGGCAGTCGATCTCGAGGTCGATCAGGCCATGGCGGGCGATCTGGTCGAGCATGTGGTCGAAGAAGCCGATGCCCGTGGAGAGCCTGGCCTTGCCGGTGCCGTCCAGGTTGACGCTGACGGTGATCTTCGTCTCGGCGGTGTTGCGGGTGACCGATGCGGTGCGATCGGCGGTCTGGGGGGTGGTCATAGTGAGGCTTCGAGTGCCGCGAGCATCCGCGCATTCTCGTCGGCCGTTCCGACGGTGAGGCGCAGGCAGTTTGCGAGCAGTTCGTGCATTTTAGAAACGTTCTTCACAAGAATCCCGCGCGCCTTCATGCCCTCGAAGGCCTTGGCGGCATCGGGCACGCGCACGAGGATCATGTTGGCGTCGCTCGGCCAGGCCTTCACGCCCGCAAGCCGGCCCAGCCCCATCATGAGGCGGTGGCGCTCGTCGCGGATCTGCCGCGCCTGGGCCTCGAACACCTCGGCGTGCTCGAGCGCGAACAGTGCGCATTCGCAATTGAGCACGCTGATGTTGTAGGGCGGGCGCACCTTGTCGATCTGGGCGACCAGCGCGGCCGGGCCCATGAGGTAGCCGAGGCGGATGCCGGCCAGGCCGAACTTGCTGAGCGTGCGCATCAGCAGCACGTGGCCATGCCGCGCGAGGCGGTCGATGTAGCTCCGGGCCGCAAAGGGCTGGTAGGCCTCGTCGATCACCACCAGGCCGCCCTGCTCGCCCTGGGCCTGCACGATCTTCTCGATGGCAGCATCGTCCCAGAGGTTGGCGGTGGGATTGTTCGGATACGCCAGGTACACGATGGCCGGCTTCTCGCGCGCAATGGCCGACAGCATGGCCGCCTCGTCGAGCTCGAAATCGGCCGTGAGCGGCACGCCGACGAAGCGCAGGCCCTGCAGCTTCGCGCTCATGGCGTACATCACGAAGCCCGGAACGGGCGCGAGCACCGCGGCGCCAGGCACGTCGCAGGCGATGGCGAGCAGCGAGATCAGTTCGTCGGAGCCATTGCCCAGCATCAGCGAAAAGCCCTCGGGCATCTGTGCGTGCGCGGCCAGTGCGCGCTGCAGGTCGGCCCCGCGCTCGCCCGGATAGCGGTTGAGCGCCAGCGCGCCGAGCCGCGCGCCAAGCTCGGCCTGCAGCGCGGACGGCAGGCCGAACGGGTTTTCCATGGCGTCGAGCTTGACGAAGCCACGTGCGTCCTGCACTGCATAGGCGTGCATGGACTGCACGTCGGAGCGGATGCGGTCGATCGGGCGGGCGGCGGGGGAAGAAGATGTCATCGGGTGCAGCGGTAGCTGTTTCGGAGGGCGCCGGCCATGACCAGTTGGACCGGCATGTCGGCTTCGTAGCTGTCGGCGTTGCGGGTCAGCTCGGTTTGATAGAGGGAGCGTGCCATCGAAGGCTCCAGGCGCCGGCCCTCGATGCAGAAGATCGGCTTCTGGCCGTTGCGCTGCGAGGCTTCCACCCCTTCGCGCAGGCCTTCGAGCACGCCGACGAGGTAGTAGCTCGCGTAGGCCTTGCCGTCCTTCTCGCTCGCTTCGAGCGTGCGCAGTTCGCGGATGCTCATGGCGTGCGCCGAGCCCGCCGCCGCGAGCGCCAGCAGCCATGCCGCCGCGCGCGAACGATGAAAGGAACGGCGTCGCGCCATCTTGCTTTGCTCCTGCCGGCGGCGGGCGGGCTTCAGATCCTGCGCAGCCGCATGCGCGCCGCCTCGGCGTGCGCCTGCAGGCCTTCGCCTTCGGCCAGCGTGACGGCGATAGGGCCGAGCACCTGCGCGCCGGCTTCGCTCACTTCGATGAGGCTCGAGCGCTTCTGGAAGTCGTACACGCCCAGCGGGCTCGAGAAGCGCGCCGTGCCGCTCGTGGGCAGCACGTGGTTGGGGCCCGCGCAGTAGTCGCCCAGGCTCTCGCTGGTGAAGGCGCCGAGGAAGATCGCGCCGGCGTGGCGCAGCAGCGGCTCCCAGCGCTGCGGCTCGCGGCTGCTCACCTCCAGGTGCTCCGGGGCGATGCGGTTGCTGATCTCGCAGGCCTCTTCCATGCTCCTGGTGTGGATGAGCGCGCCGCGGCCGTTGAGCGAAGCGGCGATGATCTCGGCGCGCGGCATGCCGGGCAGCAGGCGGTCGATTTCGGCCTGCACGCGGTCGATGTACGCGGCATCGGGGCACAGCAGGATGCTCTGCGCGAGCTCGTCGTGCTCGGCTTGGCTGAACAGGTCCATCGCCACCCAGTCGGGCGGCGTGCTGCCGTCGGCCAGCACGAGGATTTCACTCGGGCCCGCGATCATGTCGATGCCCACGGTGCCGAACACGCGGCGCTTGGCGGCGGCCACGTAGGCATTGCCGGGGCCGGTGATCTTGTCGACCGCGGGAATGGTGGCGGTGCCGTAGGCCAAGGCGGCCACGGCCTGCGCGCCGCCGATGGTGAAGCCGCGCGTCACGCCGGCCACGTAGGCGGCAGCGAGCACGAGCTGGTTCTTCTCCCCCTTTGGAGTCGGCACGACCATGATGATCTCGCCCACGCCCGCCACGTGCGCCGGAATGGCATTCATCAGCACGCTCGACGGATAGGCGGCCTTGCCGCCCGGCACGTAGATGCCCACCCGGTCGAGCGGCGTGACTTTCTGGCCCAGCAGCGTGCCGTCGGCGTCGCGGTAGCTCCAGCTCTCACCGCTGGCCTTCTTCTGGGCCTCGTGATAGCTGCGCACCCTGCGCGCGGCGGCTTCGAGCGCATCGCGCTGCGCCGCGGGCAGCGCCTCGAATGCGGCCTTCAATTCGGCTTGCGTCAGTTCCAGTTCGGGCAGCGTCTTCGCGTCCAGCTTGTCGAAACGGTTCGTGTATGCGAGCACCGCCTCATCGCCGCGCTTCTGCACGTCGGCCAGGATGTCGGCCACCACCTTCTCGATGGCCGCGTCGGCATCCGCGGACCAATGCAGCCGCGCCTTGAATTCAGCGTCGAAGCCGGCTGAAGCCGTGGACAGGCGAAGGGGGGCTGCTTTCGAGGTCATTGGGGCGGAAGGGTTCAGGCGGAAGGAATGGCCGACGCGAAGGCGTCGATGATGCGGCGGATCGGCTCGCGCTTGAGCTTGAGCGCGGCCTGGTTGACCACGAGGCGCGCGCTGATGTCCATGATGCGCTCGACCTCGACCAGGTGGTTGGCCTTGAGCGTGCTGCCGGTCGAGACCAGGTCGACGATGGCGTCGGCCAGGCCGGTGAGCGGTGCGAGCTCCATGCTGCCGTAGAGCTTGATCAGGTCGACGTGCACGCCCTTGGTGGCGAAGAAGTCGCGCGCCAGGCCCACGTACTTGGTGGCGACCCGAAGGCGCGAGCCCTGCTTCACGGCCGAGGCGTAGTCGTAGTCGGCCCGCACTGCCACGCTGAGGCGGCAGGCCGCGATGCGCAGGTCCAGCGGCTGGTACATGCCCTGGTTGCCGTTTTCGAGCAGCACGTCCAGACCGGTCACGCCGAGGTCGGCGCCGCCATACTGCACGTAGGTGGGCACGTCGGAGGCGCGCACCAGCACCACGCGCACATCGGGCCGGGTGGTGGCCAGGATCAGCTTGCGCGATTTTTCGGGGTCTTCGGTGACCTCGATGCCGGCCGCGGCCAACAGCGGCATCGTCTCTTCGAAGATGCGGCCTTTCGAGAGCGCCAGGGTGATCATGCGGCGGCTCCCGAAATGCGTTCGATGTCGGCGCCCAGGCCGCGCAGCTTGGCTTCCATGCGGTCGTAGCCGCGGTCCAGGTGGTAGATGCGGTCGACCAGCGTCTCGCCCTCGGCCACCAGGCCGGCGATCACCAGGCTGGCCGAGGCGCGCAGGTCGGTCGCCATCACGGTGGCGCCCGAGAGCTGCTGCACGCCCTCGACCATCGCCACCTTGCCCTCGACGTGGATCGTCGCGCCCAGGCGCACCATCTCGTTCACGTGCATGAAGCGGTTCTCGAAGATGGTCTCGGTGACCATCGAGGCGCCGCGCGCGATCACGTTCAGGGCCATGAACTGGGCCTGCATGTCGGTCGGGAAGCCCGGGTATTCGGTGGTGCTGAAGCTCTGCGCCTTGAGGTGCTCGCAGGCCGGCGCGCTGGAGCTGATGCGCACGCCGCCTTCTTGCGCCGCGACGGTGCAGCCGGCGTCGCGCAGCTTGTCGATCACCGCGTCCATGTGGTCGGCCCGTGCATGGCGCAGGAACACGTCGCCGCCCGTGGCCGCAACGGCGCACAGGAAGGTGCCGGCCTCGATGCGGTCGGCCACCACGGCGTGCTCGCAGCCGTGCAGCCTCTCCACGCCCTGGATGCGGATGTGGCTGGTGCCGTGGCCCTCGATCTTCGCGCCCATGCGGATCAGCATTTCGGCCAGGTCGACGATCTCGGGCTCCTGCGCGGCGTTTTCGAGCAGCGTTTCGCCCTCGGCGAGCGCCGCCGCCATGAGGAAGTTCTCGGTGCCGGTGACGGTGACCATGTCGGTCAGGATGCGCGCGCCCTTCAGGCGGGTGCGCCCGGCCGGCAGGCTGGCGATCATGTAGCCGTGCTCGACCACGATCTCGGCGCCCATCGCCTGCAGGCCCTTGATGTGCTGGTCGACCGGCCGCGACCCGATGGCGCAGCCGCCGGGCAGCGACACCTTGGCATGGCCGAAGCGCGCGAGCAGCGGACCCAGCGCCAGCACGGAGGCGCGCATGGTCTTCACCAGTTCGTAGGGCGCCTCGGGGTTGCTGAGGTCGCCCGCATCGAGCCGTACCGTGCCGTTGTCGTCGCGCTCGGCCGAAACGCCCATGTTGCGCACCAGCTTGAGCATGGTCGACACGTCCTGCAGGCGCGGCACGTTGTGCAGCGTCACGGGCTGGTCGGTCAGGAGCGCGGCGCACAGTTCCGGCAAGGCTGCGTTCTTGGCGCCGGAAATGAGTACCTCGCCGCGGAGCTGGCGCCCGCCGCGAATCAGAAGTTTGTCCATCGAATTTCCAGCGAATCAGGGCCCGGGGGCCGGAGAGTTATTTTTCCAACGCCGCCCATTCGGCCGGCGTGTAGGTCTTCATCGAGAGCGCATGCACCTCGTCGGTATGCATTTTCGCACCCAGGGTCGCGTAGACCCGCTGATGGCGCTGAATCGCGCGCTTGCCCTCGAATTCGGCCGAGACGATGGTGGCGTACCAATGCCGGCCGTCGCCTTCGAGCGTGATGTGCTCGCAGGGAAGGTGGGACTGGATCAGGGCCTGGAGTTGTTCGGCGGTCATGGGGATCTGGAAAAAGCGGTCAACCGCGGATTTTGTAGCCGATGCGCAGCAGGTGGACGGCAATGGCGCTCACCACCAGCCAGGCCGCGCCGACGATGCCCAGGCTGAGCCAGGGCGAGGCGTCGCTCACGCCGAAGAAGCCGTAGCGGAAGCCGTCGATCATGTAGAAGAACGGGTTCAGGTGGCTCACGCCCTGCCAGAACGGCGGCAGCGAGCCGATCGAATAGAACACGCCCGAGAGAAAGGTCATGGGCATGATCAGGAAGTTCTGGAACACCGCCATCTGGTCGAACTTCTCGGCCCAGAGCCCGGCGATGAGCCCCAGCGTACCGAGCATGGCGGAGCCCAGCAGCGCGAAAACGAGAATCCAGACGGGCGCAACGAAGCTCGGCATCGCGAAGAACATCGTGACCACGAACACGCCGAGCCCCACGGCCAATCCGCGGATTACCGACGAACCCACGTAGGCAAAGAACCAGCCCCAGTGCGACAGCGGCGTGAGCAGCACGAACACCAGGTTGCCCATGATCTTGCTCTGGATGATCGAGGACGAGCTGTTGGCGAAGGCGTTCTGGAGCACGCTCATCATCACGAGGCCCGGCACCAGGAAGGCGGTGTAGCCGACCGAGCCGTAGACCTTCACATGGTCTTCGAGCACATGGCCGAACACCATCAGGTAGAGCAGCGCGGTGAGCACCGGCGCGCCGACGGTCTGGAAGCCGACCTTCCAGAAGCGCAGCGTTTCCTTGTAGAGCAGCGCGCGCCAACCCGTCACCGCCATCATCTTGCAACCTCCAACGGCGTCTGCTCGCCCGCCATCAGGTCGATGAACACGTCTTCCAGGTCGGCCTTGCGCATTTCCACGTCTTCCACTGCGACGCCGGCTTCGCGGATCGCAGCCAGCAGTTGTTCGACTTCATGGGCGTTCTGCGCCGGCAGCTGCACGATGCGCCCGGTGATGCGCGCGTGCTGCGCGATGGCCCAGGGCAGCATGGCGTCGGTCTTGAAGCGCAGCACGTTGCTGGCGGCCGACTTCAAGAGCTCGCTGGTGCGGTCCAGGGCGATCACCTTGCCGAGCTTGAGCATCGCGATGCGGCTGCACAGCGCCTCGGCCTCTTCGAGGTAGTGGGTGGTCAGCAGCACGGTGCTGCCCTCTTTGTTGAGCCTGGCGACGAACTGCCAGAGCGTCTGGCGCAATTCGACGTCGACCCCGGCGGTAGGCTCGTCCAGCACGATCACGGGCGGCTTGTGCACCAGCGCCTGCGCCACCAGCACCCGGCGCTTCATGCCGCCCGAGAGCTGGCGCATGTTGGCCGTGGCCTTGTCGGCCAGGCCCAGGCTTTGCAGCAGCTCGTCGATCCAGGGCTCGTTGTTCTTGATGCCGAAGTAGCCCGACTGGATGCGCAGCGATTCGCGCACGTTGAAGAAGGGGTCGAACACCAGCTCCTGCGGCACGATGCCGAGCTGGCGCCGGGCCTCGGCATAGTCGCGCTGCACGTCGAAGCCATGGACGCTGATGGCGCCGGCCGTGGGACGGGACAGGCCGGCCAGCATGCTGATGAGCGTGGTCTTGCCCGCGCCATTGGGCCCGAGCAGGCCGAAGAACTCGCCCGGCTCGATCTGGAAGCTGACCTCGTCGACGGCGCGCAGCCCCTGCTTGCCTTGGGCCCGCTGCTGTCTGGAGGGAGGGTAGGTCTTGGAGACCGATTGGAATGAGATCGCGGGCATGGGAGCCGGCGATTTTACGGGCCCGCCCCGCAGGCCGCTTGGCGGCGGCCGGATGCCCTGACGCGGCCGCTGCCGGGCCGCCTGCGGTCAGGGCGCCGCCGGTAGAAGCCCCGCGATGCCGTAGAGCGCAGCCAGTTCGCGCAGCCGCGGCGAAAGCCCCTTGACCGCGAAGCCCCGGCCGAGCGCGCTCGACTCGCGGCGGCACTCCAGCAGCACCGCCAAGGCCGAGGAATCGAACTGCGCGAGCGCGCTGGCGTCCACCACCGTGGATGTGTCGGTCTGCCCCGTCAGCCCCTGCTGCAGCATGCGCATGCAGGCCGGGGCTTCATCGTGGGTGAGTTTGGAGGGCAGGACCAGCATGGCCTCAGCTCTTGCCGTTGTTGCCCTTGTTGCGCGCCGCCAGCGCTGCAATCAGGCCGTCGATGCCGCGGGCGTTGATTTCCTGCGAGAACTGGGTGCGGTAGGTGTCGACCAGCCAGACGCCCAGCACATTGAGGTTGTAGACCTTCCAGCCGCCACCCTGGCCGGGCGTTTTCTCGAGCCGGTAGTCGAGCTGCACCGGATCGCCGCGGCCCTTGACCTCGGTGCGAACCAGCACCTCGGTATCTTCAGGCGACCCGCGGAACGGGCGCACCGTGACCGTCTGGTCGCTCACCTGGTCGAGCGCGCCGGCATAGGTGCGCACCAGCAGGGTCTTGAATTCTTCCTGCAGCTTCTTCTGCTGCTCGGGCGTGGCCTGGCGCCATGCCGGGCCGACGGCGGAGGCCGTCATGCGCTGGAAGTTGACGTTGGGCATGATCTTGCTGTCGACCAGCACCATGATCTTGTTGATGTCGCCCGCCTTGATGGAGGTGTCGGCCTTGATGGTTTCGAGCACGTCGGTCGACAAACGCTTCACCAGCGCGTCAGGCGCTTCGTCGGCGGCCTGCGCCGGACGCACAAAAGCCGTCGCGGCACCGAAGAGCAAGGCGCTGGCCAGCACCAGGCGGCCGAAGCCGCGCCGTTTCAAGATCTTGTTGTTCATGACAATCCCTTCGAGTTTGAAAATCTGCAGGCGGGCGAAGGCCGCGCCTCCTGCAAAGAACGTATTCGACAGGTTCCCGGCCGACCGGGTTCCTGAAGCGCAGGTGAAGCCTTGAAACCGGATGCAAGCGGGAAAACCACTTGTCCGGCTGCGAAAAGCCCCTCTTCCGCGCCTTTTTGTATTTTATTTTCCGCCTTCGTCGTCAGGCGGATTGCCGTCGTAGACGTCGTTGCGGCGATGCTGCAGGAAGGCGTCGCGCGTGAAGGTGTACTTGTCGAGCGCCGCATCGTCGAGCAAACGGCCGGCGCGCAGGTACTTCGCCCGGGTATCGACAGCCTCTAGGAAAGACAGCGAATTGCGCCAGGCCACGTCGTTCATGTTGCCGAGCACGCTGCCGGCGCGGTCCACCGGCAATGCGGCCGTATCGCGCAGGGTCGACGGGCCGAACACCGGCAGCACCACGTACGGTCCGGCGCCCACGCCCCAGCGGCCCAGCGTCTGTCCGAAATCCTCGTCGTGGCGGTCGATGCCCGCCTCGGTGGCAATGTCGAGAAGGCCGCCAAGACCGAACAGGGTGTTGACGTTGACCCGCATGAAGGTCTCGGCACTGTTCTGCAGCTTGAGCTGGGCCACGCTGTTGACGAAGCTCCAGACGTCGCCCAGGTTGCCGAAGAAATTGCCCACGCCGGTGCGCACCATGGAAGGCAGCACGCGCTGGTAGGCGGTGGCCACGGGCACGAGCACGGCCTCGTCGACCGTGTCGTTGAAGCGGGTGATGCCTCGGTTCATGGGCTCGAAAGGGTCGGCCGGATTGGCCCCGGGGCCGGTTGCGCATCCCGCGATGAGCGAAAAAGCGGCGGCTGCACCCGCCCAGCGGGCGTATTTCGCTATTTTATTGATAGCAAAGGACGAAAAAAAGCTTGTTTTCATTTCTTGTTGGCTGTTCCCGGCGTCGAAGTGTTTCCTTCGGCCGCCTTGCTGTAGAGGAACTGGCTGATCAGGTTTTCCAGCACCACGGCCGACTGGGTCGAGGTGACGGTGTCGCCGGCTTGCAGGTTCTTCTCCTCGGCGCCCGCCTCGATTCCGATGTACTGCTCGCCGAGCAGGCCACTGGTCAGGATCTTGAGCGAGCTGTCCTTGGGAAAACTGTAACGGTTTTGCAATGCCAGTGTGACGCTGGCCTGAAAAGACTTGTCGTCGAACGAGATGGATTCCACGCGGCCGACCACCACGCCGGCGCTCTTGACCGCCGTTTGCGGCTTGAGGCCGCCGATGTTGTCGAAACGCGCGGTGACGTTGTAGGTCTTCTGGAAATTCAGGCTCAGCAGGTTGGCCGACTGCAGCGCGAGGAACAGCAGCGCCGCGCCGCCGATCAGCACGAACAGGCCGACCCAGATGTCGTTGTTGGAACGTTGCATGGTTTGCACTCTCTAGAACGATTGGAGCCGGAGCTCCTTCAAATACTGAACATCATGGCCGTGAGCAGGAAGTCGAGCCCGAGCACCGAGAGCGACGCCATCACCACCGTGCGCGTCGTCGCGCGCGACACGCCTTCGGGCGTTGGCTGGGCCTCGTAGCCCTGCAGCAGCGCGATGAAGGTCACGGTGAAACCGAACACGATGCTCTTGATCACGCCGTTGCCCACGTCGCGCCAGACGTCGACGCCGCCCTGCATCTGGCCCCAGAACGCGCCCGGGTCGACACCCAGCATCAGCACGCCCACCACGTAGCCGCCCATGATGCCGACCGCGCTGAACACGGCCGCCAGCAGCGGCATCGTGATCACGCCGGCCCAGAAACGCGGCGCAAGAATGCGCTGCACCGGGTCGACCGCCATCATCTCCATGGCGCTGAGCTGCTCGCCGGCCTTCATGAGGCCGATCTCCGCGGTGAGCGAAGTACCGGCACGCCCCGTGAACAGCAGGGCCGCCACCACCGGCCCGAGCTCGCGCACCAGGCTCAGTGCCACCAAAAGTCCGAGCGCCTCGGACGAGCCGTAGCGCTGCAGCGCGTAGTACATCTGCAGGCCCAGCACGAAGCCGACGAAGAGCCCCGACACCGCAATGATGGCCAGCGAGTAGTTGCCCAGGAAATGGATCTGGTCGCGCACCAGGCCGAAGCGCTGCAAGCTTCGTGCCCCCCGCACCAGCAGGCGCAGGAACAGCTTGGCGCCGTAGCCCAGGTCGGCCAGCTTGCTGCGCACGGCAAAGCCGATGTCGGCGGGGTTCCACCAGCTCATGGCTGCCCCCACGCTCGGCACTTCGTGTCCTCGCTGCCCCCCGAGGGGGCCTTCGCTTGCTCGGGGCGGCCCATCGCTGCGCTCATGCCTGCCCTCCTCCATTGCCGAAATCTTCCTCGATGCCGACGACGGGGTAGTGAAAGTGCACCGGCCCGTCGGGCAGTGCATTGACGAACTGATGCACCAATGGATCGGCGCTCTCGCGCACCGCTGCAGGCGTGCCCTGGGCAGCGATGCCGCCGTTGGCCAGGATGATCACGTGGTCGGCGATGCGGAAGGTTTCCTCGAGATCGTGCGACACGACGATGCTGGTCAGCCCCAGCGTGTCGTTGAGCTGGCGGATCAGCCGCGCGGCCGTGCCGAGGGAAATCGGGTCGAGGCCGGCAAAGGGTTCGTCGTACATCACGAGGTCGGGATCGAGCGCAATGGCGCGCGCGAGGGCCACGCGCCGCGCCATGCCGCCGGACACCTCGCTGGGCATCAGGTCGCGCGCGCCGCGCAAGCCCACCGCGTCGAGCTTCATGAGCACGATGTCGCGCACCAGCGCTTCCGAGAGCTGCGTGTGCTCGCGCAGCGGAAACGCGACGTTGTCGAACACGCTCATGTCGGTGAACAGGGCACCGAACTGGAACAGCATGCCCATGCGGCGCCGCGCCTTGTACAGCCCGGCGGCATCGAACCTGCCGACGTCCTGGCCGTCGAAAAGCACCTCGCCGCGCTGCGCCCGCTGCTGGCCGCCGATGAGCCGCAGCACGGTGGTCTTGCCGCCGCCCGAGGCGCCCATCAGCGCCGTCACCTTGCCGCGCGGCACGGCAAACGACACACCGCCGAGGATCGCCCGTGCGCCGTAGCCGAACGAAACGTCGCGGAATTCGACAAAGGGGTGTGGCGGTGGTGCGGCTGATTCCATCTCAATAAAAAAGCCGGGCACCTTCTCAGGCATCCCGGCATGCGGTTTCCGCGAATGATAGCGGGGCCGTGGCCGGCCCCGCAAAACTGAAACAAAAATCAGCGCGGCAGGTCGCTGAAACCCATCAGGAACTCATCCACCGAGCGCGCAGCCTGGCGCCCTTCGCGAATCGCCCACACCACGAGCGACTGGCCGCGGCGGATGTCGCCTGCAGCAAACACCTTCGGCACGTTGGTGGCATAACCACCAACGAAGTCGACCGTGGCCTTGGCGTTGCCGCGGGCATCCTTCTCGACGCCGAAGGCATCCAGCACGTTGGCCACCGGGCTCACGAAGCCCATCGCGAGCAGCACGAGGTCGGCCTTGAGGATCTGCTCGCTGCCGGCCACTTCCTGCATGCGGCCGTCCTTCCACTCGACCCGTACGGTCTTCAGGCCCGTGACCTTGCCTTTTTCACCGATGAATTCCTTGGTGGAAATGGCGAACTCGCGCTCGCAGCCTTCTTCGTGGCTGGAGCTCGTGCGCAGCTTGATCGGCCAGTAGGGCCAGGTCAGCGGGCGGTTTTCTTCCTCGGGCGGCTGCGGCATCAGCTCGAACTGGGTGACGCTGGCCGCGCCATGGCGGTTGCTGGTGCCCACGCAGTCGGAGCCGGTGTCGCCGCCGCCGATCACGATCACGTGCTTGCCGTCGGCGCGCAGCTGGCCCTTGACCTTGTCGCCCGCGTTGACGCGGTTCTGCTGGGGCAGGAACTCCATCGCGAAATGAATGCCGTCGAGATCGCGGCCCGGCACCGGCAGGTCGCGCGACTGCTCGGCGCCGCCGGTCAGCAGCACGGCGTCGAACTCCTTCTGCAGCTGCTCGGGCGTGACGGTTTCCTTGGCCAGGTTCGTGACCTTGGAGCCCTTGCCCAGCGGGTCCTTGGCGGCACCGACGATGACGCCGGTGCGGAAGCTCACGCCTTCGGCCTTCATCTGCTCGACGCGGCGGTCGATGTGCGTCTTCTCCATCTTGAAGTCGGGGATGCCGTAGCGCAGCAGGCCGCCGATGCGGTCGTTCTTCTCGAACAGCGTCACATCGTGGCCGGCGCGCGCGAGCTGCTGCGCGGCCGCCATGCCGGCCGGGCCCGAACCCACCACCGCCACCTTCTTGCCGGTCTTGTGCTTGGCAACGCGCGGCGCCACCCAGCCTTCGTCCCAGGCGCGGTCGATGATGGCGTGTTCCAGCGACTTGATGCCGACCGGGTCGTCATTCACGTTGAGCACGCAGGCGGCCTCGCAGGGCGCGGGGCAGATGCGGCCGGTGAATTCCGGGAAGTTGTTGGTCGAGTCGAGCACCGCGAAGGCGTTCTGCCAGTCGTTGCGGTACACGAGGTCGTTGAAGTCCGGAATGATGTTGTTGACCGGGCAGCCGCTGTTGCAGAACGGCGTGCCGCAGTCCATGCAGCGCGCGCCCTGCACCTTGGCCTGCTCGGGCGTCAAGGCAACGACGAATTCCTTGTAGTGCTTGACGCGCTCCTCGACGGGCTTGTAGCCCTCTTCGATGCGCTCATGCTCCATGAAGCCGGTGATCTTTCCCATCGTGCTTTCCTCTGTTCTTCGTTTTCGTTGCCGCTCAGACCGCAGCCGTCGCGGCCGGCGCGACCAGAGCATGCGGCTCCAGGCCCATGTGCGCGTTGTTGCCGCTGCTCGTGAGTTCGACCTTGCGGTCGTGCAGCTCGGCGAGCGCGCGCTTGTACTCGTTCGGGAACACCTTGACGAACTTGGTGCGCGACACGGCCCAGTTGTCGAGCAGTTCGCGCGCGCGCTTGCTGCCGGTCCAGCGGTGGTGCTCTTCGAGCAGCTTCTTGAGCTGGGCCTCGTCGGTCTCGCCACCGTGCCAGACCTTACGGTGCATGCTCGCCGTCTGCTCGGCCGAAGTCAGCACCTTGTCGAGCGACACCATCGAGAGATTGCAGCGCGTGGCGAACTGGCCGTCCTCGTCGTAGACGAAAGCCACGCCGCCGCTCATGCCGGCCGCGAAGTTCCGGCCCGTCTTGCCGAGCACCGCAACCGTGCCGCCCGTCATGTATTCGCAGCCATGGTCGCCCGTGCCTTCGACGACCGCCGTGGCACCCGAGAGGCGCACGGCAAAACGCTCGCCGGCCACGCCGCAGAGGTAGGCCTCGCCGGTGGTCGCGCCGTAGAGCGCGGTGTTGCCCACGATGGTGTTGCGCACCGCTTCGCCGCGGAAATCGAGGCTCGGGCGCACCACCACGCGGCCGCCCGAGAGGCCCTTGCCGGTGTAGTCGTTGGCATCGCCGATCAGGTAGAGCGTGATGCCGCGCGCCAGGAAGGCGCCGAACGACTGCCCGCCCGTGCCCTCGAGCTGGATGCGGATCGAATCGTCGGGCAGGCCCTGCGGATGCACCTTGGTCAGTGCACCCGACAGCATGGCGCCCACCGAGCGGTTGACGTTGCGCGCCACCTCGATGAACTGCACCTTCTCGCCGCGCTCGATGGCCGGACGCGACTTCTCGATGAGCTTGACGTCGAGCGCGCGCTCCAGGCCGTGGTCCTGGTTTTCGACGTGGAAGCGCGGCACCTCGGCCGGCACGTTCGGCAGCGCGAACAGGCGGCTGAAATCGAGGCCCGAGGCCTTCCAGTGCTCGATGCCCTTGCGCATGTCGAGCAGGTCGGCGCGGCCGATCAGGTCGTCGAACTTGCGGATGCCGAGCTGGGCCATGATCTGGCGCACTTCCTCGGCCACGAAGAAGAAGTAGTTGACGACGTGCTCGGGCTTGCCCGAGAACTTCTTGCGCAGGATCGGGTCTTGCGTGGCCACGCCCACCGGGCAGGTGTTCAGGTGGCACTTGCGCATCATGATGCAGCCCTCGACCACCAGCGGGGCCGTGGCAAAGCCGAACTCGTCGGCGCCCAGCAGCGCGCCGATGGCGACGTCGCGGCCGGTCTTCATCTGGCCGTCGGCCTGCACGCGGATGCGGCTGCGCAGGCGGTTGAGCACCAGCGTCTGCTGCGTTTCGGCCAGGCCGATTTCCCACGGGCTGCCCGCATGCTTGATCGACGACCAGGGCGATGCACCCGTGCCGCCGTCATGGCCGGCGATCACCACGTGGTCGCTCTTGCACTTGGCCACGCCGGCCGCGATGGTGCCCACGCCGATTTCGCTCACCAGCTTGACGCTGATGCTCGCGTGCGGCGCGGCGTTCTTCAGGTCGTGGATCAGCTGCGCCAGGTCTTCGATCGAGTAGATGTCGTGGTGCGGCGGCGGCGAGATCAGGCCCACACCCGGCACGGCATAGCGCTGCTTGCCGATGTATTCGGTGACCTTGCCGCCGGGCAGCTGGCCGCCCTCGCCCGGCTTGGCGCCCTGCGCCATCTTGATCTGAATCTGGTCGGCCGAATGCAGGTACTCGGCCGTGACGCCAAAGCGCCCCGACGCCACCTGCTTGATGCGCGAACGCAGCGAGTCGCCGTCCTTCAGGGGCAGGTCGACCTCGACGTTGGCCGCGCCGATCACGCTCTTGAGCGTGTCGCCCTGCTTGATCGGGATGCCCTTGAGCTCGTTGCGGTAGCGCGCCGGGTCTTCGCCGCCCTCGCCCGTGTTGCTCTTGCCGCCGATGCGGTTCATGGCAATGGCAAGCGTGGAGTGCGCCTCGGTGCTGATCGAGCCGAGCGACATCGCGCCCGTGGCAAAGCGCTTGACGATCTCTGCAGCGGGCTCGACCTCGTCCACCGGAATGGCCTTGGCCGGATCCAGCTTGAACTCGAACAGGCCGCGCAGCGTGAGATGGCGGCGGTTCTGGTCGTTGATGAGCTGCGCGTATTCCTTGTAGGTGTTCCAGTTGTTGGCGCGCGTGCTGTGCTGCAGCTTGGCGATGGCGTCGGGCGTCCACATGTGCTCTTCGCCGCGCGTGCGCCAGGCGTATTCGCCGCCGGCGTCGAGCATGTTGGAGAGCACCGGGTCGTCGCCGAACGCGGCCTTGTGCATGCGGATGGCTTCCTCGGCGATCTCGAACACGCCGATGCCCTCGACGCGGCTGGCGGTGCCGGTGAAGTACTTGTTGACCGTCTCGGTGTTCAGGCCGATGGCTTCGAACAGCTGCGCGCCGCAGTAGCTCATGTAGGTGCTGACACCCATCTTCGACATGATCTTGGACAGGCCCTTGCCGATCGCCTTGACGTAGTTGTAGACCGCTTTCTCCGCGCTCATGTCGCCCGGCAGGTCGGCGTGCATGGCCGCCAGCGTTTCCATGGCGAGGTAGGGATGCACGGCTTCGGCGCCGTAGCCCGCGAGCACGCCGAAGTGATGAACTTCGCGGGCCGATCCGGTTTCGACGACGAGCCCGGCCGTGGTGCGCAGGCCTTCACGGACCAGGTACTGATGGACAGCGGAGAGAGCCAGCACGGCGGGAATCGCCACCTGCGTCGGGCTCACGCCGCGGTCGCTCACGATCAGGATGTTGTGGCCGCCCTTGATGGCATCCACCGCTTCGGCACAGAGCGACGCCAGCTTGGCCTCGACGCCCTCGTAGCCCCAGGCGAGCGGATAGGTGATGTCGAGCACGTAGCTCTTGAACTTGCCCTGCGTGTAGGTGCCGATGTCGCGCAGCTTGGCCATGTCGGCGAAGTCGAGGATCGGCTGGCTCACTTCGAGCCGCATCGGCGGGTTGACCTGGTTGATATCCAGCAGGTTGGGCTTGGGGCCGATGAAGGACACCAGCGACATCACGATCGCCTCGCGGATCGGGTCGATCGGCGGGTTGGTCACCTGCGCGAACAGCTGCTTGAAGTAGTTGTAGAGCGGCTTGTTCTTGCTGGAGAGCACGGCCAGCGGGCTGTCGTTGCCCATGGAGCCGATGCCCTCTTCGCCGGCCTGCGCCATCGGGCTCATCAGGAACTTGATGTCTTCCTGGGTGTAGCCGAAGGCCTGCTGGCGGTCGAGCAGCGCCACCTGCGAGAGCGGCGCGGGCACCGGCTCGGCCTCGACGCTGTCGAGCTTGATGCGCAGGTTCTCGATCCACTGCTTGTAGGGCTTGCTGTTGGCGAGGGTGGCCTTGACCTCCTCGTCGTCGATCATGCGGCCCTGCTCCAGGTCGATCAGGAACATCTTGCCGGGCTGCAGGCGCCACTTGCGCACGATCTTCTGCTCGGGCACGGGCAGCACGCCCGACTCGGAGGCCATGATGACCAGGTCGTCGTCGGTCACGCAGTAGCGCGAGGGGCGCAGGCCGTTGCGGTCCAGCGTGGCGCCAATCTGGCGGCCGTCGGTGAACACGATGGAGGCCGGGCCGTCCCACGGCTCCAGCATGGCGGCGTGGTATTCGTAGAACGCGCGGCGGCGCGGGTCCATGGTGGCGTGCTGTTCCCAGGGCTCGGGAATCATCATCATCACGGCCTGGCTGATGGGGTAGCCGGCCATCGTCAGCAGCTCGAGGCAGTTGTCGAAGGTGGCGGTGTCGGACTGGCCGGCGAAGCTGATCGGGTAGAGCTTCTGCAGGTCGGCGCCCAGCACGGGCGAGGACATCACGCCTTCGCGCGCCTTCATCCAGTTGTAGTTGCCCTTGACCGTGTTGATCTCGCCGTTGTGGGCGACATAGCGGTACGGGTGGGCCAGCGGCCACTCGGGGAAGGTGTTGGTGGAGAAGCGCTGGTGCACCAGGCCGAGGGCCGAGACGCAGCGCTTGTCCTGCAGGTCGAGGTAGTAGGTGCCGACCTGGTCGGCGAGCAGCAGGCCCTTGTAGACCACGGTGCGGCTCGACATGCTCGGAACGTAGTATTCCTTGCTGTGCTTGAGCTTCAGGCGCTGGATGTTGGCGCTGGCGGTCTTGCGGATCACGTAGAGCTTGCGTTCCAGCGCGTCCTGCACGATCACGTCGTTGCCGCGGCCGATGAACACCTGGCGCAGCAGCGGCTCCTTGGCGCGCACCGTGGGCGACATCGGCATGTCGCGATTGACCGGCACGTCGCGCCAGCCCAGCAGCACCTGGCCTTCGGCCTTGATCGCGCGTTCCATTTCCTGTTCGCAGGCTTCGCGCGAGGCGTGTTCCTTGGGCAGGAAGATCATGCCGACGCCGTATTCGCCCGGCGGGGGCAACGCCACGCCCTGCTTGGCCATTTCCTCGCGATAGAGGCGGTCGGGCAGCTGGATCAGGATGCCGGCGCCGTCGCCCATCAGCTTGTCAGCGCCCACTGCGCCGCGATGGTCGAGGTTCTCGAGGATCTTCAGGCCCTGCAGCACGATGGCATGGCTCTTCTCGCCCTTGATGTGCGCGACGAAGCCGACGCCGCAGGCATCGTGCTCATCGGCACCGGAATACAGACCGTGTTGTTGGAGATGTTCGATCTCGGCAGCCGTCGTCATGGCGCACTCCTTCAGTTTTTCGCAGGGAAGAGAAGGATATTGCGATGCACAAAGAATGCCAAACACTTTAAATGGGGTCGGATTCTAATTAAATCCCGACTCTTATGGTCAGAATAAAATTAGGGACATATCAATAAAGGTAGCAAAGACTCCCCTCGAAGTAATGCGCTGGGAAGCTTCAGCTCAGGAATCGGACGCCGCCGGCGGACGCCCGGCCTTGGCTTTGGCAACGCGGCGTTCGGTCGCTTTCTGAAGCGACGCAAGAAAATCCGCATCGCCGGCTGCCCAGCCCCGCAAGGTGGCCTCGGTCAGCATGCCCTGGTCGGCCGCACGCACGCCGCCGCGCACCAGTTCGACGTACGCCGCCTCGCGGGCAAAGGGGGTGTTGCCCAGCTCCCAGTAGAGCGGATGCGGCGTCAGCAGCTTGTCATGCCGCAGGCCTGCGTAATGTCCATGGCTGGACCATGGAAAGTCGCGCGCGTCCGACACCATGCCGGCCCGCACGGGGTTCAGGTCGATGTACGCCATGCAGGTCAGCAGATAGCGGTCGGTCTGGATCAAGGTCGATCGGTAGCGCCCTTCCCACAGGGTGCCGCTGCGACCGTGGCGGTCGTTGAAATAGCGCACGTAGCTGCGCCCCACCGCCTGCATGAACTGCGGCAGCCCGGTGGCCGTGTCGGGCGTGGCCAGCAGATGGAAATGGTTGTCCATCAGCACATAGGCATGCAGTGCCACGCCGAAGCGCGGGGCCGCGTCCGCCATCAGGCCGAGCAGCCGCTCGTGGTCGGCGCGGTCGACGAAGATGGCCTGGCGGTTGTTGCCGCGCTGGATCACGTGGTGTGGCAGGCCGGGGAGCGTGAGACGGGGCAGGCGGGCCATGGCGTGACGTGACGCTATGTGCTTTGGAGGGAGCTCAGTGCAGGCGAAACCGCGTCTCGCCCAGGGTGTCGAGCCCGAACTGCGACAGCAGTTCGCCGAGCCGCGCCGCCGCACCGGCCTTGCGCTGCCCGGTGTGGCGCGCCAGGATCAGCTCGTTCTTCATGCTGTGCTCCCAGCCCACCAGTTCGGTGACGGTGACGCTGTAGCCATGGGCCTCGAGGTACAGGCAGCGCAGCACGTTGGTGAGCTGGCTGCCGATTTCGCGCGTGTGCAGCGGATGGCGCCAAAGCTCGGCCAATGGCGTGCGCGACAGGGCCAGCGCCTTGGTTTCGCGCAGGCAGGCCGCCACCTCGGCCTGGCAGCAGGGCACCAGCACCATGCAGCGCGCCTTCTTCGCGAGCCCGAAGGCGATCGCGTCGTCGGTGGCCGTGTCGCAGGCGTGCAGCGCGGTGACCACGTCGATGCGCTCCGGCAGCTCGCTCGCCTGGGCCGACTCGGCCACGGTGAGGTTCAGGAAGGACATGCGGTCGAAGCCGAGCTGGCGTGCCAATGCGCGCGATTTCTCGACCAGTTCGCTGCGCGTCTCGATGCCGTAGACGTGGCCACCCTGGCGCGAGCGGAAGAACAGGTCGTAGATGATGAAGCCCAAGTACGACTTGCCGGCGCCATGGTCGGCCAGCGTGGCTTCCGCGCCGCCGCCCGGCAGTTCGCGCAGCAGCTGCTCGATGAACTGGAACAGGTGGTAGACCTGCTTGAGCTTGCGCCGCGAATCCTGGTTGAGCCGACCTTCGCGCGTGAGGATATGCAGCTCCTTCAAAAGCTCGATGGACTGGCCCGGCCGCAGGACCTCCGCCAGTTCGGCCTCGGCCTTGGCGGTCTTGGCCGTCTTCACGGCCCTGCTGGTTGCTTGCGCGCTCATGGCCGGGCGCTCCCCGGGCCTACATCCAGCGCGGCCCAGCCATCCGGCCCCAGCGCTTCAAGCGTCTCGATGTTGCGTTCGAAAATGGCTTCGGCCTCGGGAAAGGCCTCGACCGCGCGGCTCACGCTGTCTTCGCGCAGCAGGTGCAGCGTGGGGTACGGCGCGCGGTTGGTGGCATTGCCGATGTCGTCGGCCTCGGTACCTGCAAACTGGAACCGCGGATGAAAGCTCGCGAGCTGAAACACGCCGTCGAAACCCGCGCGCGCGAGCCGGCGTTCGGCGCGCGCCGTGAAGTCGTTGAAGTCCAGAAAATCGGCCAAGGTGTTGGGTGCTATCAGCAAGGTGGTGTCGCGCACGGAGGCATCGAGCGCGGCGAGTTCATCGGCCTCTGCCAGGAGCATGTCGATCAGCGCGGCTTCGTCGGTGGGCAGGTACACGGCATAGCGGATCTGCGCCTTCACGTGCACCGCTTTCGCGAACGGGCACAGGTTGAGCCCGATCACCGCGCGTTCGAGCCAGCGCCGCATGTCGGCTTCGGCCTGGATGGCATCGATTGTCGCCGGACCGGTCATGCCACCTCCGCCGCAGGGCGAATTTTGCCGAGGCGCCGCGCCAGGGCCATGCCCGCCAGCGAACATGCGAGCGTGGCAGTCCAGGTCCAGTGCCAGCCGCCGGCGCGCAGCGCCACCCAGGCCACCGCCGGCGGCGCCAGAAACTGCCCCAGCGAAGACGCCTGCTGCATGAGCCCGGCGGTGGTGGAAACCGTGGACGGGCCCGGCGCCAGCCGGACACCGAGCAAAAACAGGGTCGCCGGCACCATGCCGCCGCCGAGCGAAAAGACGCAGACTGCGGCGTAGCGAAGCACCGGCGGCAGGCCAAGTGAGTCGGCGCCCTGCCCCACCTGTGCGAAGGCCGCAAGACCGCCCAGCGCCATGGCCAGGAAACCCGCCTGGAGCAGGCGCTCGGGCGCGACACCGCGCTGCAGCCAGCGGCCGCCCGCGACGTTGCCGACGATGTTCATCGCGGCCGCCACCGCAGTGAGCACCGCGCCCCAGCCGGCCGGCACGCCGGCACCGGCATAGATGGCCGGAAGAAAGCCGATCACCGCCATCCACTGGGCCGAATACACGGCAAAGGTCAGCGCGATCATCCAGGGAGCGCGTGCGCCGACCGTGGCGCGCAGGCGCGACGGCCAGCCGCCGGCCATGCCGCCAGCCGCACGAAACGCGTCCGCGGGCACCGCCAGCCACAACCAGAGCGCCGCCGCGGCCGACACGGCCGACAGCGTCCACCACCAGTCGGCCCATCCGCCCCAGGCGATCAATGCGGGCCCGAAAAGCAGCGCAAGCGCAACACCGAGCGGCATGTAGGCGCCCCAGACGCCCAGCGCGGCCTTGTCCGCACCAGCAGGGGTCAATGCGCGGATCAGCCCTGGCCCCGGCATGACCGCCAGCAGAAAGCCGATGCCTTCGAGCGCGCGCAGGCCGAGCAGCCATTGCACCGCAAAGGTGCCGCCCAGGAGCCCCGCGCCGACGGCGCCGCCCAGCAGGCTCGCCACCGTCAGCACCACGAGGCCGGTCAGCATGCTGCGGCGCAGGCCGATCGTGTCGGCCGCGAGCCCGGCGATCAGTCCCATGCTCATGCTCGCCACCTGCACCAGCGACAGCAGGAACCCGGCCTCGACCAGGTCGATGCCGAGCGACGCCTGCAGCGCCGGCACCGCGGGCGGCAGCTTGCCCAGGTGCAGCGCGGCGCTGACGCCGCCGAGCACCACGGCAAAGGCGGCGGCGGGAACGCGCGCGGAGGCGATGGCCGCAGAATTCATGAAATCCCCCGCCGGCCGGTCAGCCGTTCATGCTCGCGCATGGCGAAGCGGTCGGTCATGCCGGCGATGTAGTCGGCCACGGCGCGATGCCGGTCGTAGCGGTCCGCGTAGGAAACGGGCATCTCGGCGCCGCGCTCCAGATAGGCCTCGAAGAGCTCCCTCACCACCTGCTGCGCCTGGTCGGTGGTCTGCCTCACCTGCGGATGGCGGTAGAGGTTGCGGAACAGGAAGGTCTTGAGCTCGTTGGATTGCGCCTGCATGGTTTCGCTGAACGCAACGAGCGGCGGCGCGTTGCGCACACCGTCGGCATCGACCGGCTTCGCGGTTTCCAGGGCCGCACGGGTGGCGTCGATCACATCGTAGACCTGGGCGCTCAGCATGCGCCGGATGGTTTCGTAGAGCACGCGCCGCCCTTCCAGCCGGGGGTACTCGGCCAGCGCTTCGCGGCGGTAGCGCTCGAACAGCTCCACCTCGCCGAGCTGCTCGACGTTGATGAGCCCGGAGCGCACGCCGTCGTCGATGTCGTGCGCGTTGTAGGCAATCGCGTCGGCCAGGTTGCAGAGCTGCGCCTCGAGGCCCGGCTGCGTGCGGTCCAGGAAGCGACGCGCCACGCCGTTCGGCTCGCCTGCCTCCAGGCGCTCGGCATTGGCGCGCGAACAGTGCTTGAGGATGCCCTCGCGAGTCTCGAAGCTGAGATTCAGGCCGTCGTACTGCGGATAGCGATGCTCCAGGGCGTCGACCACGCGCAGGCTCTGCAGGTTGTGCTCGAAGCCGCCGTGGCCTTCCATGCAGGCGTTGAGCGCGTCCTGCCCCGCATGGCCGAACGGCGTGTGGCCAAGGTCGTGCGCGAGGGCGATCGCCTCCACCAGATCCTCGTTGATGCGCAGGGCCCGTGCGATGGAACGGCCCAGCTGCGCGACTTCGAGCGAATGCGTGAGCCGGGTGCGGAACAGGTCGCCTTCGTGGTTCAGGAAAACCTGCGTCTTGTAGACCAGCCGCCGGAACGCGGTGGAATGCACGATGCGGTCGCGGTCGCGCTGGAAGGCGTCGCGCGTGGGCGCCGGCGGCTCGGCATGGCGCCTCCCGCGCGAACGCGCGGGGTGGCAGGCATAAGCCGCGAGGCTCATCGGTGCACCCTCGGCGCCGCGCTCATTCCGCCTGGCAGCACCGCGCGAGCACTTCGCGCACCAGCGCATCGGGCGCGCTGCTGACGGCAGCGGAGCCCGGTTTGTCGATCACCACGAAGCGGATCTCGCCGGCTTCGGATTTCTTGTCGACCCGCATCAGTTCGAGATAGCGCTCCGCTCCCAGCGCGGGGCCCACGGTCGGCAGGCCGGCACGCCCGATCAGCCGCGTGAGCCGTTCGACGAACGCCGCATCGACGCCGCCGAGCCGCTGCGACAGGTGCGCCGCCATCACCATGCCGCAGCCGACCGCTTCGCCATGCAGCCACTCGCCGTAGCCCAGGCCCGACTCGATCGCATGGCCGAAGGTGTGGCCGAAGTTCAGGATGGCCCGCAGGCCGGTCTCGCGCTCGTCCTGGCCGACGACCAGCGCCTTGATCTCGCAGCTGCGCTTGACCGCGTAGGCGAGTGCCGCCGGCTCGCGCGCCACCAGCGCGTCGACATTCGCCTCGATCCAGTCGAAGAAAGCCATGTCGTGGATCGGACCGTACTTGATGACCTCGGCCAGGCCCGCGCTGAGCTCGCGCGGCGGCAGCGTCTGCAGCGTGCCCAGGTCGCACACCACCAGCTGCGGCTGGTAGAACGCGCCGATCATGTTCTTTCCGAGCGGGTGGTTGATGGCGGTCTTGCCGCCGACCGACGAATCGACCTGCGCCAGCAGCGTGGTCGGCACCTGCACAAAGGGTACGCCGCGCATGTAGCTGGCGGCGGCAAAGCCCGTCATGTCGCCCACCACGCCGCCGCCCAGGGCGAACAGCACGGTCTTGCGGTCACTGCCGTGGCCGAGCAGCGCATCGAAGATGAGGTTCAGGGTCTCAAGGTTCTTGTGCACCTCGCCGTCGGGCAGCTCGAGCAGGTGCACGGTGCGGAAGCGCCCGGCCAACGCCGCTCGCAAGGCCTGGGCGTAGAGCGGCGCCACCGTGGTGTTGCTGACGACCAGCGCACTGGCGGCCGCGGGCACGGCGGCGAAGCTCTGGGGGTCGTCCAGCAGGCCGGCGCCGATCAGGATCGGGTAGCTGCGTTCGCCGAGCTGGATGTCGACGCGTTCTGGCGGTGCGGAGGGTGCGGGCAATGGCATGCAGCGAGTTTAGGCGCTGCGCGCCGGCGCTTCAGTCGGAGGGCTCTTCGGGCGGCGTGCCCGCGGCCACGATGCCGGCGAGCTCCAGCTGCATCACGATGATGTTCACCAGCATGGTGATCGAGGGGCGGCCGGTGTCGACCACCTCGTGGGCCGTCTCGCGGTAGAGCGGATCGCGGGCATCGTGCAGTTCGCGCAGCCGCCCCAGCGGATCGGCCACCTGCAGCAGGGGCCGCTTGACGTCGTGGCGCAGGCGCCGGAACAGGTCTTCGGGCGAGGAGCGCAGGTAGATTACATGGAAGTGGTCGCGCAGCTGCCGGCGGTTGGCCTCGCGCAGCACGGCGCCGCCACCCGTGGCCAGCACGCCGTGGGGCCGGACGGCGAGGTCGGCGATGACGGCCTGCTCGAGGTCGCGGAAGGCGATTTCGCCCTCGCGCTCGAAGTAATCGCGGATCGAGCAGCCGATGCGCTGCTCGATCACGTGGTCGGTGTCGACGAAGGGAAGGTCCAGGCGTGCGCCCAGGCGCCGGCCCACTGCGGACTTTCCGGCGCCGGGCAACCCGACGAGTGCGATCGCCACGCGGTGGCTGCTACGCCCGCGCGTCAGCGCGCGGCGTTGCGGTCGGTAATCATCTTCGGAGTGATAAAGACGAGCATTTCGGTCTTGTTGGCAACGCGTTCGCGCTTGCGGAACAGTGCACCCAGGTAGGGCACTTCACCCAGCACCGGCACGCGCGATTCGTCATTGGTTTCGGTGAGTTCGAAGATACCACCGATGACGACCGTGCCGCCGTTCTCGACCAGCACCTCGGTCTGCACGTGCTTGGTGTTGATGGCCGGGCCGGCCGAGGTGTTGACGCCGCGGGCATCCTTGCTCACGTCGAGCGTGAGGATGATGTTGCCTTCGGGCGTGATCTGCGGCGTGACCTCGAGCTTCAGCACCGCCTTGCGGAACGAAATGGAGGTGGCGCCGCTGGACGTGGCCTGCTGGTAGGGAATTTCCTCGCCCTGCTCGATCAGCGCCTTGGTCTGGTCGGCCGTGATGACGCGGGGGCTCGAGACCAGCTTCCCCTTGCCGTCGGCCTCGAGCGCCGAGATCTCGAGGTTCAGCATGCGCGAAAAGCTCGAGTTGAACAGCGAGATCGCAAAGGTGCCTGCCGCATTGCCGGTGCCGCCGGCATCGCCTGCGGGCAGGTTGATGAAGTTGGAGTTGGTCCAGGTGGTCGTCGCAGTGTTTCCGCTGCCGTTGGTACCTGCGGTGACCGTGGGCATCATGCCCAGGTTGGCGAAGGCCCGGTTCCCCGACGAGGAGGCGAAGCGCTCGCCAGCGATACCGCCGCCGAGCCGCACGCCCAGCGACTTGCCGAAGGTGTCGGAGGCTTCCACGATCCGCGCCTCGATCAGCACCTGGCGAACCGGAATGTCGAGCTTCTGGATCAGGTCGGCCACCTGCGCCAGGCGAGACGGGATGTCCGACACGAACAGCTGGTTGGTGCGCGACTCGGCGATCACGCTGCCGCGCGGGCTCAGGATGCGCGTGGTGGTGCCGGAGCCGCCCCCGCCGCCGGCCGAGGCGCCGGTGCCGGTCAGGCCCTGCGCAATGGCGATCGCCTTGGTGTAGTTGAGCTGGAACGACTGGGTGCGCAGCGGCTCCAGGTTCTCGATGGCGGCCTTGGCTTCGAACTCGAGCTTTTCCTTGGCGTTGATTTCGTCCTTGGGCGCGATCCACAGCACGCTGCCGTTCTTGCGCATGCCCAGGTTCTTCGCCTGCATGATGATGTCCAGGGCCTGGTCCCAGGGCACGTCCTTCAGCCGCAGCGTCAGCGCGCCGGTGACCGAGTCGGAGGTCACGATGTTGAAGTTGGTGAAGTCGGCGATCACCTGCAGCAGCGAGCGGATCTCGATGTTCTGGAAGTTCAGCGAGAGCTTCTCGCCGGTGTAGCCCACGCCCTGCGTCAGCTTGGTCGGGTCCACCTTGCGGGCGCGAACCTCCACCACGAACTGGTTTTCGCTCTGGTAGGCGCTGTGCTCCCAGTCGCCCTTGGCCTCGATCGTCATGCGCACGCGGTCGCCCGACTGCTGCGAGGTGATCAGCTGCACCGGCGTGTTGAAGTCGGCCACGTCGAGGCGGCGGCGCAGCCCCTCGGGCAGGGTCGACTTGGTGAACTCGACCACCAGGTTCTTGCCCTGCTGGCGGACGTCGACGCCCACCTGGTTGTTCGGCAGGTCGACGATCACGCGGCCGGTGTTGTCCGCACCCAGGCGGAAGTCGACGTCGCGCAGCGGCAGGGTGTCGCGGTTGCGGTTCTCGGCAAAGACGGTGGGCGTGGACGACGCCAGCGCGGTGCCGGCCGCGGGCTCGAGAATCACCAGCAGCGACTTGCCCTGGATCTCGGTCTTGTATGCGGTTGCCTGCTTGAGGTTGAGCACCACCCGGCTGCGCTCGCCGGCCTGAACCACATTGACGGAACGCAGGTTGCCCTGGTTCACCTCAATGGCGGAGCGGCCGATGGCGTTGGTGACGCCCGGGAAATCGAGCGCGATGCGCGCCGGCGTCTGCACGGCGAAGCCGGTCGGCAGGGCCGTGAGTGGCTGGGCGAGGTCGATGCGGATCACCTCCGCGCCGGACTGCGTCGAACTGGTCACCGCCTCGATGGCGTTTTGCGCATGGGCCAAAGCGAAAGCGCCAAGTGCCAGCAGACCCAGCCCCGCAGCTCGCAGCCGCTGTGCCATCGTTGATTTTTTATGATTCATTTCGCACTCTCTTGCAGCTGCAATGTCGCCACGCGTTCGATCCATTCACCGGCGGCGTCCTGCACGATCTCACGCAGGGCGATTTCGGTTTCGTTGATACGGGTAATGCGCCCGTAGTTGAGGCCCAGGTACTCGCCCACCCGCACCTTGTAGAGCAGCTTGTCGACGCGAACCAGCGCCACCGGCTGGCCGTTGCGGTTCATGCTGCCCACCATGGCCATCGAGTCGAGCGGGAAGGCTTCGAGCGCCTCCTTGCGGCGCACAAGCTCGGGGGCGATCAGTTCCGACGTGCTGGGCTGGTTCGATTCCCGGCGCAGCGCCTGGGTCAGCTTCAGCAGGTTGAACGGCTCGAACGCCGCGCCCTCGGTGTAGGCCTGGGGGGTGAATTTCTTGGGTTCCGTGATCGGCGGCACCGTGGGCTTGACCTGGGCGCGCTGCTCGACCATCCAGCGGCGCAGGTCTTCCTGCTCCGAGTCGGCGCAGGCGCTCAGGCCCAGGGCGGCCGCAACCAGCCAAAGGAGTTTGGCGGTCGTCCTCATTTCTTCGCCTTCGGCGCCGCGGCGCGTTTCTGGGCCGCTCGCTCTTCGTCATCGAGATAGCGGTAGGTGCGTGCCGTGGCATCCATCGTGAGGGTGCCGTCCTTGTCTTTTTGCTGCGGAGTGATCGTGAGGTTGTTCAGCGTCACGATGCGCGAGAGGCTCGCGATGTCGGCGGCGAAGGAGCCGATGTCGTGGTAGCGGCCGGTCACGCGCACGGCGATCGGCAGTTCCGCGTAGTAGTCCTTCACCGAAACCTGTCCCGGGCGGAACAGCTCGAACTGCAGGCTGCGTCCGAGGCCGGCCTGGTTGATGTCGGACAGCAATGCGTCCATTTCCGCCTTGCTGGGCAGCTGCTTCTCGAGCAGCGTCACGTATTGCTGCACCTGCTCGCGCTGCTTCTTCAGCAGATCGAGGTTGGCGGCCAGCGCCACCTTCTTCTGGTAGTCGGCGCGCAGCGTGACTTCCTTGGCGCGCTCGCTCTCGAGCTCGTCGTTCGAATTGGTGAGCCAGAGGAACCACAGGCCGGCCAGCACCAGCGCGGTCACCGCCAGGCACAGGGCGTAGCGGGGCACCGCCGGCCATGCGGACGGGTCGTTCGGGTTCAGGTTGCGGAACTGGTCGCCGAAGCCGCGCAGCGCCGCGCCGACGTCCATTTTTTGAGAGGGGCGATTGCTTGCCATGATCCGTCTACCCCTTGACTGGCGCCGCTGCAGCCAGCGCCTTGTCGGCGGCGGCCTTCTGCGCGTCGGTCGGCCGCTTGAGGCCGATGCGCATCGTGAAGTTCGCCACGCGGCGCTGGTCGCGCTGACTCAGGCTCACCGTCGCGGAAGTGATTTCGACCAGTTCGGGCTTGACCAGCCACGGACTGTTGTTGCCCAGGTTGCGCAGCAGCTCCGAGACGCGCTCGTTCGACTGTGCCATGCCCTGCAGCGTGACGGTCTGGTTGTCCTGCTTCATGCTGGTCAGGTAGACGCCGTCGGGCAGCTGGCGAACCAGTTCGTTGAGCAGGTGCACCGGCAGGTTGCGGTCGCCCTGGAGGTCTTCGACCGCCTGCTGGCGTGCGCGCAGCGCGGCAATTTCTTCCTGCAGGGTCGAGATTTCCTTGATTTCGACTTCGAGCTTGGTGATCTCGGTCTTCAGGAAATTGTTCTTGGCCTGCTGGGCCGAGATCTGAGCCTCGAACCACAGATAGCCCAGGCCGGCGATCAGCACGCCCAGCAAGGCGGCTGCGCCTAGGGTGCCGTAGAACGCTTCGCGGCGCCGCTTGCGCGCGGCTTCGCGATGCGGAAGCAGGTTGATGAGGATCACTGCACGAACCTCCGCATGGCCAGGCCGCAAGAGGTCAGGTAGGAAGGCGCTTCGCGCCGAACCTTCTTCTCGCGGATGTTCGGACCCAGTTCCATGCCGTCGAACGGGTTCACGAGCGAACACGCGAACGATGTCTGGCGCGTCACGGCGCTGGTGAGGCTGGGCAGCGAGGCCGAGCCGCCTGCAAGCAGCACGTAGTCCACACGGTTGTGGGGCGTGCTGGTGAAAAAGAACTGCAGCGCACGGGCAATTTCCTGCGCGATGCTTTCCACGAAGGGCTTCAGGACGCCCGAGCCGTAGTCGTCGGGCAGGTCGCCGCTGCGTTTCTTGGCTTCGGCCTCTTCGGCCGAGAAACCGTACTGGCGCACGATCAGCTGGGTCAGCTGCGCGCCGCCGAAAGCCTGGTCGCGGTCGTACAGCACTTCCTGGTTGCGCAGCACCTGCATGCTGGTGGTGAAGGCACCCACTTCGAAAAGCGCCACCACGGCATCGAGGCCCTTGCCGGGCAATTGCTCGATCAGGCGGGCGGTCGCGAGCCGGGAGGCATAGGACTCGACGTCGAGGATCACCGCCTTCAGCCCGGCCGCTTCGGCCAGGCCTTCGCGGTCCTGGACCTTTTCCTTGCGGGACGCGGCAATCAGCACCTCGACGTCGCCGGCAGAGGCGGTGCTCTGCCCGGTGACGCAGAAATCGAGGCTGACTTCGTCGAGCGAGAACGGGATGTACTGGTTGGCTTCGGACTCGACCTGGATTTCGAGCTCCTGCTCGCTCATGCCGCCCGGAAGAATGATCTTCTTGGTGATGACCGCCGAAGGAGGCAGCGCCAGCGCGACGTTGCGGGTGCGGGTGCCGCTCTTGCGCACGACGCGGCGGACGGCTTCGGCCACTTCGTCGAACTTCTCGACGTTGCCGTCGGTGATCCAGCCCCGTTCCAGGGGTTCGATCGCGCAGCGCTCGAGAACCAGCTTGCCACTGGCTTCACGGCCGAGCTCGACCAGCTTCACGCTGGAGGAGCTGACATCCAGGCCGAGCATGGGGGCGTTCTGACGGCGAAACAATGATCCGAAAGCAGCCAAGTTAGGTCCCTTTACCCCTGCATTTGTAACCAATGGAAAAATTTGCGTTCGGTTGCATGCTAGCAGCAGGCGTACCGGCGACCAAGCAACCCCCGCCGGCAAAATGGCGGACCGTTGTCAAAAGCTGACGCCGAAGCCACATTTGGTAACTTTTGGTTTAGCCCGCAACGATGCACACAAGTTCGGCCCGTGGCAAGGGGGCGGCTTTTTATAATGTGCGGTGACTCCCCGGGCCCACATGCAAGAAACTTCACGCCCCAAAGGGCCAGCCAAGACCCCTCCTTCCACACGACCAGCCTGGCTGAAATGGCTGCTGCGCTTCATGGTCTGGGGGTTCGGCATCGCCGCGGCCGGTGTTCTGGCGTTGCTGTGCGTGATCGCCGTCGCCCTGGCTGTGGCCTACCCCAACCTTCCCGACATCTCCGAGCTGTCGGACTACCGGCCGAAACTGCCGCTGCGGGTCTTCTCCGCGGAGGGCATCCTGATTGGCGAATTCGGCGAGGAGCGACGCAATCTAACCCCGATCGCGGCAATCCCCAAGCTCGTGAAGGAGGCGGTGTTGGCTGCTGAAGACACGCGCTTCTACGACCATGGCGGCGTCGACTACAAGGGCATGGTGCGCGCCGGGCTGGCCAACATGAACCGCGTGAAGAGCCAGGGCGCGTCGACCATCACGATGCAGGTGGCGCGCAACGTCTACCTGAGCTCCGAGAAAACGCTGACCCGCAAGATCTACGAGGTGCTGCTCACCTTCAAGCTGGAGCACCTGCTCACCAAGGACCAGATCTTCGAGATCTACCTGAACCAGATCTACCTGGGCAACCGCGCCTACGGCTTCGCGGCCGCATCGGAAGCGTATTTCGGCAAGCCGCTGCAGGAGCTCTCCATTGCGCAGGCGGCCATGCTGGCGGGCCTGCCGAAGGCGCCGGGCGCAAACAACCCCGTCAACAACCCGCAGCGCGCGCGTGGCCGCCAGTTCTATGTGATCGACCGCATGCAGGATGCAGGCTTCATCACCGCCGAGCAGGCCGCCGAAGCCAAGAAAGAGGAATTGCACCTGCGCGATGCGGCCGACCCGAACCGGCTGCACGCCGAATACGTGGCCGAAACCGTGCGCCAGCTGATGTATGCGCAGTATGGCGACAGCACCTACACGCGCGGACTCAAGGTCTACACCTCGCTGGTCGCCGCCGACCAGGCTGCGGCATACAAGGCCCTGCGCAAGGGCATCATGGATTACGAGCGGCGCCAGATTTACCGCGGCCCCGAGAAATTCGTCGATTTGCCCAACGACCCGAAGGAGCTCGACGATGCGGTGGACGACGCCCTGACCGACCATCCCGACAACGGCGACGTGATGGCGGCGGTGGTGCTCAAGGCCAATGCCAAGGAAATCTCGGCCGTGCGCGGCAACGGCGACCCGGTGCAGATCACAGGTGAGGGCCTCAAGCCCGCACAGTCCGGCCTTTCCGACAAGGCGCCGCCCAACATCAAGATTCGGCGCGGCGCGGTGATCCGCGTGGTGAAGACGCCCAAGAACACCTGGGAAATCACCCAGCTGCCCGAAGTGGAAGGCGCCTTCGTCGCCATGGATCCGCGCGACGGCGCCATCAAGGCGCTGGTGGGCGGATTCGATTTCGGCAAGAACAAGTTCAACCACGTCACGCAGGCCTGGCGCCAGCCGGGCTCGAGCTTCAAGCCCTTCATCTATTCGGCTGCGCTCGAAAAGGGCTTCACGCCGGCCACGGTCATCAACGACGGGCCCCTGTTCTTCGATGCCGGCACCACCGGCGGCCAGCCCTGGGAGCCCAAGAACTACGGCGGAGGCTACGACGGCCCGATGTCGATGCGCACCGCGCTCATGAAGTCGAAGAACCTGGTCTCGATCCGCATCCTGCAGTCGATCGGCACGCGCTACGCCCAGGAATGGATCACCAATTTCGGCTTCGACAAGGACAAGCACCCGGCCTACCTGCCGATGGCGCTGGGCGCCGGCGCGGTCACCCCGATGCAGATGGCTACCGCCTATTCGGTGTTCGCCAACGGCGGCTACCGCGTCAATCCCTACCTGGTGACCCGCATCACCGACCACAAGGACAAGGTGCTGGTCGACAAGCAGCCGCCGCTGCTCAACGAAACGATCCGCGCCATTCCCCAGCGCAACGCATTCATCATGGACACGCTGCTGCAGTCGGTGGCGCGCGCCGGCACCGCCGCCAAGGCCCAGGCCATGCTCAAGCGGCCCGACCTCTACGGCAAGACCGGCACCACCAACGACTCGCTCGATGCCTGGTTCGCCGGCTTCCAGCCCACGATGACGGCCATTTCCTGGATCGGATATGACACGCCGCGCAACCTGGGCGACCGCGAAACCGGCGGCGGCCTGAGCCTGCCGATCTGGATCAACTACATGGAAACAGCGATCAAGGGCGTGCCCGTGACCGATCTTTCCGCCACGCCGCCGTCCGGCGTCGTGAGTGTGGGCGGCGAGTGGTACTACGACGACTACGCGCCGGGCCGCGGCGTGTCCAGCCTCGGCGTGGACACGCCGTCATCGCCGCCGGCCGAGTCCCTGAGCGGTGTTCCGGTGAGCCCGCCTCCGCCGCCCGAGGAGCGCAATCGCATCCTCGACCTCTTCAGGAACTGAAACTGATGGTTCAGGCAGCCGCAAACTCCAGCGGCTGCCCGGCCTGAAGGCTCGCCTCACGCGAAAGATTTCCGAAGAATTCCTCGCCGGTCTTGGTGTCGACCCAGGCCTTGCCATCGTAGCGGTAGTGGTAGCCGCCGGAGCGCGCGGCAAGCCAGATTTCCTGCAGGGGCTTCTGCAGGTTCACGATCAGCTGGCTGCCGTTCTTGAATGAAATCGTGATCATGCCGCCTACACGCTGGTTGTCGATGTCGGCGTCGGTCGCATCGTTGATGCGATCGCAGCCCAGCTCGATGGCGGCGAGCGCGGCTTCGGCGCGGTCCATGTATTCGGAGTCGGTCATTACAATTTCGTTATGTTGAATGTTCGTCAAATTCTAGTGAGCGCCCCCGCCCGCGCTGTGCTCATGGTCAGTCTTGCCGCGGCGGCGGCCGCTTTGTCTGCCTGCGGCCAGCGCGGGCCGCTGTTCCTGCCGACCGATCCGGCGGCGGCCCAGCGTGCCACCCTGCCTCAGCTGCTGACCCCCGGCGGCCCGCGCGCCGCTTCGGAAGCAGAAGCCGCGCCCAAGCCCGCTGCGGCCAGCAGCGTCCCGGCTCCGGCCACCCCCAGCACCGGAACGCAAAAGTGACGAACGCTTCCTCGACCCTTCCCGGCCATCCGCACATTGCGCATCGCGACGGCGCGCTCCACGTCGAAGGCCTTGGCCTGGACGCGCTGGCCCGCGAGCATGGCACGCCGCTGTTCGTCTATTCGAAGCAGTGGATGCTCGACGCGCTGGCCGCCTACCAGCGCGGCTTCGAGGGCCGCAGGGCCCTGATCTGCTATGCAATGAAGGCGAATTCGTCGCTCGGCGTGCTGCGCGTGTTCGCCGAAGCCGGCTGCGGCTTCGACATCGTCTCGGGCGGAGAGCTGGCGCGCGTGCTTGCCGTGGGCGCCGACCCGGCCAAGATCATCTTCTCGGGTGTGGGCAAGACCCGCGCCGAAATGCGGCAGGCGCTGGCGGCCGACATCGCCTGCTTCAACGTCGAGAGCGAAGCCGAGCTCGACGTGCTCAACGAAGTGGCGCTGGCCGAAGGGCGCCGCGCGCCCATCAGCATCCGCATCAATCCGAACGTCGACCCGAAGACGCATCCCTACATTTCCACCGGCCTCAAGGGCAACAAGTTCGGCATTGCCCATGACCGTGCGGTCGAGGCGTATCGGCATGCCGCCAGGCTGCCGGGACTCGAGGTGGTCGGCATCGACTGCCACATCGGCTCGCAGATCACCGAGGCCTCGCCCTACCTGGACGCCTGCGACCGGGTGCTCGACCTGGTCGAGGCCATCGAGGCGGCCGGGGTGCCCATTCACCACCTCGACTTCGGCGGCGGCCTGGGCATCGACTACAACGGCGAAGTGCCGCCCAAGGCCGATGCGCTGTGGCAGCAGCTGCTCGCACGGCTCGACGCCCGCGGCTTCGGACAGCGCAAGCTCGTCGTCGAGCCGGGCCGTTCGCTGGTCGGCAATGCGGGCGTGTGCGTGACCGAGGTGCTCTACACCAAGCCGGGCGAAGACAAGAATTTCTGCATCGTCGACGCGGCCATGAACGACCTGCCGCGGCCCGCGATGTACCAGGCGTTCCAGAAGATCGTGCCGCTGCGCATCCGCGGCGGCGACGCGCCGGCCTACGACGTGGTCGGCCCGGTCTGCGAAAGCGGCGACTGGATCGGCCGCGACCGCGCGCTCAACGTGGTGGCCGGCGACCTGCTGGCGGTGCTGTCGGCCGGTGCGTACTGCATGAGCATGGCCAGCAACTACAACACGCGCGGCCGGGCCGCCGAAGTGCTGGTGAGCGGCCGGACCGCCACGCTGATCCGCCGCCGCGAGACGATGGAAGACCAGCTGCGCAGCGAGCAGATCGAGGGCTGATCCGCGCGGGATCGGCGTGGTTCGCGCCGGTCAGCCGGTGCTGCTGCGCAGCGCCTTCTCGCTGCTGCTGCCGCCGCGCACGCCGGCCGACGGCTTCGGCCTGCGCTTGCTCGCGTAGTTCCACACGCGCCACCCGAGCAGCGCCGCGATGATCGCGGCGTAGACGAACACCTCGGCAAAGTTGTTCTTGCCCGCACGCATCCAGAAGAAGTGCAACAGGCCCAGGCCGGCAATCAGGTAGACCAGCTTGTGCAGCATCTGCCAGCGCTTGGCCCCCATGGCCTTGATGGCGCGGTTGAACGAGGTGGCCGCCAGCGGCGTCAGCAGCACGAAGGCCGAGAACCCCACCAGGATGAACGGCCGCTTGGCAATGTCCTTGGCGATGTCGGCCCACTCGAAGCCCATGTCGAACCAGCTGTAGCACAGCAGGTGCAGCACCACGTAGAAATACGCGAACAGGCCCAGCATGCGGCGAAAGCGCGCCAGCGCATTGGTCTTGGTCATCACGCGCAGCGGCGTCACCGCGAGCACGATGCAGATGAAGCGCAGGGTCCAGTCGCCGGTGGCGCGGATCAGGAACTCGGCCGGATTCGCGCCCAGCCCGTCGGTGAACGCGCCGTAGGCCAGCCGCGCGAACGGCAGCAGGCACAGCAGGAAGATGGCCGGCTTGGCCGCCGGATGCATGAGCAGCTTGTTCATGGGGCAAGGGCCGCGTGCGGTGCCGGCTCAGTAGTTCTTCTTCAGGTCCATGCCCGCATAGAGCTGGCCGACCTGGGCTTCGTAGCCGTTGAAGATCAGCGTCTTGTTGCGCTTGGCGAAGAGTCCGCCGCCGTCGCCGATGCGCCGCTCGGTGGCCTGGCTCCAGCGCGGATGGTCGACATTCGGATTGACGTTCGAATAGAAGCCGTATTCCTGGGCCGCCGCCTTGTTCCAGGCCGTGCCCGGCTCCTTCTCGACGAAGCGGATCTTGACGATCGACTTGGCCGACTTGAACCCGTACTTCCACGGCACCACGATGCGCACCGGCGCACCATTCTGGTTGGGCAGCACCTCGCCGTACATGCCGAAGGCCAGCAGCGTGAGCGGGTGCATGGCTTCGTCCATGCGGAGCCCCTCGGTGTAGGGCCAGTCGAGCACGCGCGAGCCCACGAAGGGCATGGTCTTGGGATCAGCCAGGGTCACGAACTCCACGTACTTCGCATTGCCCTGCGGCTCGACCCTCTTGATGAGCTCCGCCAGCGAATAGCCCACCCAGGGAATGACCATCGACCAGCCCTCGACGCAGCGCAGGCGGTAGATGCGCTCTTCCTGCGCGCTGAGCTTGAGCAGGTCTTCGATGCCGTACTTGCCGGGCTTCTTGACCAGGCCCTCGACCTCCACGGTCCAGGGACGGGTCTTGAGCGTGCCGGCGTTCTTGACCGGGTCGCCCTTGTCGGTGCCGAACTCGTAGAAGTTGTTGTAGCTCGTCGCGTCCTTGTAGTCGGTGAGCTTTTCCATCGTCTGCGCACCCGGCACGGCGGACTTGGCCCCCGGCAGCAGCGCCAGCTTGTGCGGGCCCGTGGCCTGGGCGAAGGCCTCGCGCCCCGCAAAGCTCGCGAGCGCGGCACCGGCTGCGCCGCCGGCCATCAGCTTGAGCAAGTCGCGCCGGCTCTCGTAGACGGCGCGCGGCGTGATCTCGCTCGAAAGCGGATGGATGAAACCGCTGCTGCGACCCTGCGGACGGGAATGGAACGACATGTGATGGCCTTTCGCGTGAATCGTTGTGCTCAGGGTAGTTCGTGGAATTCCCTGGTCCGGTTACGCGCGATCGCTGCGCGTGGTTTCAATTCTTCGCGAAAAGGCCGGCAGCCCCGCCTACAGCGTGCCGTAGCTGTGCAGTCCGCTGAGGAACATGTTCACGCCAAGGAACGCGAAGGTGGTCACCGCCAGGCCGCCCAGCGCCCACCAGGCGGCCACGGTACCGCGCAAACCCTTGACCAGCCGCATGTGCAGCCAGGCCGCGTAGTTGAGCCAGACGATCAGGGCCCAGGTTTCCTTCGGGTCCCAGCTCCAGTAGCCGCCCCAGGCGTCGGCCGCCCACAGGGCACCGAGCACGGTGGCAATGGTGAAGAATGCGAAGCCGACCGTGATCGACTTGTACATCACGTCGTCGAGCACCTCGTTGGCGGGCAGCCGGGCGGCAATGCGCCGGCGGCCGAGCAGGATGCCCGCAGCAATCAGCGCGGAAATGCCCGCATAGATCACCCAGTAGCTGCCGCCGGCCTCCTGCACGCGCTGGCGGAAGGCCACCGGCACGAAGCACAGCGCCACGCCCAGGAGCCAGATCGGCGTGAGCTTGTACCAGCGCGTTTCCTCAGCCTGCTCCTTGATGAGGTAGGCGAAGGCCACCATGGCAGCGAGCGCGAAGGTGCCGTAGCCAATGAAGTTGGCGGGCACGTGCAGCTTCATCCACCAGCTCTGCAGCGCGGGCACCAGCGGCTGGATCTCGTGCGCATTGCGCACCAGCGTGTACCAGAGCAAAAAGCCGACCGCCGCGCTCACCACCAGCATCACGAAGGCGCCGAGCGTGCGCGTGCCGTAGCGCGATTCGAAGTAGAGATAGAAAGCCGTCGTGAGCCAGCAGAACAGCACGAACACTTCGTACAGGTTGCTGACCGGAATGTGGCCGATATCGGGCCCCAGCAGGTGGCTCTCGTACCAGCGCACCATGGTGCCGATGAGCGCCATGGCAATGGCGGCCCAGGCCAGGCGCGAACCGATCAGCTCGAAGGTGTCGCCCTGCTTGCCGCCGAAGAAACCGAGCCAGTAGAACAGCGTGCTCATGAAGAACAGCACGCTCATCCAGAGAATGGCCGACTGGCTCGACAGGAAGTACTTGAGCCAGAACACCGTGTCCGCGCGGGCCAGGTCGCCCTGGTAGGAACTGATGGCCAGCAGCGAGGCCGCGGCCACCACGATGGCCAGCACCCGCAGCGGACGCCAGAACCAGCCAATCGCAATGACCGAGATCATCGCGGCGGCGAGGATGGGCTTTTCGTAGGAGTCCATCGAGCCCGCATAGCGCGCAAAGGCGAACAGGCCGCCCGCCAGCACCAGCGCCGCAAACACCCAGTCGAAGAGGTTGCGGCGCGAAAACCAGCTTTCGTGCAGCGTGAGGGTGGTGGTATTCATGGTGACGCCGGTCCTTCTGTCTTCAAGGCAAGCAGCTTGTGCTTGAGGTGCTCGAACTCGCGATCGCTGTCGATGGTCTTGCGGTTGACCGAGAAGGCCATCGTGGCGGCCGTGGTGTTGTCTCCGGAGCCCGCGCCATCGGGGGTGAGCCACACCCAGAGCCGGCGCTCGCGCACGTACAGCATGGCAAAAATCCCGACGATCAGCAACAGGCAGCCCAGATAGACCACGTTCTTGCCGGGCGCGCGCGCCACCTGGAACACGCTGGCCTGCACCTGGGTGAAGTCGGTCATCATCATGGCGACCGGCGCCGGATAGAAGTACGCGTCGCTGATGGCCAGCACCGCCTGGGTCAGGAAGGCCTGCGACTTCTCGTCGCTCGGCAACGCCGCGAGCCCTGCGCCTTCGCGGCTCAGGTTGAGCGCCTCGAACAGTACGTCGTTGAGGATGCGCACCAGCACCGCACCGGCACGTTCGCGCTCGGCCTCGGGCACGTTGGCCTCCATGAATTCCGCAATCGCCTGCCAGCCCCCCAGCGTGGTGGCGTCGGCCTTGGCGCGCTCGCTGCCTGCAAACAGGGCGAGCGCGCGCGCCGCCGAAACGCGCAGCTGTTCGGCCATTTCGGGCCGCTTCGGATCGACCGCCTTGGCGATGTAGCGCTCGACCGCGCGGTTGCGGGTGTCGGCGTCGGCCAGCGCGCTGCGCATGCGCACGAAGCCGTCCATGGAGCCTTGCTCGTCGGCCGGCACGCGCAGGTAGCGGAACGGCTCCTCGGGCTTCTCGCGCATGCCGAGCAGGAACACCGGCTGGCCGTCGCCGGTATCGACCGGCACCATGTAGTTCTGGTACTCGCGCGCCTGGCCGGCGGCATCGCGCAGCTTGTAGCCGATGCTCGGGCCGATGTTGCGCAGCACCTTGGGCTTGCTGGTCTTGTTGGCGGCGCCCAGGCGCGATTCGATGTCGTGGCGCAGGTCGACCTTGCGTACGTCGGCGCCGCTGCCCATGGCGCCGCCGTCGGCAAAGTTCTCGACGTTGATCACGCGCAGCGCGGCGTATTCGAGCGTGAGCTTTTCGCGGCCGTTGGTGATTTCGGTGCTCGGCCCGCCGATGACGCCCTCGACCTCGAAGGGCTTGGCCGCAGCCGCCATCGGCACCGCCTTGAGCTTCACCTTGGAGCCGCCGTCGTCGAAGCTCGACTGGTAGATTTCCACGCCCTTGTAGCTGGCCGGATGGTTGACCTCGATGCGCGCGGGCACCTGGGCGCCGGTCTCGCGGTCATGCAGCACCACCTCGCTCGCGAACAGCTTGGGCATGCCGGTCGAGTAGTAGTCGACGATGAATTTCTTGAGCTCGATCGAGAACGGCAGCTCCTGCAGCAGCACGCCGTCGGACTGCTGCAGGATGGCCACGCTGCCCTGCGCGCCCTCGGGCACCAGGATGTTGCCGCGGAAGGTCGGATTGCGCGGCGACAGCCGGTGCTGTGGCGGCACATCGGCGATCATGCCGCCGCCGGTGAACACGCTCTTGCCGTTGAACCAGGTCTGGGCCCGCACCACCAGGTCGCCGTCGAGCAGGCCGCCGATGCACACCAGCACGATCGCGCTGTGGGCGGCGATGTAGCCCAGCTTGTGGGCACCGCCCGCGCGCGCGGCCACCATCCAGCCGGCTTCGGCATGGCCGCCCGCGGCTTCGCGCTGCTGGAGCTTGACCTTCCATCCGCCGCTCACCAGCAACTGGCCGATGCGGTTGGCCGCCGCGGCGGGCGCCTCGTCGAGCCGGCTCTCGGCGCGCTGGCCGAAGGCCTTGAGGCTCTGCGCGCGGATGCCTTCCTTGAAGGTCTTCAGGTCGATGAAGATGCGCGGCGTGTTGCGCGCGATGCACAGCGAGGTGCTGATCACCAGGAACAGCAGGATCAGCAGGAACCACCAGGCGCTGTAGACCGAATCGAGCCTGGCCGCGCGGAACAGCTCGGCCCAGAACGGCCCGAACTGGTTGATGTAGTTGTTGATCGACTCGTGCTGCTTGAGCACGGTGCCGATGATCGATGCGATGCAGATGACGGTGAGCAGCGCAATCGCGAAGCGCATCGACGAAAACAGTTCCACCGCAGCGCGGAGCACTTGCGGGCCGCGATGAACGCGAAGGCCGTGGGTGGAGACAGACATCGGTCGATGGGAAAAAAGAAACAGGGAAAAAGCAAAGGGCGGGCCATCCAGCTGGATCGGCCCGCCCTCTGTTTGGGTTTTTTATCGGCGGTTAGTTCACGCTGAAGCGCGTGGTGTCAGCGCAGGCCGGCGATGTAATCTGCAACAGCCTTGATTTCGCGGTCGTTGAGCTTTGCGGCCACGCCGGTCATGGGAGCGCTGTTCTGGCGCACGTTGTCCCGGAAAGCAACAAGCTGTGCCACCGTGTAGTCGGCATGCTGGCCGCCCAGGCGCGGGTACTGCGCGGGCATGCCGGCGCCGTTCGGGCTGTGGCAGCCGGCGCAGGCCGGGATCTGGCGATCGGAAACGCCGCCGCGGTAGATCTTCTCGCCCAGCGCGACCAGGTCCTTCTCCTTGGAGAAGCCGGTCTTGATCTTCTTGGAGCCCACGAACCAGGCGATGTTGCGCATGTCCTCGTCGGACAGCTTGGCCGCCATGGGCTGCATGATCGCGCTCTTGCGCTTGCCGGACTTGAATTCCTGCAGCTGCTTTAGGATGTATTCGGGGTGCTGCTGCGCCAGCTTGGGGTTGGCCGCAATGGCCGAGTTGCCGTCCGCGTTGTGGCAGGAAGCGCAGGCCTGGGCGGCGGAATTGAACAGCGCGTCGCCCTTGGCGGGATCGGGCTTGGCCGGCTTGGCCGCGACGGGTCCGTCAGCTGGCGCGGCGGCGTGCTCGTCGGCCGCGAGGCTAGCGCTGGCTGCGACGCCCATGAGGGCTGCAAGCAGAAAATTGGCAAACAACTTCATATCGGGGGCTCGATTTATTGGCGCAAAACCGCGCGATTCTACAATGGCAGCCCGTTCCGAAAGCTCATTGATGATCACCCCGTCGCGCAAGCACGCTGCTCCCCCTTCCCGCGCGACCCCTGCCGTGGACCCTCTTGTCGCCGAGCGCGAACGCACCGCGCTCGGCTGGCTGCACACGGCGCACTTCCTCACCAGCGCCCCGCAGCTGGAGCATCTGCCCCCGCTCGACCTGCCCGAAATCGCCTTTGTCGGCCGCTCGAACGCGGGCAAATCGACCGCCATCAACACGCTCACGCAGCAGACGCGCCTGGCCTTCGCCTCCAAGACGCCGGGCCGCACGCAGCACATCAACCTGTTCGGCGTCGGCAAGCAGAAGGCCGACGACGCCGTGCTGGCCGACCTGCCCGGCTACGGCTATGCCGCCGTTCCCAGGGAAGCCAAGCTGCGCTGGCAGCGCGTCATGGGCAACTACCTGATGACGCGCGAGAACCTGCGCGGCGTGGTGTTGATGTGCGACCCGCGCCACGGCATGACCGAGCTCGACGAGATCCTGCTCGACGTGATCCGTCCGCGCGTGGAGCAGGGGCTCAAGTTCCTCGTGCTGCTGACCAAGTCCGACAAGCTCACGCGCAGCGAGGGCGCCAAGGTGCTGTCCATTACGCGACTGCAGGCCGGCGGTGGCGAGGTCAAACTGTTCTCCGCCCTCAAGAAACAGGGCGTGGGCGAAGCCGCCGAGCTGCTGTGGCGCTGGGCGCATCCACCCGGAGAAGAAAAACCGGAGGCGGCCCAGCCGGCCGCGCCGCAAGACACCTAGGCGAAAACCGGCGCGGGCCGTTTCATCTGCGTGATCCACTATGAAAACAATAGCAACGAAAGTTGAAGGAGACCCCGCATGATCGAGACGTTCCAGCGCAGCCTGCCCAACGGAATCACGCTGAGCTGCCGCGCAACCGGCACGCCCGGGCGACCGCTGATGATGTTCCTTCATGGTTTTCCCGAAGCCGCCTTCATCTGGGACGAACTGCTCGAGCACTTCGCCCAGCCTGAACACGGCGGCTATCGCTGCGTCGCGCCCAATCTGCGCGGCTTCGAAAAGTCGAGTGCGCCCACCGAGGTGGCCGCATACAAGGCCCACCTGCTGATCCAGGACATCCAGCAACTGGCGGCCACCGAAAGCGCCGACGGCACCATGGCTGCCCTGGTCGCGCACGACTGGGGCGGCGCTTTCGGCTGGGGCTATGCCAATGCCTTTGCGCAGCAGGTCGGCAAGCTGGTCATCATCAATTCGCCGCACCCCGGCACCTTCACGCGCGAGCTGCGCCACAACCCGGCGCAGCAGCAAGCCAGCGCCTACATGAACTTTCTCGCCAGGCCCGATGCCGAGGCCCTGCTCTCGGCCGACGACTTCAAGCGCATGTGGCCCTTCTTCACCTTGATGAAGGCCGGGCCCGATGGCTTCGGCTGGCTGACCGAGGATGTGAAGCAGCGCTACCGAGAAGTGTGGAATGCGGGCCTCACGGGCGCCTGCAACCTGTATCGCGTCACGCCGATGAAGCCGCCGTTGCCGGGCCAGAGCATCGACGGCATTCCGGTGCTGCCGCGCGAGCGGCTCACCATCGACGTGCCGACCTTCGTCTTCTGGGCGCTCGACGACGCTGCGCTGCTGCCGGGCCTGCTCGAAGGCCTGGAAGACTACGTGCCGAAACTCGAGGTCAAGAAGGTGCCCAACGCCACCCACTGGATCGTGCACGAGCAGCCGCAGCTGGTCGCGCGCGAGATCGAAGCCTTTCTTGCCAGGGGCTGAAGCGGCTCCGCT
This sequence comes from Variovorax sp. VRV01, assembly GCF_014852545.1. Taxonomy (NCBI): domain Bacteria; kingdom Pseudomonadati; phylum Pseudomonadota; class Betaproteobacteria; order Burkholderiales; family Comamonadaceae; genus Variovorax; species Variovorax sp. VRV01. Next base: position 168,315 of record NZ_JACVBS010000003.1, read on the forward strand.
TCAGTAGATCGGCGGCGCGCCTTCGGGCCGCGTCTTGAAGCGGCGGTGCACCCAGTAGTACTGCGAAGGCATCGTGTCGATGTAACCCTGCAGCCGCTGGTTCATGAGCGCCGTGTCGGCCTCGACGTCGTCGGTCGGGAAGTTCTGCCAGGCCGGCCGCACTTCGATCTCGTAGCCGCCAGGCGTGAGCTTCGCGATCACCGGCACCACCTTCGCCTTGCCCAGCCGCGCGAAGCGCGAGAGCGAGGGCACCGTGGCCGCCTGCACGCCGTAGAACGGCACGAAGATCGTCTGGTCGCGGCCGAAGTCCATGTCGGGCAGCAGGTACAGGAGGCCGCCCTTGCGCAGGCCCGCGAGCACCGGCTTGATGCCGTCGACGCGGTTGAGCGCCGCGACGTTGCCGAAGCGCGTGCGGCCTTCGCGGATCCATTCGTCGACCATCGGATCGCGCTGGGTCGTGTAGATGGTGGCCGAGGGCCGCGCCGTGTGCATGGTCAGCGCAGTGGCTGCCGCGTCGAGGCCGTAGAAATGCGGCGCAAACAGGATCATCGGCTCGTCGCCATCGGCAATCTCGCGGATCTCCGCCGCCGCGCCGACCACCTTGAGCCGGCGGGCCACCACCTTTTCGGGCGCATGCCAGAGCCAGCTGCGGTCGAGCCAGGACTGCGCCACGTAGACGAAGGTCTCGCGCGCGATGCGGCGGCGTTCGGCTTCGGATTTGCCGGGAAAGCACACGGCCAGGTTGGTGTCGACCACGCGCCGCCGCGGCAAGGCGATGGTGTGCAGCACCCGGCCGAGCAGCGCGCCGAAACCGCGCACCAGCGGCAGCGGCAGCGGCGCGATCGCGCGCATGAAAGCGATGCCGAGGCGGGAACCGAGACTCATCGTGCCTGCTCCCCGGGCTGGGCCGCCACCGCGGTTTCGCCGCGCGGCTCCTTGTAGCGCGCGTAGTCCCACACGTACTGCCCCGGCAGGCTGTGGATCAGGCGCCCGATGGCGTCGTTCATGGCGGCAGCCGCGGCCTCGATGGGCGCCGCCGGATCGGTGAGCGGCGTACCCACGATCGGCTCGAAGCGGATCACGTAGCCCGCGCCGCGCGGCAGCCTTTCGCACACGCTCAGGAAGCAGGCGGCGCCGGTTTGCTGCGCGAGCCGCGGCAGCAGCGTCATGGTGTAGGCCGGCCGGCCGAGAAAGGGCGCCCACACCCCCTGCCCCAGCGGCGGCACCTGGTCGGGCAGGATGCCGGTGTAGCCGCCGCTGCGCAGCGTGCGGATGAGGCCGCGCACGCCGGTGTTGTTGGTGGGCAGAGTCTGCAGGCCGGGCCGGTCGCGCGAGCCGGCGGCGATGAGCTCGGCCATCCACTTCTTGCGCGCGGGACGGAACAGCGCGGTGATCGGCCCGAAGGTCTCGAGAAAGCGTTCGCCGATCGCCTGGCCGCACATCTCCCAGCTGCCCAGGTGCGGCGCCACGAGGATCACGCCCTTCTTCTCCCGCATGGCGGCCTCGAAGGCCTCCACGCCTTCCCAGCGCACCACGCGGCGCAGCACGCTCTCGCCCTGCGGACGCAGCCAGAGCCAAGGCAGCTCGGCGGCCATCTGGCCGGCGGCTGCGATGGCGGGTCGGTATTGCCCGGGGGTGAAGCCGGCGCTCTCGGCATTGGCCTTGAAGCGGCGGCGGTAGTCGGGCGCGCAATACCAGACGATCCAGCCCAGCAGTGCGCCGAGTCGATGCATCACGGGCATCGGTACGCGGGCAAGCAGGCGGAACAGGGTGACCATAGGCAACAGGGAGTGAAAACCAGGACGCGCGCGCACGATTTGGCGCGGCTCGAATAGAATGCAAATTGTCGCCGAGTTACGGAACAACTTGCAGGGCGACAAACACAAGCGCAAAAGCGATTGTGCCCCGCCGATTCGTCGGCCTCTGCTAAAGCGTTCGCCAGGGCTCCGCAGAGTTGGCAACGCGCCAAATCACTTCAAGGAGCTTTGAACAAAATGGCGAACGACTTCCTCTTCACGTCCGAATCGGTTTCCGAAGGCCACCCCGACAAGGTCGCCGACCAGATCTCGGACGCCATCCTGGACGCGATCTTCGAGCAGGACCCGCGCAGCCGCGTGGCCGCCGAAACGCTGACCAACACCGGCCTCGTGGTGCTCGCCGGCGAAATCACGACCAATGCCCACGTCGACTACATCCAGGTCGCGCGCGACACCATCAAGCGCATCGGCTACGACAACACCGACTACGGCATCGACTACAAGGGCTGCGCCGTGATGGTCTGCTACGACAAGCAGTCCAACGACATCGCCCAGGGCGTGGACCACGCGAGCGACGACCACCTGAACACCGGCGCCGGCGACCAGGGCCTGATGTTCGGCTACGCCTGCGACGAAACGCCCGAGCTGATGCCCGCGCCCATTTACTACGCGCACCGCCTCGTCGAGCGCCAGGCCCAGCTGCGCAAGGACGGCCGCCTGCCCTTCCTGCGGCCCGACGCCAAGAGCCAGGTCACGATGCGCTACGTGGACGGCAAGCCGCACAGCATCGACACCGTGGTGCTCTCCACCCAGCACAGCCCCGACCAGAGCGAAACGCCCACCAAGATGAAGGCCTCGTTCAACGAAGCCATCATCGAGGAGATCATCAAGCCCGTGCTGCCGAAGGAATGGCTCAAGGACACGCGCTACCTGATCAACCCGACCGGGCGCTTCGTCATCGGCGGTCCGCAGGGCGACTGCGGCCTCACGGGCCGCAAGATCATCGTCGACACCTACGGCGGCGCCTGCCCGCACGGCGGCGGCGCGTTCTCGGGCAAGGACCCGTCGAAGGTCGACCGCTCGGCCGCCTACGCCGCGCGCTACGTGGCCAAGAACATCGTGGCCGCGGGCCTCGCGCGCCAGTGCCAGATCCAGGTGGCGTACGCCATCGGCGTGGCCCAGCCGATGAACATCACGGTCTACACCGAAGGCACCGGCGTGATCCCGGACAGCAAGATCGCGGAACTCGTGCGCGAGTTCTTCGACCTGCGTCCCAAGGGCATCATCCAGATGCTCGACCTGCTGCGCCCGATCTACCAGAAGACCGCCGCCTACGGCCACTTCGGCCGCGAGGAGCCCGAGTTCACCTGGGAAGCGACCACGCAGGCGGCTGCGCTGCGCGCTGCGGCCGGCCTGTAATTCCCCGGGGCTTTCCGCCCTCCTCCCACGCAAATGCCGGCCTCGCGCCGGCATTTGCGCTTCTGGAATACCCCCGCCGAATTTGCTGGCGGTGCGCGGCGTTGTGTGTAAAACTTGAGCGTCTTGTGAAAATTTTACAAAGGCTCTGGTGTCGCAATTGCCGGTTCGTCCGCCTCCCGCCCCCATTCCGGCCCCCGATGCCGGCCGGGCACAGCGCATCCATTCGGTCATCGACCTCTGGCTCGGGGAGCAACTGCGCAGAAGGCGCCAGGCCCTCGGCCGCTCGCTGCAGCAGGTGGCGCAGGCCTGCGGAATTTCGGTCAGCCTGCTGAGCCAGCTCGAACGCGGGCACCGCTCCATCTCCATCCGCACGCTCGGCGCGCTGGCGCAGGAACTGCAGTTGCCCATCGAAACCCTGGTGCGCAACACCCAGTACAGCGAGGGCGAGGCCGAAGGCGCGGTGGCGCGCGCCGGCACGCACAAGCGCATCGACCTTGGCGACAAGGGCATCCACAAGGAAAACCTCACGCCGCCCGCCGCCGCGGGTGGCGTCGAGATGTACCGGGCGGTGATCGATCCGGGCGGCTCCACGGGCGACGACCTGTTCTTCACGCGCAAGGGCGAACAGGTCGGCTACGTCATCGAGGGGCAGCTCGAACTCTTCGTGCGCGAGCGCCTGCTCAAGCTGAAGGCCGGCGACAGTTTTTGCTACGACGGGGGCATGCCGCGCCGCTGGCGCAACCCCGGCACCACACCCACCACCGTCCTTTGGGCGATCACCCGTTCACCCGCATAGGCCCGATCTTTTCTTGAAGAGGAACCCACCATGAAAATCGCTTCTTCCCTCGCAGCCTTCGTGCTGGCCACGTTCACCCTGGCCTTCGGCGGCCAGGCCTCGGCCCAGACGGTGCTCAAGGTGGGGTCCACGCCCACCGGCAATCCGTTCACCTTTCTCGACACCAAGACCAACACCATCGACGGCATCATGGCGGACATCGTCAAGGCCGTCGGCAAGACCTCGGGCTTCGAGGTGCAGATCGAGCCGATGCAGTTCTCGGCGCTGATCGGCTCGCTCACGTCCAAGCGCATCGACCTGATCTCGGCCGCGATGTTCATCACGCCGGTGCGCCAGGAGGTGGTGGACTTCTCGCAGCCGATCTACAGCTACGGCGAAGGCATCGTGGTGCCGGTGAAGGACACCACCGCCTACCGCAGCTTCGCCGAGTTCAAGGGCAAGCGCATGGGCGTGCAGGTGGGCACGGCCTTTGTCGAGCCGCTGCAGAAACTCGGCATCTTCAGCGAGGTCAAGCTCTACGACACCACCGCCGACCTGATGCGCGACGCCAATGCCGGGCGCATCGACGCGGGCGTGCTCGACTCGCCGATTGCCGCCTACGCGATCTCCAAGAACGTGTTCCCGAACCTGCGCCTGGTGACGACCTACCAGCCGACGATGGTCAACAGCATCGGCATTGCCACGCGCAAGGGCGACACCGAAACCATGGGCAAGGTGAATGCGGCGCTCACCAAGCTCAAGGCCGACGGCAGCATCGACGCGATCCTCAAGAAGTGGGGCCTCAACAGCTGAGCGGCACTTGCATTGCCTGCCCTCTGACAAACCCTGCCCATGAGCACCTTCCTGCACAACGTCTGGGAGTTCCTGCCGATCCTGCTCCAGGGTGCCAAGCTCACGGTGCTGGTGACGCTGGGCTCGCTGGTGATCTCCACGCTGCTCGGCCTGGTCTGGGCAGCGATGCGGGTCTCGGGCATTCCGCTGCTCGCAAAGATCAGCGCGGGCGTGATCAACCTGCTGCGCGGCATTCCGATCATCGTGCTGCTGTTCTTCATCTACTTCGTGATGCCCGACTTCGGCCTCTCGCTGACGGCGCTGCAGGCGGGCATCCTGGGTTTGGGCATCGCCTACTCGGCCTACCAGTCGGAGAACTTCCGCGCCGGCATCGAAGCTGTGGACCACGGCCAGGTGGAGGCGGCACAGGCCATGGGCATGAGCTGGCGGCTCACGATGCGGCGCGTGGTGCTGCCGCAGGCCTTCCGCATCACGCTGCCCTCCTACGGCAACATCATGATCATGATGCTCAAGGACTCGTCGCAGGCCTCGACCATCACCGTGGCCGAGCTCGCGCTGCAGGGCAAGCTGATCGCCACTTCCACCTTCCAGAACGCCACCGTGTTCTCGCTGGTGGCGCTGCTCTACCTCATCATGTGCGTGCCGCTCATCCTGCTGGTGCGCCACTTCGAGAAGCGGGGCAGGAAATGATCGAGATCCGCGGCCTGCAGAAATCCTTCGGCAGCCACCATGTGCTCAAGGGCATCGACGCCTCGATCTCGCAGGGCGAAGTGGTCTGCATCGTCGGGCCTTCGGGTTCGGGCAAGTCGACCATCCTGCGCTGCATCAACGGGCTCGAGAGCTATTCGGGCGGCAGCGTCGACATCGACGGCCGCCGCGTGGACAACCGCCATGCATCGATCAAGGCGATCCGCGCCGAAGTGGCCATGGTGTTCCAGCGCTTCAACCTGTTCCCGCACCGCACGGTGCTCGAGAACGTGATCGAAGGGCCTGTGTACGTGAAGGGCGAAGACCGCGCCGCCGCCATCGTGCATGCGAAGGAACTGCTCGCGAGCGTCGGCCTGGCCGACAAGGCTGCGGCGCATCCGCCGGAACTCTCGGGCGGGCAGCAGCAGCGCGTGGCCATTGCGCGCGCGCTGGCCATGCAGCCCAAGGCCATCCTGTTCGACGAGCCCACCTCGGCCCTCGACCCCGAACTCGTCGGCGACGTGCTGCAGGTGATGCGCAAGCTCGCCGGCACCGGCATGACGATGGTGGTGGTCACGCACGAGATGCAGTTCGCGCGCGAAGTGGCCGACCGCGTGATCTTCATCGACGGCGGCGTGATCGTCGAACAGGGCCCTGCCGCTGAGCTGCTCAACAACCCGCGGAACCCGCGCACGCAGGACTTCCTGCGCCGCGTGCTCCATCCGCTCTGAAGGGCCTTCATTCATGCCGAACGCGCCGCAGGAATTCTTTCCGCTCGCCCCATCGCTCTGGGCCGCCACCGCGGTGCCCGCACCGGCAACCGCGCCGCTGGACACCGACGCGCAGGCCGACGTGATCGTGGTCGGCGCCGGCTATTGCGGCCTCAGCACGGCGCTGCATCTGGCCGAGCGCGGCGTGCGTGTGGTGGTGCTCGAAGCGAAGGAGATCGGTTTCGGCGGCTCGGGCCGCAACGGCGGCCAGGTCATCCCGGGCCTCAAGCACGACCCGAGCGAACTGCTGCGCATGTTCGGCTCCGACGAAGGCCAGCGCCTGGTCGACTTTGCCAAGGGCACGGCCGACGCGGTGTTCGACCTGATCGACAAGCACGGCATGGACGTGCCCCGCGCGCGCCAGGGCTGGATCCAGGGCGCGCACACGCCGGCCGCCGTGCAACTGGCCGAGCGCCGCGCGCGCGACTGGCAGATGCAGGGCGTGGCCGCGCGCCAGCTCGACCGCAACGAAACCGCGCGCCTGCTGGGCACCGACAAGTACTTCGGCGGCTGGCTCGATCCGCGCGGCGGCGGCGTGCAGCCGCTGAGCTACGCGCGCGAACTGGCGCGCGCGGCGCAGGCGGCCGGCGTGGTCATCCACACCGGCACGCCCGTGACGCAGCTCACCCAGGCCCACGGCAAGTGGCAGGCCGCCACCGCACGCGGCCAGCGCGTGACGGCCGAGCGCGTGGTGATGTGCACCAACGGCTACACCGACGGCCTGTGGCCCGGCCTGCGCAAGACCATCATCAATGCGAACTCGTTCCAGGTCGCGACCGAGCCGCTACCCGAGGCAATACGCAAGACCGTGCTGCCCGAAGGCCACGTCTCCTCCGATGCGCGCAACCTGCTGCTCTATTACCGCCTGGACCACGCCGGCCGCCTGCTGATGGGCGGGCGCGGCACCTTCCGCGAACCCGATTCCGGCCAGCCGGGCGACTGGTCGCACCTGGAGCACGTGGTTGCCAAGCTGTTCCCGCAGGCGGCGGGCGTGCCCATTGCCTACCGCTGGTGCGGCCATGTCGCGATCACGCGCGACTACCTGCCGCACCTGCACGAGCCCGCACCGGGCCTCTTGATCGACATCGGCTGCCAGGGCCGCGGGGTCGGCCTGCAGACGCGCATGGGCCAGGCCCTGGCGCAGTACATCGCCACGGGCGACAGGAAGGCGCTGCCGGTGCAGCCCTCGGACATGCGGCCATTCCCGCTCTATGGCCTGCGCCGCCTCTATGTGTCGGCCGTGATCGGCTGGTACCGAATGACGGACGGCGGCGTCTGAGCCTCAGAAGCGGTAGGCCCCGCTCAGGCCCACCGTCCAGTTGCGGCCCGGCGCGGGCTCGTAGTAGCGCGCGTTGCCCTCGTTGACGATCAGCGAACCCACGTAGCGGCGGTCGAACAGGTTGTCGACGCGCGCAAAGGCGTTGAACTCCCAGCGCTCCCACTTCTTCAGGTAGCCGGCGTACAGCGCGGCGACGGCATAGCCCGGCGCGCTGGCGGTGTTGGCGTCGTTGGCCTGCATGCGCCCGAGCGCGCGCATCTCGACGCCGGCGCGCCAGCCTTCGGGCGGCACCCAGCCCAGCGATGCGAAGAGCGATTGCCGCGCGATCCCCGGAATGCGGTTGCCCGCCGCCACCGTGTTGGATGCCGCGCAGGGCGACGGCGAGCAGAAGGCATCACGGTAGCGCGCGTCAAGCCAGGTGTAGGCCAGCTGGGTGCGCCAGTGGTCGGCCGTTTCGTGCTGCCAGGCCAGCTCGAAGCCGTTGCGCCGCGTGCGGCCCGCGTTCTGGAAAGTGGCGCGGCCGCCGATGTTGGTGTCGGTCACGATCTCGTCGCGCGTGCGGGTCTGGAACAGCGCCGCCGTCAGCAGCCCTCCGCCCAACCGCGCCTTCGCGCCCAGTTCGACGCTGACGTTGACCGAGGGCCGCAGCGCGAAGTTGAGCCCGCTGGCAACGCCCGCGCGGTAGGAAAGCTCGTTGAGCGTCGGCGTCTCGAAGCCGCGGCCGATCGAGCCATACAGCGCGAGATCGGGCGTGGCCTGGTAGCGCAGCGAGGCCACGGGCAACGTCTTGCTGTAGCGCGCGCTGCCGCTGTCGTCGCGGTTGGCGCCCACGATGTAGCGGTCCTGCGAATCGAAGTGCACGCTGCTGCGGCGCACGCCGGCCTCGAGCGTCCATTGCTCCGCGAGGCGCCAGGTGGCCTGCGCGTAAGGGTCGAGATTCCAGACCTCGTTGCGTTCGCTGCGCCGCAGTCGCCCCTGCACGCCCAGCACGGGCGAAGCCACGCGGCCGAGGTAGTTCTCGTAGCCGCGGCGCTGTTCGCGCAGGCTGTCGTAGCCCAGGCCCGCCACCAGTTCGAGCGGCCGGTCGGCCAGTTGCAGCGCGGCGGTCCAGCGCAGATCGAGCCCGCCGTACTGGCGCGTGAGGTCGATCACGCCGCCCGCATGCAGCGGGTTCTGTTGCGCCGACGGCGGAATCGACTGGTACTGCACGGTCTTGCGCTCGCCGCCGTAGACCATGAGCCGCAGCGACTGCGCGGCATCGATGCGCCGTTCATAGAGCAGGCCGGCCTGGGTCTGCTCCACGGTCTTGCGGGTGTCGAACTGGGTGGCGAGCGGTGCGCTGCGCGGCGCCAGCGCGTACTGCCCGGCCGTGAGCCCCAGCGGATCCTGCGCGCTGATGCGCACGCTGTTGAGCACCAGCGTGAGTTTGTCGCCGTTGTCCAGCGCGATGCCGAGCTTGCCGTTCGCAATGTCGCGCCGTGCCGCACTGTGCTCGCGCCAGCCGTCGGTCTGGAAGCGGCTCGCGTTCAGCAGGTAGTCGACTGCGCCCTGCGACCCGCTGGCCTGCAGCGACTGGCGCCAGGTGCCGAAGCTCCCTCCGGCCGCCGAGTACGAAAGCCGCGGCGCACCCTCGCCCGACGCGGTGAAGGCCTGCAGCACGCCGCCCGACGAGTTGCCGTAGAGCGCCGAGAACGGCCCCCGCAGTATCTCGATGCGGTCGAGCGAGCCGATGTCGATGTTGGAGGTCTGGCCCTGGCCGTCGGGCAGCGTGGCGGGAATGCCGTCGACATACAGCCGCACGCCGCGCACGCCGAAGGTGGAACGCGCGCCGAAGCCGCGGATCGACAGCTGCAGGTCCTGCGCATAGTTCATGCGGTTCTGCACCTGCAGGCCCGGAACGCCGCCCAGGCTTTCGGAAAGATTGACCTGCAGCCGGCTGTCGCGCATCTCGGCGCCATCGACCCGGTCCACCGAGCCAGGCACGTTGAACGGCGCGACCTCGCCGCGCGGCGTGGAGACGGTGACTTCGGGCAGGCTGCCGCGGTCGGCCTGCTGCGCCGCCGCGGCGAGCGGAACTCCCAGCAGGAGCAGGCGGACGGCGGCAGTGGCGGTAGCGGAAAGTGCAGGCTTCATTGCGCCGATTCTGCGTCGGCGCGCGCCCCTGCCCGTACTGGCAGGAACCCGGTCGGGCCGGATTCAGCTTCTTCTGCGCCAGCCGTACCAGCCGCAGACGGCAACGGGAATGCCCAGCGCAAACCAGGCCAGCATGTCTCCCAGGCCGCCGTCGCTGAACAGCGCCGAGACCAGCCCGAAGGTGGTCAGCATGCCGAGCACGATCGGCCAGCCCCACATGTGCCGGAAGCTGTGGCGCGGCTTCATGCCTGCACCTTCATGGCGGGCGCCGGATCAGGCTGCTGATGCCCACCATGCGGCGGCCGCTGGCCCACCGGCGAGGCCGCAGCAGGCACGCTGTTGCCGCGCTTGAGCCACAGGTACAGCCCGCTGCCCAGCACGATGATGGTCGCGATGTCGAGCAGCGCCCAGATGATCTGCATCGGCATGCCGCCGTAGTCGCCGAAGTGCAGCGGCTGCGACACCAGCAGCGCCGTCAGGTACCAGGGCATCTTCGGCGCGGCGGTCACCTGGGCCGTCTTGGCATCGACCAGCACCGGCTGCAGCAGCTTCGAGGTGAAGGGCTCGCTGCCGCGCATGAAGAAGGTGGTGTGGTGCGGGCTCGAGAACGCGGTGCCGGGGAACGCGACGAAGGACAGCTTCATGCCGGGCGTCTGCTGGAGCGCGACCTCCATCGAGCGCTGCACCGATGCGCGCTGGGCCACCGGCACCGTCGGCTCGTCCTTGTAGGGCGCAAGAAGCGCGCTGAGCTGGTCGTACTGCCAGTACTTGATGACCAGGTCGGCCCAGGTGTTGATCATGCCGGTGGAGCCCACCACGAACAGCCAGACCAGCGTGACGATGCCCAGCAGGTTGTGCAGGTCGAGCCACTTCAGGCGCGGGCGCTTCTCGCGCCGCACCGTGCCGAAGTCGAGCTTGCGCATGAACGGCGCATAGAGCACCACGCCGGAGACGATGGCCACCAGCAGCAGCAGGCCCATGAAGCCCAGGAACAGCTTGCCCGCGAGTCCGGCAAACAGGTCGACGTGCAGCTTGAACATCACGTACATGAAGCCTTCGTCGAGCTTGGGCTGGGCAAGCACGGCGCCGGTGCGCGCGTCCACCGCCACCGACTTGAAGTCGTCCGTGGGCGCAGGCGTTGGCGTGAGCGTGACGAACCAGAGGCCGTCGTCGTCCTCGGGCTGCGAAACGAACTGCACCACGCGGTCAGGGTGTTTCGCACGCGCCGTTTCGAGCACGCGGTCCAGGCTCACGCGCGGCGTGTTCGCGGGCATCTTGGGCGACTCGACCTCGGTGCCCAGCAGGTGCCCGATCTCGTGATGGAAGATCAGCGGCAGGCCCGTGATGCACAGGAGCAGCATGAACACGGTGCACACGAGGCTGCTCCACTTGTGCACCCAGGCCCAGGTCTTGATCTTTCGGCTGTTCATGTCGTTGCTGCCCTCGTCGAAAGTGAGCTGTTAGAAACGGTAGGTCGCGCTGGCCACGATGTTTCGGCGCGAGCCGTACCAGCAGTCGCCGCGCGACAGGCAGGTGCTGAAATACGCCTTGTCCGTCACGTTGTTGATGTTGAGCGCATAGCGCCACTGCGCGGTGTCGTAGGCGAACACGAGGTCGGCCAGCGCAACGCCCGGCACGCGCGGTCCCACGCCGAATTGCAGGTCGCGGAACGAGCTCATCACGCGCACGCCGGCGCCGGCCGAGAAGCCGCTGACGCCGCCGATCGAGAAGCGGTACTTGGCCCAGACGCTTGCCTGGTGCTTGGGCAGGCCCTCGATCTGTTCGTCGGCATCGGTGTAGTTGTAGTGTGCGATGAGATCGAGATTGGGGCCGATGGATCCCTTGGCCTCGAGTTCGACGCCCTTGGTCTTGGTCTTGCCGGCTTGCGTGTACACGTTCGGCGACGGCGAAGTGATCTGGTTCTTCTCCTGCAGATCGTAGACCGCCGCGCTGAATGCCAGCGCGCGGTCCTTCGGCTCATACTTCACGCCGGCTTCCCATTGCTCGCCGCGCAAGGGCGTGAAGATCTGCCCGTTGCGCGGCGACTGCGGCGTGAACGATTCGGTATAGCTCAGATACGGCGACCAGCCCGAGGGCATGGCATACATCAGGCCGAAGCGCTTGGTGGTCGCGCTGCTCTTCTGCTCGTCGCTGCCGGCGGCGCTGGACACCGCCCTGTCGTGCCGCAGGCCCGCCACGAAGATCCAGTTGTCGAGCTTGATCTGATCCTGCAGATAGACGCCGGTCTGGCGCTGGCGCGTGCGCGGCAGCGCCACGCGCTCGGGCAGGTCGACATGGCCGTACACCGGCGCGTAGACGTCGATGGTGTCGAAGGTCGTTGCGCCCCACACGTTCTCGCGCTGCCTGGAAAAATCCGCCCCGACCAGCAGCGTGTGCTTCACCGCGCCGGTTTCGAAATGGCCCTCGACATGGTTGTCGAGCGTCTGCGTGCGGTTGCGTGTGAGATAGCTGTCGTAGTAGCGGCCGAGCACGCGCTTGAAGATCGGATCGGTGGCGTCCCAGCTCTCGGCCCCGCTGAAGGCAGCGCCATAGTGGTAGCGGTTGTCGTTCTCGTTTTTCGCGTAGCGGAAGTTCTGCCGCACGCGCCAGTTCTCGTTGAACTTGTGCTCGAACTGCCAGCCGAAGGTCTTGCGTTCGCTGTTGTAGTAGTCGAAGCCCGGCTCGCCGATGAATCGGCTGGCGGGAATGCTCCCGTTCGGGTTCGGCAGCAAGGTGCCCTCCCACGGAAGGAACTGGGAGCTGCTGCCGCTCTTGTCCTTTTGCCACAGCCCCTGCAACGTGAGCGAGGTGGCCGCATTGGGCCGCCAGGTCAGCGAAGGCGCAATGACGCTGCGGTCGTCGGGCACGTAATCGACCTGCGAGTCCGACTTGCGCTGCAATGCGATCAGCCGGTACGACAGGCTGCCGTCGGCATTCAGCGGCCCCGTGAGGTCGGCCTGGACCTGCTTGCGGCCGAAGCTGCCGAACTGCACGCCCACTTCGCGCTGGGTTTCCTGTAGCGGACGCTTGCTGACCATGTTGACCACGCCCGCGGCCGTGCCCGCGCCGAACAGCATGCCCGCCGGGCCGCGCAGCACTTCGAGCCGCTCCAGCGTGTAGGGCTCGGTGCGCGTGGTGCTGGTGTAGTAGCCATAGGACTGGCGCAGGCCGTCCAGGTAGACGTCGGGCGTGGCGCCCCGGATGCGCACGGAGTCGGTCCGCGAATCCTGGCCATAGGCATCGGAGCGCACGCCGGCCGCGTAGTTGAGCGCGTCCTGCACGTTGGTTGCGCCCTGATCCACCATCTGGTCGCGCGTGACCACGGTCACGGACTGAGGCGTTTCTGCCAGCGGCGTGTCGGTCTTGGTGGCGGTGGCGGCGTTCCTGGCGCGGTAGCCGATCACCGGCGAAGTCGCGGTTTCGAGCTCGGCGCTTGCATCGATCTTCACTTCCGGCAGGGCGCCAGGCGCCGTGGTCTGGGCCAGAACCTGGTGATGCACGTAAATCGCCATGCAGCCTGCCAGCACCGATGCGACCTTGCGCCCCGCCATGAACCTCTTCATTCCTTCTCCACTCCGAAACATTATTAAGAACGATTCGCATTCTAATAGTTATAAAGTCTCATTTGTTCCGATTTCCCCGCCTGGACAAGGGGGCGTTCCTGCAGCGCTCGCGCCGACGGTGCGGCGCGCCACAAGGCAAAGCGGCTACGATCCCGGCCGCACGTCGTGTGCGTCCGCAGGCCCCATGCCCGACAAGCTCATCGCCTCTTCGTTTCCTGCGCTGCGCGGCCTGGCGCTCTGGCTGGTGGCCACCGGCATCGCCTGGGTGCTCGCAGGCTGCGCCGGCCTGCCTCCGCGCACGCCCGAGCCGCCAACGCTCTCGATTGCCGCCTCCCCTTCCACCGCGCTCGGCCGCGCCGCGGCCAGCCTGGACGACGCGCACGACGGCCTGTCGAGCATCCGGCCGCTGGTGGAGGCCTCCTTTGCGCTCGATGCGCGCTTCGAGCTGATGCGGCGGGCGCAGGCCTCGCTGGACGTACAGACCTATCAGCTCGGCAACGACAAGACCGGCCGCCTGCTGCTGCGCGAATTGCGCGATGCCGCGCGGCGCGGCGTGCGGGTGCGCCTGCTGCTCGACGACTTCTACACGGCCGGCATGGACCGCCTCCTGCTCGGCCTGGCCGCGGAACCCAACGCCGAAGTCCGGCTGTTCAACCCCTTCGTGAACGCCCGCGACCATTCGGCCACGCGCTGGATGGAATTCTTCGGCGATTTCCGCCGCCTCAACCATCGCATGCACAACAAACTCTTCGTGGCCGATGGCGCCATGGCCATTGCCGGCGGCCGCAACCTGGCCGACGAGTATTTCCTGCGCAGCGAGGGCGCCAACTTCATCGACTTCGAACTGATCATGGCCGGCCCCGTGGTTCCGGAGGCCGCCCGCATCTTCGACACCTACTGGAACAGCGACGTCGTCTACCCGCTCCAGCGGATCGCCAACGCCAGCGGCACCCCGGAGGCGCTGAAGTCCGAGTTCGAAGCCGCCACCTCGCCGGTCCATGCCCCGCCGCCCGCCGCCCTGCAGGGCACCGACCTGATGGGCGATCCGCCGCTCGGCGCCCAGTTGGCCGACGTCGGCCGCATGAAGTGGATGCGCGCCGACGCCCATGCCGCGGCCGACAGCCCCAACAAGGCGCTGGGCACCCTCGCGTCACCGGCCGAATCGCTGGCCGCGCGTTTCCATGAAATGACCGCCACGGCGCGTTCGGACGTGGTGGTGATCTCGCCCTACTTCATTCCGGGCGAGGAAGGCATGGTGCGCATCCGCGAGGGCCGGGCGCGCGGCGTGCGCATCAGTGTCATCACCAATTCGCTGGCCGACAGCGACGAGCCGCTGGTCAACATCAACTACAACCGCTATCGCGTCGACATGCTGAAGCTGGGCGTGAACCTGTACGAGGTCAGCACCCGGCAGCTCAAGCGCAACCGGCAGTTGCGCGACCTGCTCAAGAAGGCGCGCGGCCGGCTGCACGCCAAGCTCGCGCTGGTCGACCGCGAATGGGTGCTGCTGGGCTCCATGAACCTCGACCCGCGCTCGGCGCGGCTGAACACCGAGTTCGGCGTTCGCGTGCGAAGTTTCGAGCTGACCCAGGCGCTTCTCTATGCCTACCAGCTCGACGACATCGAGGGCGTCTACCGCGTCGTGCTGCTGCCCGACGGCGAGAACGTGCAATGGATAGGCACCGGCGACGTGGACAACGAGGTGCTCGACAGCGAGCCCGACTCGAGCCTGCTCACGCGGCTGCAACTGCTGCTGTTTTCCTGGTTCGTGCCGACCGACCAGCTGTAGCGGACGTCTACAATAGGTAATGAGATTTATTCTCATTAACTGTAAATAAAACGTCAACAAATTTCAATGAGATCCCGCATCCGGTCGTCACGCATCGCTTTTGCCCTGCTCCCCCTCGCTTCCATTTCCCCGCTCTCCATGGCACAAGGCACCGGCACCGGACAGCCGGACCCTGCGAGCACATCGCTGCCCGAAGTGCATGTTGTCGCCGAGCCCGAATCCGGGGGCTACAACCCCACGACCAGCAGCGGCGCCACGCGCACCAGCACGCCGCTGCGGGAGGTGCCGCAATCGGTGCGCATCGTCTCCAGCCAGCTGATCGAAGACATGGGTGCGACGCGCCTGGCCGACACGGTGGGTTTTGTCAGTGGGATCACGCGCCTCAACGACTTCGGTGGCACCTGGGACAACTTCGGCATCCGCGGGTTCAGCAGTACCGACATGGGATTCCTGGTCAACGGCTTTCCCGGATCGCGCGGCTACAACCCGCCGCGCGACACCGCCACGGTCGAGCGCTTCGAGTTCCTCAAGGGCCCGGCTTCGGCGGTCTACGGCAGCAGCGAGCCCGGCGGCACCATCAACATCGTCACGAAAAAGCCGGAATTCACGCGTCGCAACACGGCCGACTTCAGCATCGGCAGCCAGGGCCTGCGCCGCAGCACGCTGGACAGCACCGGCGCGCTGAGCCGCAACGTGGCCTACCGGCTGAACCTGGCGGTGGAAGAAGGCGACAGCCGAAGCGACCTGCTGAGCAACAGGCGCACCCTGGTCGCGCCGGCGCTGACCTGGGTCATCGACGACAAGACAGTGCTCAACTACGAGTCCGAATTCCTGCGTTCGAAAACGCCGCTGGACCGCGGGCTGATCAACGTTCGCGGCCTGCTCGGAACCCTGCCGCGCGACCGGGTGCTCAACGAACCCGGCGACGGCAACATGACGCTCACCAGCAATACCCACCAGCTCACGCTGGACCGCCAGCTGTCGGAAAACTGGCGCGCGCGCATCGGTGCGAGCTACAAGGAAAGCACCTTCTCCGGCAACTACACCGAAGCGACTTCCCTGGCCAGCGACAACCGGACGCTCAACCGCCGCGCCACCTGGCGCCAGCTGCCGTCGCGCGACACTTCTTTCCAGGCGGAGCTGGAAGGCAAGTTCACGACCGGCGCGCTGGCCCATACGCTGCTGGTCGGCGTGGAAGCGTCCAGGCTGTGGATGAACACCGAAATCCTCCGCTCGGGCAACTACCCGATCGACATCTACCAGCCCGTCTATGGCAGGCCCCGGCCGCCGCTCACCTCGCTCACTTCCAGTTCGGACGAGCACCAGCGCGCGAGCGCCGTTTTCCTGCAAGACCAGATCAGCCTGTCGCCGCAGTGGAAGCTGCTGGTGGGCGCCCGCTACGACCACTTCAGGCAGAGCATCGAGGACCGCGTGAACCGCAACAGCGCCCAGAAGCACGATGCCGTTTCGCCGCGCGCAGGCCTCACCTACCTGCCGAACGACTGGAGTTCCTGGTACGTCTCCGCCGGCAAGTCGTTTCGCGGCAACAGCGGCACCGACAAGAACGGCCAGGCCTTCGATCCGCAGCGCTCCACCGCGCTGGAGGCCGGCGTGAAGCTGCAGACGCCGGACCAGCGCCTGGGCGCCAACCTGGCCGTGTTCGACATCAAGAAGACGAACGTGCTGACGGCCAGCGACACGCCCGGCTTCTCCGTGGCGGCCGGCGAGGTCAAGAGCAGCGGCTTCGAGGCCGACGTCTATGGCCAGATCGACAGGAACTGGCGGGTGAGCGGAAATTTCGCGTACGTTGACGCCCGGATCTCGAAGGACGCAACGCTGGCGCCCGGCACACGCATCGTGAACATCCCGAAGACGAGCGCCGGCCTGTTCGCCATCCGCGAGGATGCGCTGGCCGACGGCAGCCGCTATGGAATCGGTGCCGGCATCAACTACGTCGGCAACCGTTCGGGCAACAGCGCCGACACCTACGCGCTGCCGGCCTACACCACCGTCAAGCTGGTGAGCTTCTGGCAGATCAACAAGACCGCCCGCGTGTCGATCGACGTGCACAACCTCTTCAACCGGAACTACTACACCGCCTCGTGGGGCAACCTGTACGTGATTCCGGGCGCCAGGCGCAGCGTCGTGGCCAGCCTGAAGCTGGACCTCTGAAGCCCGTGCATTCACCCCGTATCCGCATTTTTTCGACTGGACTCCCAATGATGAACAGGCTGCACCGAATCGCCGCCCTGGCCACGCTCGCAGCGGCGGCCGTACTTTCTTCCGCGGGCGCGCAGGCGCACGGCATCTGGTTTGCCCAGCGCTCGGGCGATCTCGCATTGATCTATGGCGAGGGCGCCGACGACCTGGATACGGTCAAGCGGCAGCCGCTGATCACCGCGGTCAGCGCCTATGACGCATACGGGAAGCCCGTGCCGACCGCCCTGGAGGTGAACGGGCGCCTGCTGCTTGTGGACACCAAGGAGAAACCCGCCATCGTCGCAGCGGTGCTCGACAACGGCATCTGGAGCAAGACGCCGGAAGGCAAATGGCTCAAGAAGGGCAAGAACGAAGTTCCCGGCGCGCTCACGAGCGGCCACAACTTCAAATATGCGGTGCATCTGCGCAGCCCGCTGCGCAATGCCTTGCCGCCGCTGCCCGGGCATGCGCTGCAGATCGTCCCGGTCGATGCCGCCCTGCCCGAGAAGCTCGGGCAAGACCTGCGCCTGCGCGTGCTCTACCAGGGCAAGCCCGTGGCGGGCGCCCTGGTGCTGAGTGATTTCGTCAACGATCCCGACGCCAGGCCCATGGAAAGCGGCGCCGACGGCAGTGTGGTCATCAAGGTGCGAAACCAGGGGCTGAACGTCGTCACCGCCCAGTGGGCCGCACCGCCGGAAGATCCCCTCAAGACCGACAAGGTGGAGCACCTGACATCGCTCTCCTTTGTGCTGTCGCACGCGCCGGAATAGGCGGGCAGCGCCGCAGATGCGCGCCCGGGCCCTTGAAACTCCCCCGATTGCCCTTATGATTAGCACTCGCTGCTGATGAGTGCTAACAAAGCCTCGCTTCCAGTCGATGGGCTGCCGGTCTTTCCCGCCGGCGCCCGACCACAACCCCGTTTCTTATCCAGGAGATGCAATGAAACTTCGTCCTTTGGCCGATCGCGTGATCGTCAAGCGTGTTGACAGCGAAACCAAGACCGCCTCCGGCATCGTCATCCCCGACGCAGCCGCCGAAAAGCCCGACCAGGGTGAAGTCCTGGCCGTCGGCCCCGGCAAGCGCACCGACAAGGGCGACCTGACCGCACTGACCGTCAAGGTCGGCGACCGCGTCCTGTTCGGCAAGTACAGCGGCCAGACCGTCAAGGTCGATGGCGACGAACTGCTGGTCATGAAGGAAGACGACCTGTTCGCAGTCGTCGAGAAGTAATCCATCCATCCCCATTCGGAGTAATAAAACATGGCAGCAAAAGACGTAGTCTTCGGCGGTGAAGCCCGCGCACGCATGGTCGAGGGTGTCAACATCCTCGCCAACGCCGTCAAGGTGACCCTGGGCCCCAAGGGCCGCAACGTGGTGCTCGAGCGCTCGTTCGGCGCCCCGACCGTCACCAAGGACGGTGTGTCGGTCGCCAAGGAAATCGAACTCAAGGACAAGCTCCAGAACATGGGCGCCCAGCTCGTGAAGGAAGTGGCCTCCAAGACTTCGGACAACGCCGGTGACGGCACCACCACCGCGACCGTGCTGGCCCAGGCCATCGTTCGCGAAGGTTTCAAGCTGGTGGCTGCCGGCATGAACCCGATGGACCTGAAGCGCGGCATCGACAAGGCCGTCACGGCCCTGGTCGCCGAGCTGAAGAAGGCTTCGAAGCCCACCACCACGTCGAAGGAAATCGCTCAAGTCGGCTCGATCTCGGCCAACAGCGACGAAACCATCGGCAAGCTCATCGCTGACGCGATGGACAAGGTCGGCAAGGAAGGCGTGATCACCGTGGAAGACGGCAAGTCGCTGGACAGCGAACTCGACGTCGTCGAAGGCATGCAGTTCGACCGCGGCTACCTGTCGCCCTACTTCATCAACAACCCCGAGAAGCAATCGGCGCTGTTGGACAACCCCTTCGTGCTGCTGTTCGACAAGAAGATCAGCAACATCCGCGACCTGCTCCCCACGCTGGAACAAGTCGCCAAGGCCGGCCGTCCGCTGCTGATCATTGCCGAAGAAGTCGAGGGCGAAGCCCTGGCTACCTTGGTCGTGAACACGATCCGCGGCATCCTGAAGGTCGTCGCCGTCAAGGCACCTGGCTTCGGCGACCGCCGCAAGGCCATGCTGGAAGACATCGCCATCCTGACGGGCGGCAAGGTCATCGCTGAAGAAGTGGGCCTGACGCTCGAGAAGGTGACGCTGGCCGACCTGGGCCAGGCCAAGCGCATCGAAGTGGGCAAGGAAAACACCATCATCATCGACGGTTCGGGCGCTGCAGCCGACATCGAAGCCCGCGTGAAGCAAGTGCGCGTGCAGATCGAGGAAGCCACCAGCGACTACGACCGTGAAAAGCTGCAAGAGCGCGTGGCCAAGCTGGCCGGCGGCGTTGCAGTGATCAAGGTTGGCGCTGCCACCGAAGTCGAAATGAAGGAAAAGAAGGCTCGCGTCGAAGACG
Source organism: Variovorax sp. VRV01 (assembly GCF_014852545.1). Lineage (NCBI taxonomy): Bacteria > Pseudomonadati > Pseudomonadota > Betaproteobacteria > Burkholderiales > Comamonadaceae > Variovorax > Variovorax sp. VRV01. Next base: position 187,954 of record NZ_JACVBS010000003.1, read on the forward strand.
CCCTGCACGCCACCCGCGCTGCAGTGGAAGAAGGCGTCGTGGCTGGCGGCGGCGTGGCTCTGCTGCGTGCCAAGCAAGCCGTGGGCGACTCGATCAAGGGCGACAACGCTGACCAGGACGCCGGCATCAAGCTGGTGCTCAAGGCCATCGAAGCACCCCTGCGCGAAATCGTGAACAACGCCGGCGGCGAAGCCTCGGTGGTGGTGAACGCGGTGTTGGCCGGCAAGGGCAACTACGGCTTCAACGCTGCGAACGACACGTACGGCGACATGCTCGAGCTGGGCATCCTGGACCCGACGAAGGTCACCCGCACCGCACTGCAGAACGCCGCCTCGGTGTCCTCGCTGCTGCTGACGACCGAAGCCATGGTCGCCGACGCACCGAAGGAAGAAGCCGGTGCTGGCGGCGGCATGCCCGACATGGGCGGCATGGGTGGCATGGGCGGCATGGGCATGTAATTGCCCACCCCCGAAGCGGCTCACTACTGCGTGTAGCCGCCTCCCCCTCCAGGGGCGACACCTGCGGACCGGCGGAGCCGGATCCGCGGTGTCTCCCGAATAAAAAAACCCGTCTCTCGACGGGTTTTTTTATGGGCGCTTCACAATGCGGCGCTCATCGGAACTGATCGCGCAATGCTGTGTAGAGGCGCTTGAAGCGCGCATGGCGTGCCGCGTGCGCGGTGGCGCCGTCTTGCGAGGGCACGAGCCGCTGCTTGACCGGCGGCAGCGTGCACACCTCGGCCACGGTGCCTCCGTCGGCCAGCCAGGCAAGGCGAGCCGCACCCAGCGCCCCACCTGTCTCGCTGCCCGCATAGAGCGTGAGCGGCACCTCGAAGATGTCGGCCAGCAACTGGCCCCACCAGACGCTGCGCGCGCCGCCGCCCACCAGCGCCACTTCGCGCAGCGGCATGCCGGCCGGCAGGCGCAGGGTGTCGAAGCCGTCGCGCAACCCGAAGCTCACGCCCTCGACCACGGCATAGGCGATCTCCGCCGGACCGTGCGCATGCGTGAGCCCGAACAGCACGCCCTGCGCGTTCGGGTTGTTGTGCGGAGAACGCTCGCCCGAGAGATACGGCAGGAACAACGGGCAACGTTCGCGCTGTGCCGGTGCAACCGACGCGGCAGCTTCGAGCAATGCCGCCTCATCGGCGAACTTGAATGCCTTGGCGGCCCAGCTCACGGCGCTCGCGGCCGAAAGCATCACCGACATCTGGTGCCAGCGCCCGGGCAGCGCATGGCAGAAGGCGTGCATCGCCTGCGCGGGGTTGGGCAAAAAACGGTCGGTCGAGACGAACACCACGCCCGAGGTGCCGAGCGACACGAAGCCCTGCCCCGGCTCCACCAGCCCCATGCCGACGGCGCTGGCGGCGTTGTCGCCCGCGCCGCCAGCAATGAGCACGGTGCTGCTGCCCACACCCCAGCGCGCGGCCAGCTCGGGCTTGAGCCGCGCCGACACTGCACTGCCCTCGACCAGCCGCGGCATGTGGCCGCGCGTGAGCCCAGTGGCCGCGAGCAGTTCGTCGGACCAGTCGCGCGCGCCGACGTCGAGCCACAGCGTGCCGGCCGCATCGGACATTTCGCTGACGGCCTCGCCGCTGAGCATGAAGCGCAGCCAGTCTTTCGGCAACAGCACGCGCGCCACGCGCTCGAAGATGTCGGGCTCGTGCTCGCGCACCCACAGCAGCTTGGGCGCGGTGAAGCCAGGCATCGCGAGGTTGCCCGCGATCTCGCCCAGCCGCGGCACGGTACGCGCCAGCGCCTCGCACTGCGGGCCGCTGCGTCCGTCGTTCCAGAGGATGGCGGGTCGCAGCACCTCGCCGGCGGCGTCCAGCAGCGTGGCGCCATGCATCTGGCCCGACAAGCCGATGGCGCGCACGGCCGCCAGTTCCTCGGGATGCGACTTTCCGAGCGCGCGCATCGCCTCCTCGAGCGCATGCCACCATTGGCTCGGCGCCTGCTCCGACCAGAGCGGCTGCGGCCGCTCGACGGTGAGCGGCGCGCGTGCCACGCCGACGATGCGGTGATCGTCGGCGAGCAGCAGCGCCTTGAGCTCGGACGTGCCGAGGTCGAGTCCCAGATACAAGATGGTGCCCCCTGATTGCGCCTTGGAAAAAGCCTGTGGTCAGCCGAACCGCGTGTCGGCCTGGCGCCTGAACTCGCTCGGCGTCATGCCCTTGATCTCGAGGAAGCGGCGGTTGAAGTTGGCCACGTTGTTGAAGCCGACCTGATAGCAGATGTCGGTCACGTAATGGTCGGTCTGCATCAGCAGGTGGCAGGCGCTGTTGATGCGCACCCGGTTGACGAAGTCGGTGAAGCTGTTGCCGGTGGAGCGCCGGAAGAAGCGGCTGAAGCGGCTTTCGCTCATGCCCAGTTCGGCCGCCACCTCCGACATGGAAATCGGCTCCGCCATGTTGCTGGTGATGCGGTTGACGATATCGTTGATCTGGTCGACCTGGGCGTCGCCCTCGATGCCTTGCGCGCCCTGCATCTGCACGCTCGAAAGCAGCCGGTAGTCGGTGCACTGCGCGAGGTCGGCCATGAACTCGAGGAACAGCCCGAGCCGGCGCACGCCGCGCGCGGCCTTGATGTTGTCCCAGTGCGCCTGCGCCTGCTGCGACATGCCGAAGAACTCGATGCCATGGCGCGCGCGCTCGAACAGCTGCATCACCTCGCGCAGTTCCGGAATCTCGGCCGCGGCGCGCTCGATGGGCTCGTGGCGGAACTGGATCACCCGGTCGCGTCCCGCGGCGCCGCCTTCGGGCACGTCGAGCGAGATCCAGTTGTGCGGCAGCCGCGGCCCGCACAGCACGAGGTGCCCGGGCTGGAACGGCCCGATCCAGTCGCCGATGAAGGCCTTGCCAGAGGTCTCGGTGATCAGGTGCAGCTCGTAGTCTTCATGGAAATGCCATCGCACCAGCGGGCTCGGAAAGCCGTGCGCCAGGCAGCGCACCAGGCCGGTTTCGGGGGCCTCGTAGCCCAGCGACGGCGAGCGCGCAATGTCACGCTCCAGCTCGGGTTGGCGCTGACGGGGAATCGAGCGTTTGCGTGTGGACGTTGTCATGGCAGCACGGGGGTCAGGGCCGGGAAGCGACGGCCCCATTGTCTTCCTGCGCCAGCGCGGCGTGCACCGCGTCGAGCGTGGGCGGATCGGCACCTTCGCGGGTGCAGTTGAGTGCGGCGGCGGTGGCGGCGAAGCGCATCACTTCGCGCCAGGCGTCGTCGCCCAGTTCGCCGAGCCGGGCCGGGTGCTCGACGCCGTGCGCGAGCAGCGCCACCGAGAGTCCGGCCGTGAAGGTGTCGCCCGCGCCGATGGTGTCGACCACCTGGACCTGCGGCGCCGCCACGGTGAGGGGCGCGTGCCCCGTGCGCCAAAGTGTGGCGCCCGCGCCGCCGCGCGTGACGACCACGGCGTGCGCGCCGGCCTGGAGGCATTCCGCGGCCAGCGCATCGACCGGCTGGCCGGGGGCGAGCAGTTCGGCGTCCTCGTCGCTGAGCTTGACGAGGTCGGCCATGGCGAGCCAGCCCGTCACGCGCTCGCGGTAGGCGGCCATGTCGGGAATCAGGCTGGGACGCACGTTCGGGTCGAACACGATCACGCGGCGCCCGGCGCTGGCCGTGACCAGCTCGGCAATGCGCGTGGCCGCCGGCTCCTGCAGCATCGAGATCGAGCCGAAATGCAGGAAGCGGCACTCCGCCGGCAACTGCGGCAGCGGTTCGGGCGCCCAGGTGGCGTCGGCGCTGCCGCGCGTGTAGAAGGCATAGCGGTTGGTCCGCGGCGTGCGCTCGACGAAGGCCAGCGTCGACGGCGCATTGCTGCGCAGGATGAAGCTGGTGTCGACGCCGTTGCGTTCGAGAAAGCCCATCAGCCGTTCGCCGAACAGGTCGGTCGACAGCTGCGTGAGAAAGCCGGTGGGCTGGCCAAGGCGCGCGCAGGCCACGGCGGTGTTGAGCGGCGAGCCGCCCTCGTGGCCCAGGAACGCGAGCGTGCCGGCCTCGCTGGCGGTGAAATCGATGAGGGCTTCGCCCGTGAGTGCAATGCGCATGGTTCTCGGATTCTCTTCTCTCAGGGCAAGGTGCGCGCATCGGCCAGGAAGCCGCGCTCCGCGGCCAGCGTGGCGGGGTGGTCGAGCAGTTCGGCAAAGAGGCGCGGCGGGATCGTGATGGCGCCCACGCCCAGCGCCAGCAGCGAAAGATAGGCTTCGCGCGAGCGGATGCTGGCCACCAGCAGCCGCGTACCCGAAGAAGGCCGCTGCGCGATCAGCGCCTGCATCTGCGCGATCAGCGCGAGCCCGTCGACCCCGGCATCGTCGAGCCGGCCGAGGTACGGTGCCGCGTAGGCCGCGCCCAGTTGCGCGGCGAAGTGCGCCTGCTCGGGCGCATAGACGGCTGTCCACGTGACGGGCACGCCTTGCGCGATGAGCCGCGCGCCGGCATCCAGGCCCTGGCGCGTGGCGGGGATCTTCACCACCAGCTGGCCCCGGTCGAAGTGCGAGAGCAAGGCATCCGCGTCTTCGAGCATGCCGTCGACCTCGCTCGAATACACCTGCGCCTGCACCTGGCGCGCGCCCAGTTCGATGCAGCGCTTCAGCAAAGCGGGCACTTCGCCGCGGCCGATGCCCGCACGCTGCAGCAGCGTGGGGTTGGTCGTCACGCCGTGCACTACCGGGTGCGGCAGGCAAGTCTTCAGTTCGGCCAGGTCCGCGCTGTCGAGGTACAGATGGAAGTCTTCGGTCATCACTCGTCAGCTCATGACATTGCCGCCATCGACGTTGAGGGTCTGCGCCGTGATGTAGCGCGCCTCGTCGCTGGCCAGGAATACCGCCGCGCCTGCGATGTCGGCCGGCACGCCCATGCGGCCGAGCGGCACCTCCAGGCCCACGCGGCGCTTCTTCTCGCCGGGCGGCAGCCCTTCGGCCTTGGCGAACAGGCTGTCGACATGGTCCCACATCGGCGTGTCGACCACACCGGGTGCAATGCCGTTGACACGGATGCCGTGCGGCGCCATGGCCAGCGCGGCGCTCTGCGTATAGCTGATGACCGCGGCCTTGGTGGCGCAGTAGTGCGACACCAGCGCCTCGCCGCGCCGCCCGGCCTGCGAGGCCATGTTGATGACCGACGCGCCTTGCGTGCCGGCCTCCACCATGTGGCGCAGCACGGCCTGCATCACGAAGAACATGCCTTTCACATTGACCGCGAACAGCCGGTCGAACGAAGCCTCGTCGCTGTCGAGCAGCGGCGCCAGGTCGAACACCGCGGCATTGTTGAACAGCGTGTGGATCGGCCCGAAGGCGACCTGCGCCTCGGCCAGCATGTGCGCGATGGCCTGTGTGTCGGTCACGTCGGCCGCGATGTAGGCCAGATGGTCGGGGTGCTGCTGCTGCAGCGCGCGCACCGCCTCGGGTGCCGCCGCGGCGCGGTCGATCACGCTGCAGCGCGCGCCCTCCGCAATGCAGGCCTCGGCCACGGCCAGGCCGATGCCGCCACCGGCACCGGTCAGCAGCACGTGGCGGTTCTTCAAACGTTCGCTCATGTCGTTGCTCCAGGGTTCAGGAAATTTGCCACGCGACCGCTCGCCGCGCGCACCGCGTCGACCAGCCGTGCATCGCCCGCGGCGGCGCCCCACAGGCCCGGGTCCGAGCACAGCGCGAGCACCGGATCGGCGGCATCGCAGATCGCGTGCGCCGCGGCTTCGTCCATGCCCTGGTCCTGGTAGGCATAGGGCAGCGCCCCGCGATGCCAGCGCTGCAGGAAGGCCAGGAACAGCGCGGGCAGCATCGCAACGCTGTCGATCGGCTGCCCCGCGGCCAGCCGCTCGCGCACCGTAGGCGCGATGAAGCCCGGGATCTTCGAGAAGCCGTCGGCCGCCACGCGCTGGTTGGTGTCGCGGATCGCGGGGTTGCCGAAGCGGTCGAGCACCACGTCGCGGTAGGCCGCGAGGTCGATCGGGCTCGGACTCAGGCATGGGATCACGTCGTCGGTCACGTAGTCGAACGCCATCCTGCGGATGGCGGCGTCGTGCGTGCCTTCGTGGATGAAGTTGAGCCCCGCCAGGGTGCCCGCCCAGGCGGTGCAGCTGTGCGTGGCGTTGAGGATGCGGATCTTGGCCTCTTCGTAAGGCTGCACCGATTCGACCAGCTCCACGCCCACGCGGCCCCAGTCGGGCCGCCCGGCCGCGAAGTTGTCCTCGATCACCCACTGGATGAAGCTCTCGCCGGTGATGGCGGCCGCATCGTCGCGGCCGGTCGCGGCCTTCACGCGCGCGCGCAGCTCGGGCGGCGGGCGCGGCGTGATGCGGTCGACCATCGCGTTCGGGCAGGCGGTGTTCGCTTGCACCCATGCCAGCAAATCGCCATCGCCCGCGCGTTCGATGAATTCGAGCAGTCCGGCACGGAAGCGGTCGCCGTTGTGGCGCAGGTTGTCGCAGTTGAGCAGCGTGACCGCGCCCGCTTGCGCGGCCTTGCGCGCGCGCAGGATCGCGCAGACGGCGCCGTAGATCGTCACGCCCTCGCCACCCTCATTGCGGGCATTGCCGCGCCGCGCGCGCTCGATATCGGCTGCGAGATCGCCGAACGACAGGTCCAGGCGGCCCTTGGTGTCGAGGTAGTAGCCGGCCTCGGTCACGGTGAACGAAACGATGCGCGTGGACGGCGCCGCGCCGCGCGCGACCACCGCGGCCAGCGAAGGCTCCCACGGCAGCACTTCACGGATGGCCTCGATCTGCTCGTACCGGTACTCGCCGGCCGGCGACACGGTTTCGAGCGTGTAGCGGCCGTCCTGCGCTTGCAGCGCGGCGACGACCTCGGCCATGTCGGGCCGGATGTTGGCGCCCGAGAGCGACCAGCGGGTGTCGCCCGCATCGATCAGCCGCTGCAGATAGACGGCCTGGTGGGCCCGATGGAACGAGCCGAGTCCAAGGTGAAGCACCATGAACTCCGACGGAGCCGGGGGTGGAGTTGGCGCATCGAGAGGCGCTGCTGCGAGGGTCACGGGAATGTTCCGGAAGAAGTCAGGCGGAGACCGAACGGCCTTCGCGGTTGAACAAATGGAGCACCGACGGATCGAGCTCGACCGCCACGTCGTCGCCCGCATGCAGCGGCGTGCGCTCGTTCTGGCGCGCGATCAGCGGCACGCCGCCCACGTCGACGTGGATCAGCGTGTCGGCACCCAGCGCCTCGATCAGCTCCACACGCCCCGGCACGCCCGTGGCGGCGGCCTGCTTCGGATGCACGCGCAGGCCTTCGGGCCGCACGCCCAGGAAGCCGTCGCTCGGCAGGCGCCCGCCGGTGGCGGCGGAGAAGCTCGGAATCGCGCTTGCCGCCACCATGTTCATCGACGGCATGCCGATGAACTGCGCGACGAACTGGTTGGCCGGGTGGTCGTAGAGCTCGAGGGGCGTGCCGACCTGCTCGATGAGGCCGTCCCTGAGCACCACCACGCGGTCGGCCAGCGTCATGGCCTCGACCTGGTCGTGCGTCACGTAGATGGTGGTGGCGCCGAGCGATCGGTGCAGCTTGTGGATCTCGACGCGCGTGTTGCCGCGCAGCGCCGCGTCGAGGTTGGACAGCGGCTCGTCGAACAAAAACACCTTGGGCGCGCGCACTATCGCGCGGCCGATCGCCACGCGCTGGCGCTGCCCGCCCGACAGGTCCTTGGGCGTGCGGTCGAGGTACTGCGTGAGGTTGAGCGTCTTCGCCGCGTACTCGACCTTGGTCTTGATCTCGTCCTTCGGCACGCCCGCGAGCTTGAGCGCGAAGGACATGTTGTCGTACACGCTCATGTGCGGATAGAGCGCATAGCTCTGGAACACCATCGCCAGGTCGCGCTTGCCCGAAGGCGCCCAGGTGATGTCCTTGCCGTCGAGCAGCAGCTTGCCGCTGGTGATCGGCTCGAGCCCCGCAATGAGGCGCAGCAGCGTCGACTTGCCGCAGCCCGAAGGCCCGACGAAGACGATGAACTCGCCCTTCTGGATTTCGAGATCGACGCCCTTGATGATGTCGACGTCGCCGAAGCTCTTCTTGATGTCTTTGAGTTGCAGGTAGGCCATGGGGTGTCTCCCTTTCTTTACTTGACGGCGCCGAAGGTCAGGCCCTGGACGAGCTGCTTCTGGCTGAACCAGCCGAACACGACGATGGGCGCAATGGCCATCAGCGAGGCGGCCGACAGCTTGGCCCAGAACAGGCCCTCGGGGCTGGAGTACGAGGCGATCAGCGTGGCCAGCGTGCCGGCCTTGGCCGAGCTGAGATTGAGCGCCCAGAAGGCCTCGTTCCAGCTCAGCACCAGGCACAAGAGGCCGGTCGATGCGAGACCGCCCACCGACAACGGCAGCACGACGTGGCGGAACTCTGTCCACAGGCTGGCGCCGTCCATGCGCGCGGCTTCGAGGATTTCGTTCGGAATGTCCTTGTAGGCGCTGTAGAGCATCCACACCATGATCGGCAGGTTCGACAGCGTGAACACGATGGTCAGCGCGGTGAGCGAATCCAGCAGGCCCGCAGTCTGCGCGAGCACGTAGATCGGCACCAGCGCCCCGACGGCCGGCATCATCTTGGTGGAGAGCATCCACATCAGGATGTCGCGCGTCTTCTTCGTGCGGAAGAAGGCCATCGAGTACGCGGCGGGCGCCGCGATCAGCAGGCCGATGATGGTCGAGCCCAGGCTGGTGATGAGCGAGTTGCGCGCATACAGCAGGTAGTCGCTGCGGCGCTGCACTTCGCTGAAGTTGCCGAGCGTGGGCTCGAAGATGAAGAGCGGCGGCACGTGGATCGCCTGCAGCTCCGTCTTGAAGGCCGTGAGGAACAGCCAGCCGAGCGGAAAGAACAGCAGAAGCGCCACGGCCCATGCACCGGCGGTGCGCAGCAGTTGCGGAAGGAAATTGCTGGGTTGCATGGTCGTTCCTTCAATCCAGGTTCTTGCCGATGATGCGGATCAGGAACACGGCCACGATGTTGGCCAGCACCACCGCGAACAGCGCACCGGCCGAGGCCACGCCCACGTCGAAGTTCATCAGCGACTGCTTGAAGATCAGGTAGGTCATGTTGGTGCTCTCGTTGCCCGGGCCGCCATTGGTGGTGATGGCAATTTCGGCGAACACGCTGAGCAGAAAGATCATCTCGATCATGATCACCACCGCCATCGGCCGGCCGAGGTGCGGGATGGTCAGGTAGAAGAAGCGCTGGAACGCGCTCGCGCCGTCCATGCGCGCGGCTTCCATCTGCTCGCGGTCGAGCGACTGCAGCGAGGTGATGAAGATCAGGCAGGCGAACGGCAGCCACTGCCAGGCCACCATGACGATCACCGAGAACAGCGGCACATCGGTGAGCCAGTCGACCGGCGTCGCGCCGAAGAAGCGCCACACGTCGGCCAGGATGCCGTAGATGGGATTCATCATCATGTGCTTCCACAGCAGCGCGTTGACCGCGGGCATGACGAAGAAGGGCGAGATCAGCAGTACCCGCACGATGCCGCGGCCCGGAAAGGGTTCGTTCACCAGCAGCGCGAGCAGCACGCCGAGCACCACCGTGATGGCGATCACGCTGCCGATCAGCACCAGCGTGTTCCAGGTCGCGGGCCAGAAGTCCGGATCGGTGACGAAGTAGTGAAAGTTCTCGATGCCCGCGAAGGTGCGTTCGCCGGGCTGCATGAGGTTGTAGTTCACGAACGAGAAGTACAACGTCATCGCGAGCGGCACGATCATCCACAGCAGGAGCGTGAGCACGGCGGGCGCCATGAGGGCGCGGGGCAGGAGGCGTTTCATGAAGAGGTTCCTTCTCGTTGTCTCTGGCTCCTTCCCCCTCTGGGGAAGGCGGGGATGGGGGCTCGCTGCTCGAGCGCTGCGGCGATTGGTGCGCCGCGTGCCCCCACCCCAACCCTCCCCCGGGAGGGGAGGGAGCAAGAAAGAAAGCCTGGCTTACTTGTAGTACCCGGCCTTCTTCATCTCGCGCTCGGCCGCCGTCTGCGAGGTCTTCAGCGCCTGGTCGACCGTGACCTTGCCCGACAGCGCCGCGCTCATCTGCTGGCCCACGGCCACGCCAATGGCCTGGAACTCGGGGATGGCCGCGTACTGGACGCCGGCGTAGGGCGACTTGGGCAGCGTGCTGTCGGTGAGGTTGGCGGTGTCGATGGCCCTTTTCTCGGCTGCAGCAAACTTCGCAACCTTCTGGAACTCGGGGTTCGCATAGGTCGACTTGCGCGTGCCGGTCGGCACCGAAGCCCAGCCGGTTTCCTTGGCCACGAGGTTGACGTAGTCCTTGGACGTGGCCCACTTGATGAACTTCTGCGCGGCGTCGTCCTTGGTCGAGCTGGCCGGAATGGCCAGGTTCCACGACCACAGCCAGTTGGCGCCCTTGGGCGTGACGGCGATCGGCGCCTGCGCGAACGCCACCTTGTCAGCCACCTTCGACTGCTTCGGGTCGCTGATGAACGAGGCCGCGATGGTCGCGTCGACCCAGGCCGCGCACTTGCCTTCGTTGAAGAGCGCGAGGTTCTCGTTGAAGCTGTTGGCCGAGGCGCCCGGAGGGCCGTTCTTCTTCATCAAGTCGACGTAGAAGGTGATGGCGTCCTTCCATGGCTTGGTGTCGATCTGCGGCTTCCACTGCATGTCGAACCACTGGCCGCCGTGCGTATTGACCAGCGTGGTCAGGAAGGCCATGTTGTCGCCCCAGCCCGGCTTGCCGCGCAGGCACATGCCGTACACGCCGGCCTTCGGGTCATTGGCCTTGTCGGCGAACTCCTTCACCTGCGCCCAGGTCGGCTGCTCGGAGAACTTCACGCCCACCTTGTCGGCCAGGTCCTTGCGGTACATGAGCATCGAGCTCTCGCCGTAGAACGGCGCGGCGTAGAGCTTGCCGTCGGTCGACAGGCCGTTGCGGATGGCGGGCAGCAGGTCGTCCACGTCATAGGCGGCGTCGGTGGCAATGGGCTTGAGCCAGCCCTTCTTCGACCAGATCGGGGTTTCGTACAGGCCGATGGTCATCACGTCGAACTGGCCGCCCTTGGTGGCGATGTCGGTGGTCACGCGCTGGCGCAGCGTGCCTTCTTCCAGCGTGACCCACTTGAGCTTGATGTCGGGGTTGGCTTTTTCGAAGAAGGGGGTGAGCTTCTGCATCTCGATCATGTGGCCGTTGTTGACGGTCGCGATCACGAGTTCGGTGGCGGCCTGGGACATCGCGCCCGTGCCGATGAGTGCGAGGACGAGGCCCGCTTTCAGAAAACGCTTCATGTTGTCTCCTAGAGGTGAGCGACGCCCGCTCTGTTTGGGTCGCCGTGGCGGGATTCTGGAGAAACGCGCTTGCGGGTTTGGTACTTCACCGGCTCGCTATGGTACTTTCATGCACCAGTTGGCTAGGAGATTCCCTAGTTGGTGCAATACAGCATGGAAAATCTCAATCCAAAGGCTTCAGGCGCCGCCCAGCAGCTGGCGCCGGAACTGCGCCGCGGCCGGTGAGAGCGCGCGGTCCTGCCGGGTGACGAGGCAGATTGGCGGTACGCGCACCGGCAGTTCCACCGGCACCGTGCGCAGCACGCCCAGCCGGGCGTAGTGGCTGGCCTGCGAAGCCGGCATCACGGCCGCCATGTCGGAGTTCTCGAGCAAGGCGGTGATGGCAATGGGCGATGCCGTTTCGATGATGTCGAGCCGCGCCTGGATGCCCGCCTCCCGCATCGCCGCCTCGAAGCGCCCGCGCTGCGGCGAGCCCGGCGGCTGCAGCACCCAGGACCAGTTGGCCATCTCGGCCAGCGTGACGGTGGCGCGCTCGAACACCGGGTGCGTGGCGCGCACCACCACCACCTGCGATTCGCCCAGCAGCGGCACGCTCGCGTACTTCGCCTCGTCGTGGCCGTCGGTGAGCCGGCCCAGCACCAGGTCGACATCGCCCTGCTCCAGCTGCGCCTGCATCACGTCGCTGGTCTCGACCACCACCGACACGGCCACCTGCGGATGGCGGCGGTGGTACTCGACCAGTGCCGGCGCCAGCAGTTCGGGCACGGCGCCCGGCACGCTGCCCACGCGCAGCGAGCCGCTGAGGCCGGAGCGCAGCGCGAGCATTTCCTCGCGCGCGCTGCCGAAGTCGCTGAGCACGCGGCGGGCATAGCGGATCAGGATCTCGCCATAGGGCGTGGGCTCCATGCCGCGCGCAAGGCGCTCGAAAAGCCTTTCGCCGAGCGAGTCCTCCAGCTGCTGCAGCAGCTTGGTGGCGGCCGGCTGGCTGATGTTCATGGCCTCGGCCGCGCGGCCCAGGTGGCGGTGGGTATCGAGCCGCGCCAGCAGGAGCAACTGGCGCGGCCGCACGTGGAGCATCAGCGATGCGTCGGTCAGGCCGGAACCGGAGGTCATGCACAAAAGTATATGGAGCTTCGGGCTTTTTTGATTGGATCGGCCGCATGAAGCTGCCTAAGCTCGCGCCAAACAAGCAGGAGACACCCCGATGAAGCAATCTTTTCTGGCCCGCGCGGCGGGCACGGCCGCGCTGGCGCTGATGGCCGCCACCGCCGGTGCGCAGCAGCCGGCCTACCCCGACAAGCCGCTGCGCATCCTGGTCGGCGCCTCGCCCGGAGGCGGCACCGACATCCTGGCGCGCGTGCTGGCCGACAAGTTCGCGCCGGTGCTCAAGCAGCCCGTGACGGTGGAGAACCGGCCCGGCGCCTCCAACACCATTGCCGGCGAGCTCACGGCGCGCGCCGCGGCCGACGGCAGCACGCTGCTGCTGGCCACCAACACCGCGCAGGCGGTGGCACCCCACATCCTCAAGCTCAAGTACGACCCGCTGAAAGACCTGCAGCCGATCGGCCTGGTGGCGGTGATGCCCAACGTGCTGGTGGTCTCGGCAAGCTCTCCCTACAAATCGGTGAAGGAGCTGGTAGCGGCCATGGGCGCCAGGCCGGGCGGCTTCAAGTACGCCTCCTCCGGCATAGGCAGCACCCAGCACGTGGGCGGCGAGGCCTTCAACCTGGCCACCGGCATGAAGTCGATCCACGTGCCCTACAAGGGCAGCTCGCAGGCCCACGTCGACATCATCGGCGGCGAAGTCGACATGATGTTCGACAGCACTTCCTCCGCCATGGGCCAGATCAAGGCCGGCAAGTTCCGCGCGCTGGCCGTGAGCGCGCCGCAGCGCTCGCCCGAGCTGCCCGACGTGCCCACGCTGGCCGAGCAGGGCATCAAGGGCGCGGACGTCTCCACCTGGTACGGCCTCTACGTGACGGCCGGCACGCCGCGGCCCGCGGTCGAGCGGCTGAACGCCGAGCTCGTGCGCACGCTGAAGCTGGCCGACGTGCAAACGCGCATCAAGGCCCTGGGCGGCGAGCCCGGCGCGCTGACCGGCGAAGCCTTCGCGGCGATGAACAGGCAGGAGTTCGACCACTACGGCCAGCTGGTGCGCGACGCCAACATCAAGGCCGAATGAGGCCTCTCTTCTTCATCATCATTTCATTCCTGCCCACATGTCCACTTCATCGAAGACCCCCAGCCTGATCTCCGCCAGGCCCCGCATCGCCGTGCTGCTCGGCGATCCCAGCGGCATCGGCCCCGAGATGGCCGTGAAGCTGCTCGCGCGCCAGCGCAACCTGGACGCCGCGCGCGTGCTGCTGATCGCCGACCCCGCGGTGCTGGCCGCGGGCGAGCGCGTGGCGGGCATGAAGCTGGATCCGCTGCGGGTCGGCGGACTCGACGACCTGCGCTTCGAAGACGGCCGCCTCACCGTGCTGCTGCACGACTGGATGGAAGGCCGGGAGCCGGTGCTCGGCGAGTCGAACGAGGCCTCGGGCCGCGCTTCCTTCGAGGCGCTCGAACTCGCCACCGCGGCCGTGCGGCGCGGCCAGGCCGAGGGCATTGTCTTCGCGCCGCTCAACAAGCATTCGCTGCGGCTCGGTGGCCTCGTGCACGAGGACGAGCTGCGCTACATGCAGGAGCGCTTCGCGGTGACGGGTTTCGTCTGCGAGTTCAACCTCACGGGATCGCTCTGGACCTCGCGCGTGACCTCGCACATTCCGCTGAAGGACGTGGCAAGCCACATCACGGTGGAGGGCGTGAGCGACGCGGTGAAGATCATTGCGTCGGCGCTGCGCCGCGCGGGCGTGGCACAGCCGCGCATTGCGGTGACGGGGCTCAACCCGCATGCGGGCGACGGCGGCTCCATCGGCATGGAAGAAATCGAGATCATCGCGCCGGCCATCGAGCGGCTGCGCGCCGAGGGCCACGATGCGCGCGGCCCGTTCTCGCCCGACACGGTGTTCATCGGCGCGCGCCGCGGCGACGTGGATGCGGTGGTGTCGATGTACCACGACCAGGGCCAGATCGCGATGAAGCTGATGGGCTTCGAGCAGGGCGTGACGCTGCATGGCGGCCTGCCCGTGCCGGTGGCCACCTCGGCCAGCGGCAGCGCCTTCGACATCGCGGGCAAAGGCATCGCGCAGATCGAAGGGCTGCAGCAGGCCTTCGACCTGTGCGTGCGCATGGCCAGTGGCGGGCCGGTGCGCGCGCTTTCCAGCGCGGAAACTGCAGCCTGACCGAGGCTCAGGTGGCGGGTGCCCCGTGCGGGTTGGTTTCGGGCTGCGTGGGCTGCACGTAGAAGTAGATCAGCACCAGGTTGACGATCGGAATGATCATCAACAGCTGGAGCCAGCCGCTCTTGCCGATGTCGTGCAGGCGGCGCGCGCCCACGGCCAGCGCGGGCAGCAGGAAGCCCAGCGCCGCGATGACGTACACATATTGATGGATCAGGCTCGCCACGATGAGAACGACGACCTCGGCCAGCACGAACCACCAGTACTCCGAACGCGATGCGCGCCCGTTGAAATCGGCGTATTTGCTGAAACAGGTCTTGACTGCTGTCTGAAAGTCCATTGATCGACTCCTCTTGATTGAATCCCAGGGAAATTCCCCGGGCCGATCATATCGACGCATCTTTCAACGGCAAATTCGGCCATCAGTTCGCAAACAAACGGCCTATGAATCGGCCTGTCGCGGCCTATCCGGACCTGCTGCCCCGGCCTTTCAGCGGATCAGGCCTGCGTGCCCAGGCGTTTCAGGAGGCCGGCCGTCGAGGCGTCGAGCCCCATGATGTCGCCCGAGGCGAGGCGCGGCTCGATGTCCTTCGCAAGCACCTTGCCGAGTTCCACGCCCCACTGGTCGAAGCTGTTGATGCCCCACAGCGCGCCGCTGGTGAACACGCGGTGCTCGTACAGCGCAAGGAAGGCGCCCAGCGATTCGGGCGTGAGCTTCTCGAACACGAAGAAGCTGCTCGGCCGGTTGCCCGGGAAGTTCTTGTGGCCGCCGGCATCGAGCTTGCCGACCATCAGCGCCTGCGCCTGCGCGAGCGCATTGGCCAGCAGCTTGGGGTGGTGGCCGTCGAGGTCGTGCGCCGCATCGCGCACCGCCACGAATTCGAGCGGGATCACGTCGGTGCCCTGGTGCAGCATCTGGAAGTAGGCATGCTGGCCATTGGTTCCGGGCTCGCCCCAGAGCACAGGCGAGGTGCCGAGGCCGGCGGGCAGCGGCGCGCCGCTCGCATCGACCTGCTTGCCGTTGCTCTCCATCTCGAGCTGCTGCAGGTAGGCCGGCAGGCGCTTCAGGGCGCTGTGGTACGGCGCGATGCCGCGGCTCGTGAACTTGTGGAAGTTGCGGTACCAGACGTCGAGCAGGCCGAGCCGCGCCGGCAGGTTCTGCTCGAGCGGCGCGTTGCGGAAGTGCTCGTCCATTGCGTGCGCGCCTGCCAGCAGCCGGCGGAAGCCCTCGGCGCCGATGGCCAGCGCAATCGGCAATCCGATGGCCGACCACAGCGAATAGCGCCCGCCTACCCAGTCCCAGAAACCGAAGGTGGTGTCGATGCCGAATTGCTTCGCCGCCTCGACGTTGGTGGTGAGCGCGGCAAAGTGGCCGGCAATGTCGGTGCCGCCCGACTGCTCGTACCAGCGCCTGGCCGAGAGCGCGTTGGCCATGGTCTCGGCCGTGGTGAAGGTCTTGGAGGCAATGAGGAACAGCGTGTGCTCCGGCGCCAGGTCGCGCAGCACGCCGGCCAGCTCGTGGCCATCGACGTTCGAGACGAAGTGGAAGCGCTTGCCCGGCGCGGCGAACTCGGCCAGCGCGAGCACCGCCATCTGCGGCCCGAGGTCGGAACCGCCGATGCCGATGTTGACCACATCGGTGATCGTGTGGTCGGCGCGCACCTTCTCGGCAAAGGCCAGCATCGCATCGAGGGTTTGGTGCACCTCGCGCAGCTTGTCGGCCGTCTTGCCCACTTTCGCATCGGCGGGGGCGCGCAGCAGCGTGTGCAGCACGGCGCGGTCTTCGGTGTTGTTGATGTGCTCGCCCGCGAACATCGCGTCGCGGTGCGCCTCGAGGCCGCACTCGCGGGCCAGCGCGAAGAGCAGTTCTTCCGTGCGCGCATCGATCAGGTTCTTCGACAGGTCGGCGAACAGGTACGGCGCTTCCTGGCTGAAGCGTTCGAAACGGCCGGCATCGTCGACGAAGGCGTGGCGCACGTCGAACTGGCGGCCCGCGGTCTCGAAGGCGGCCTGCAATTGCGCCCAGGCGGGCGCGCGGTCGCAGCGAAGGGTCATGGCCATGCTTACTTGCCGCTTTCCTGCATGAGTTTTTCGAGCTTCACGGCATCGGCCGCAAAGGCGCGGATGCCCTCGGCGAGCTTCTCGGTGGCCATGGCGTCTTCGTTGAGCGCGAAGCGGAAGCCGGCCTCGTCGTAGCTCACTTTCTGCATGTCGGCCGTGGGCGCGGCGGAGGCGTCGAGCGCATGCGCGAGGGGCTCGTTGCTTGCGGCCAGCTCGGCCAGCAGCTCGGGGCTGATGGTCAGCAGGTCGCAGCCGGCCAGGGCCCGGATCTGTCCCACATTGCGGAAGCTCGCGCCCATCACCTCGGTCTTGATGCCGTGCTGCTTGTAGTACTCGAAGATCTGGCGCACCGACTTGACGCCCGGGTCGTTTGCGCCCGCGTTGGCGGCCTCGTTCCACTGGGCCCCGGCCGATTTCTTGTACCAGTCGTAGATGCGGCCCACGAAGGGCGAGATGAGCTGCACGCCGGCCGCGCCGCAGGCCACGGCCTGCGCGAACGAGAACAGCAGCGTGAGGTTGGTGCGGATGCCCTTCTGCTCCAGGGCGCGCGCCGCCTCGATGCCCTCCCAGGTGGAGGCCACCTTGATCAGCAGGCGCTTCTCGGTGTCGATGCCTTCGGCCTTGTAGAGCGCCACGATGCGCTCGCCGCGCGCAACGGTGGCGGCCGTGTCGAACGAGAGGCGCGCGTCGACCTCGGTCGACACGCGGCCCGGGATGATCGAGAGGATTTCGGTGCCGAAGCGCACCAGCAGCCGGTCGATGACCTCGTCGAGCGGCTTGCCCGCGTGCTTGCTGACGGCTTCGTCGAGCAGCGGCCGGTACTCGGGCTTCTGCACCGCCTTCAGGATGAGCGACGGATTGGTGGTCGCATCCTGCGGCCTGGAGATGGCAAGTTGCTTGAAGTCGCCGGTGTCGGCGACCACGGTGGTCCATTGGCGGAGAGCATCGAGTTGGTTCATGGAGAAAGATTATCCAGTGCGGGTGATGACAAGTCCTGCACGCTGTTGCGCCGGGTCCGATGTTTTCATGCGCACCGTAGCACGGGTTTTCACCGCCCCGCATCAGCCTGCCGCCGACAGGGTTGTAAGTGGCCGGCCGGCCGCGCTGCCCTACAGCGGCTGTGGTCCGCCGCTGACGGCGCGCCGCCCCGGCCGGGGACTAGGCTGGCCGTTTCCGATTGATGCTTCCGACCACAGGAGTGCCACGCCCATGCCCCTTCGCCATCGCTCCGCCGCGGCTGCCGCCGCCAGCCGCGCTCCTTCCTTCGATGACCGCCGCACCAGCCACGCCATCGGCACCCTGGCCACGGCCTTCGTGGTGGGCGGCGTCGCCACCTGGATCGCCATGGGTGCGGGGCGCACCGGGCGAGCCCAGCTGCCCGGGCCGCCCGATGGTGCGCCGCTCATGCGTGCGCCGCTGCAGGTGGTGGCGCCGGTCGATCTGCAGCGCTATGCGGGCATCTGGCACGAGCAGGCCCGCCTGCCCAACCGCTTCCAGAAGCAGTGCGCCGGTCCCGTGAGCGCCGAGTACACGCTCCAGGTCGATGGCACCATGCAGGTGCTCAACCGCTGCGTGCGGCCCGATGGCAATTTCGACGAAGCGGTGGGAACGGCCCGTGTGGTGCCGGTGGCCGGCCAGCCCGGCGCGGGCCGGCTCGAAGTGCGCTTTGCACCGTCGTGGCTCAGCTGGCTGCCGATGGTGTGGGGCGACTACTGGATCCTGAAGCTCGACCGCGACTACCAGGTGGCGCTGGTCGGCACGCCCGACCGCGAATACCTCTGGGTGCTTTCGCGCGCGCCGCGCCTCGAGGACGACGCGCTGCAGGCCGAGCTGGACTACGCCGCCAGCCTGGGCTTCGACACCTCCAAGGTGGTGCTCACCGGCCGGTAGCCGGCAGGTAGCGCGCCAGCTGCGCCGCCAGAGCTGGCGGGTAGGTGCAATGGATGGCCTGCCAGCCGAAGGCACGCGCGGCCTCCACATTGGCGGCCGAGTCGTCGATGAACACCGTCTGCGCGGGATCGAGCGCATGGCGCACCGCCAGCAGTTCGTAGATTTCGCGATCCGGCTTGATGAATTTCACGTCACCCGAGAACACGCCGCCGTCGAAGCGCCGCATGAAGCCGTGCCGGCGCTCGACCGCGCGTGCGTAGGGCGCCGGCATGTTCGAGAGGTAGTACAGGCGCAGCGCCTCGCCGGCCTCGCGCCGGACGAACAGGCCCTCCAGCAGTTCCACGGTGACGGCAATGGGCTCGAGGCGCTCCCCGAGCGTGCCGAGCATGGCGTCCAGCCGCTCCGCCGGCAGCGACAGCCGCCGGGCCAGGCGCGCGATGGCCTCGTCCAGCGAGCGCATGCCGCAGTCGAAGCTCATCCAGTCGTCATGGTGGAAAAGCGCTCGGCCCAGCGCCGCTGCGGCAGCCTCGGTGGGGGCATGCTCGGGAAGGTGGGTCTGCACCAGCCGGGTGGGCTCCCATGCCAGCAGCACGGCGCCAAGATCGAAAACCACGTTCATGGCGCCATTGTTTCACGCGGCGGGCACCACGCTCACACCATGCGCCGCCAGCGACAGCGTGGCCTCGGCGCCCGCGGCCAGGGGCGTCGACAGATCGGTCGACACCACGAAGACCGGCCCCAGCGGCGTGTCGAAGCCGTATTCGTAGAAGCTCCCGAGGTAGGCCGCCTTGCGCAACGTGGCCGGCAGGCCCTCGCGGGTGCCGTCCAACCCGATTTGCCAGGCCTCGGGCCGCACCGCCACCTTCACCGCGCCGGGCGCCACCGCATGGCGCGGCTGCAGCCGCAGCGGACCGAGCGCGACGCTGCCGTCGGCTTGCGCCACCGCCGGAAACACCATCGCCTCGCCCATGAAACCGGCCACGAATTCGCTCTCGGGCCGGGCGTAGAGCTGCTCGGGCGTGCCACGCTGGGCGATCACGCCGTGGTCCATCACGATGATCTGGTCGCTCACGGCCAGGGCCTCGCTCTGGTCGTGCGTGACGTAGGCCACCGTGAGCTTCAGGCGCTGCTGCAGCGCGCGGATCTCCTCGCGCATTTCGCGCCGCAGCCGGGCGTCGAGGTTGGACAGCGGCTCGTCGAACAGCAGCACCGCGGGCTCCAGCACCAGTGCGCGCGCCAGCGCCACGCGCTGCTGCTGGCCGCCCGAGAGTTCGCTGGGCAGCCGCTCGTCGAAGCCGACCAGCCCCACGCCCTTGAGCGCGCCGCGTGCCCGCGAGGTGGCCTCGTCCTTCTTCACGCCGCTCATGCGCAGGCCGTAGCCCACGTTCTCGATCACGTTCATGTGCGGGAACAGCGCGTAGCTCTGGAACATCATGCTCACGTTGCGCTCGGCCGGGCCCAGCGTGGTCACGTCGCGGCCGCCCATGAAGATCGAGCCCGAGGTGGCCGATTCGAGCCCCGCGATCATGCGCAGCGTGGTCGTCTTGCCGCAGCCCGAGGGCCCGAGGATGGTGGTGAGCGTGCCCGCAGGCACCTCGAAGCTGATGCCCTTGACCGCCAGCGGCCCGTTCCTGTCGGTGCCGTAGCGCTTGGTGACGTTGCGCAATTCGATGCCGTTCATTCAATGATCTCCGCGCGGCTCATGCCGCCAGGCTTTCCATCTTGTGATGCCCCTGGTGCGGCGGCGTGGCCCCGCGCCGCCCCAGCCTGCGCTCCCCCACCACGAACTGCACCAGCGCAATCGCGACAGACATCAGGATCATCAGCACCGTGCAGTAGGCCAGCGCGATGCCGTAGTCGCCATTGCCCACGCGGCCGATGATGTAGGTGGTGGCCAGTTCGTTCTCGGCCGTGACCAGGAAGATCACCGCGCTCACCGTGGTCATGGCGCGCACGAAGCTGTAGACCAGCGCGGCCACCAGCGCAGGTTTGAGCAGCGGCAGCACCACCCTGAAGAGCGTCTGGGCCGTGGAGGCGCGCAGCATCAGCGAGGCTTCGTCCAGCGACCGGTCCAGCTGCTTGAAGGCCGCCGTGCCGGCCCGCACGCCCACCGGCAGGTTCCGGAACATGAAGCACAGCACGATGATGAGCCCGGTGCCCGTGAGCTCGAAGGGCGGCACGTTGAAGGCCAGGATGTAGCTCACGCCCAGCACCGTGCCCGGGATGGCAAAGGCCAGCAGCGCGCCGAACTCGAAGACGCCCTGCCCCTTGAACTCGTTGCGCGCCAGCAGCCACGCAATCAGCAGGCCCAGCGCGGCCGTGATGGGCGCCGAGATGCCCGCGAGCTTGAGCGTGGTGAGCAGCGAGTTCCACGCGGTGCCGGCCCACACCAGGCCGAACTGGCCCCATTCGAGCGCGAACGCGTTCTTGAAATGGTCGAGCGTGAAGCTGTAGTCGCGCCCCCAGGTCTGCACGAAGCCGCCCGCAAGGGCGAACAGGTAGACCACCGCGGTGAACGCGATCCAGGGCAGCGCGATGCACTGGATGGTGCGCCGCACGCCGTCGGGCAGCGCCATCGCGATGCCCGCGTCGCCCTTGCCGCTCACGGTGGTGTAGTTCTGCCGGCCGAGCACGCCGCGCTGCAGCGCGAACACGCCAAGCGCAAAGATCGTCAGCACCCACGCCAGCGAAGCCGCGCGGCCCTGGTCGTACTGCGCGCCGACGATCGCAAAGAAGATGTCGGTCGACAGCACCGAGAACTGGCCGCCCACCACCACCGGATTGCCGAAGTCCGCAATGCTTTCGATGAAGCCCACCAGGAAGGCATTGGCCAGCCCGGGCTTCAAAAGCGGCAGCGTGATGGTGAAGAAGGTGCGGCGGCGGTCGGCACGCAGCATCTGCGCCGCCTCTTCCAGGCTGGGCGCAATGCCCTGCACCACCCCGCGCATGATCATGAAGGCAATGGGCGTGAAGGCGAACAGCTGCGCCACCAGCACGCCCGGCATGCCGTAGAACCAGCGCGTCGGCTCGACGCCGAACACGCTCTCGAGCAACTGGTTGACGATGCCCGCGCGGCCGAACAGCAGGATGAGCCCGAGCCCCACCACGAAGGGCGGCGTGATGATCGGCAGCAGCGCGAGCACGCGCAGCGCGCCCTGGCCGCGCTTGCTGCCGCGTTCGGCCATCAGCGCCATCAAGGTGCCGAGGAAGGTGGTGCCAGCCGCCGTCAGCAGCGCCAGCACGAGCGTGTTCCAGGCCACGCCGCAGCGCACGCCGCCGGCCAGGCAGCCCACGCCCCAGATGCGTTCGGCGAACACGCGCGCGGCAAAGGCCGCGATCGACCAGCGGCCGTCCTCGTCGAGGAAGGCACCCGCGAGCGCCTTGCTCACCGGGTAGGCGATGAACAGCGCCATCAGCACGCCGCAGCCGATGACCGCGGCCGCCACGAACAGGTCGCCCTTGAAAAGCCCGAGCCGCGCAATGCCGAAGGCGGCCAGCATCGTGAGCGCCGTGAGCGCCACGAAGCCGCCCGCGCCAATGCCGAACTGGTTGATTGCGAGTTCGCCGAACAGCGCGTTGAGCGCTTCGAAGCTCCAGCCGCGCGCGCCGATGGCGAACCCGGCAATGGCCAGGCCGAAGGCACCGATGGCGCCACCCGCCAGCAGCCAGCGCCCCTGCGCGCGGCCGGCCGGCAGCCAGGCGCCGATGGCGCACATCGCCAGGCCGGCAAGCCCGATGAAGAGCCAGCCGCGCCCCTGCGTGGCCGCCTGCATCAGGCCGTTGGCACCCTCGGCCCGGCCGAAGACCTGCGGAACGGCTTCGTACCAGGTGGCGTCCTGAATCGCGTACCAGGGCAGCAGCAGGTAGGCCGCAAGGCCCAGCGCCACCCAGGCCCGGATCCAGCGCTGCGCCCGCCGGGCGGCGGCCACCGACGCCGGATTGGCCGGCGCGCCGCCGATGGAAAGGGCTTGCACTTAGCGCGGCAGCGAATTGACGTCTTTTTCCCAGCGCGCGATCAAGCGGCGGCGCTCGGCGCTGGCGCCGTACTTGGCGTAGTCGTAGTTGATGAACCTGATCTTCTTGAAGTCAGGAATGCGCGGATCGAGCTTGGCATTCGCGTTGCTCGGCAGCTGGAACTGCTTGTTGGCGGCGCCGAGCTCCTGCGCGGCCGGCGTCAGCGCCCATTCGTAGAACTTCTTCGCGGCCTCGAGGTTGCGCGCACCCTTGATGATGCTCATGGAGCCGATCTCGGCGCCGGTGCCGTCGGCCGGCGTGATTGTCTCGACCGGAAAGCCCTGCATCTTCTCGCCCGGGCCGTCGTGCACGAAGCTGATCGACACGGCCGTTTCGCCGCGCGCCACCGCCTTGATGGGACCGGTGCCCGAGCGCGTGTACTGGCCGACATTCTTGTGCAGCGCCTTCAGGTAGTCGAAGGCCTTGTCCTCGCCCATCAGCTGCACCAGCGTGGCGATCATGGTGTAGGCCGTGCCGCTCGATGCGGGGTTGGCCACCTGGATGTCGCCCTTGTATTCGGGCTTGAGCAGGTCGGCCCAGGTCTTGGGCACCGGCAGCTTCTTCTTGGCGAGCAGCTCGGGGTTGTAGCCGAAGCCCAGCGGGCCGGAGTAGATGCCCACGGTCCTGTAGCCCGACTGCTTCGCCTGCTGCTGGGCCCAGGGGTGCAGCTGCGCCAGCGTGGGCGACTTGTACTCGAGCGTCAGGCCCTGCTCGGCCGCCTGCAGGTGCGGGTCCCCGGTGCCGCCGAACCAGATGTCGGTCTTGGGGTTGTCCTTCTCGGCGATGAGCTGGGCCAGCGCCTCGCCCGAGCCCTTGAGCGACATGTTGATGCGGGTACCCGTGGTGCGCGCATACACGGTGGCGATCACGTTGCACCATTCGGCCTGGACCGAGCAGATCACGTTGACCGTGCCCTGGGCCGACGCGGCAGCCGACAAACCCACCAAGGCCGCTGCAGTAAAAAGCTTCTTCATGTGAAAACCCCGCCTCCAAAACAAAAATAGGCCTCCCGGCCGGGGTTGAGCGTAGCTTTCGTACAGGTTTCATGAATTGGTACAAGTACCATTCGGTTGAAACAGAGAGCCCACTCGGCACCAAGACAAAAGGAATTTCGACTCATGAGCTTCGATCTCGTTCTGTTCGGCGGCACTGGCGATCTCGCATGGCGCAAGCTCATGCCCGCGCTGTTCCAGGCCTTCAGGCACGGCAGCCTTCCGAAAGACGGACGCATCGTCGGCGTGGCCCGCGACGACCTCTCGGACGACCAGTACCGCGAACTGATCCAGTCGCGCTTCAATGCCGTCGAAGGCGCCAAGCGCCCTTCGACCGAGGAGTTCGAGAAGTTCGCCTCGCTGCTGTACTACCTGCGCATGGACCTGTCCAAGCCGGCCGACTACGCCCGGCTTTCCGAACTGCTCAAGCAGCGCAATGCCGACACGGTGGTGATGTACGTGGCCACGGCGCCCGCGCTCTTCACCCAGGTGGTCGAGCAGATTGCCGCGGCCGGCCTCAACGGAGCGTCGACGCGGGTGGTGCTCGAGAAGCCGCTGGGCCACGACCTGGCCTCCAACCGCGCGATCAATGCCGCGGTGTGCAAGGTGCTCGACGAGAAGCAGGTCTTCCGCATCGACCACTACCTGGGCAAGCCCTCGGTGCAGAACCTGTTCGCCATGCGCTTCGGCAATGCGCTGTTCGAGCCCATCTGGCGCCGCGAGCACATCGCCAACATCCAGATCACCATCGCCGAAGACCTGGGCGTCGAAAAGCGCGGCGCCTTCTACGACCAGACCGGCGCACTGCGCGACATGGTGCAGAACCATGCGCTGCAGCTGGTCTGCGCCATCGGCATGGAGCCGCCGATCAACTCGCATGCCGACGCCATCCGCGACGAGAAGCTCAAGGTGCTGCGCGCACTCAAGCCCTGGACGCCCGAGACGCTGGGGCTGCATGCGATTCGCGGCCAGTACACGGCCGGCACGGCCTACGGCGAACGCGTGCCGGGCTACAGGGACGAGCCGGGCGTCGACCCCGAGAGCCGCACCGAGACCTTCGTGGCGCTGCGCACCGAGATCGCCAACTGGCGCTGGGCCGGCGTGCCGCTGTACATCCGCACCGGCAAGCGGCTGGCCTCGCGCGACGCGCGCATCGAGGTCAACTTCAGGCCCACGCCGCATGCGATCTACCGCGCACCCGCCGGTGCGGTCAACAAGCTGGTGATCAACCTCCAGCCGCGGGACGGCCTGGAGCTGCACATGCTCGCGCAGGCGCAGGACAACCGCCGCAGCAGCAACGGCCACCACAGCGCCTCACAGCTCGCGCCCGTGCAGCTGGACCTCGACTTCGACAAGCGCTTTGGCGCCGAGCGCGTGGGTGCCTACGAGCGGCTGCTGCTCGACGTGATCGACGGCCGCCTGAACCTGTTCGTGCGCAGCGACGAGCAGGAAGAGGCATGGCGCTGGGTCGAGCCGCTGATCGACAGCTGGGCATCGGACGGCGGGCCGCGCCCCTACGCCGCCGGCACCTGGGGCCCGAGCGCCTCGAGCGCGATGATTGCGCGCGACGGCTTTTCGTGGAGCGAGGAACAGTAGGTCCGCGCGCTCAGCCGAACTGCACGCAGCGCATGCTCAGCGTGCCCGACTGGAAGCCCTCGTGGACCGTTTTCGCACGCTCGCTCGTCCCCGCGGCGCCGAGCGCGTAGAGAAACGGAAAGTAGTGGTCCGGCGTGGCGACCGCGGTGGCGGCACCTGCCAGCTTTTCATAGCCGACCAGCGCGCGGTCGTCCCGCCCCGCGAGCGCGGCCTTCACCGCGTCGTCGAACGATTGCGCCCAGGGCCGGCTGGCTGTGAGCCCATCGGCCGTGCCGCGGTCGGTGACCCGCAGGTTGTGCACCACGTTGCCACTTCCCATCACGAGCACGCCCTGGTCCCGCAGCGCCGCCAGGTCGCGGCCCACCGCGTAGTGGAAGGCGGCCGGCTGGTCGTAGTCGATGCTGAGCTGGAACACCGGAATGTCGGCCTTCGGATAGAGGTGCTTCAGCACCGTCCAGGTCCCGTGGTCCAGGCCCCACTGCTGGGTGCCCACCACCGCGGCCTGCTTCACCGCGCCGACGGTTTCGCGCGCGAGCGCGGGATGGCCCGGTGCCGGGTACTCGATGTCGAACAGCGCCTGCGGAAAGCCGCCGAAGTCGTGGATCGTCTTCGGCCGCTCCTGCATTCCGACGCCGGTGGCGCCGCGGCTCAGCCAATGGGCCGAAACGCTCAGGATGGCCGAGGGCCGCGGCAGTTCCCTGCCCCAGGCGGACAGCCGGCGCGTGAAGGCATTGTCGGCCAGCGCGTTCATGGGCGAGCCGTGGCCGATGAAGATGACCGGCATCCGCTGCGACGCGGCCGCGCCCGCCGCGTGCGACAGCGAACAAAGCGAAGCCAGCGTCGAAGTGGCCGCTAGCGCGGACCCCATGAGAAAGCCGCGCCGGCCCAGCGCCGACTGGATCGCCGGGTTGCCGCCGGTGCCTGTGTTCTGCTTCATCGTCATGGCCGCACTCTGCGCCGCTTTGCCGCGCTTGTCGGTGCGTTTACGCACACCTCGGCTCGGGCTAGATCCGGCCTTCCTCCGCCGCGTGGCAAGCCACCTGCACGCCCCTGATGGTCAGCAGCTTCGGCCGCTCGGCCGAGCACCGCGCATTCGCATGCGGACAGCGCGGATGAAACGCGCAGCCGGCCGGCGGGTTCAGCGGGTTCGGCACTTCGCCCTGCACCGGCGTGCGCGCGCGGCCGGTGTGCTTCATCTGCGGAATCGCGTCGAGCAGCATGCGCGTGTAGGGATGCTGCGGCTCGGCAAAGAGCTTCTGCTTGTCCGCCACCTCGACCAGCCGGCCCAGGTACATCACGCCGACCTGGTCGGCCACGTGCCGCACCACCGCGAGGTTGTGCGAGATGAAGAGATAGGTCAGGCCCTGCTGGCGCTGCAGGTCCTTCATGATGTTGAGCACCTGTGCCTGCACGCTCACGTCGAGCGCCGAGGTGGGCTCGTCGCACACCAGGAACTCGGGCTCGGTGGCGAGTGCGCGCGCAATCGAAATGCGCTGGCGCTGGCCGCCCGAAAACTGGTGCGGGTACTTGCTCATGTCCAGCGGCGAGAGGCCGACCGACTTGAGCAGTTCGCCCACGCGCTCGCGCAGCTCGGCATTGCCGCTGAGGATGCCGTGCTCGCGCAGCGGCTCGCCGACGATGTCTTCCACGATCCAGCGCGGGTTCAGGCTCGCGTACGGGTCCTGGAAGATCATCTGGATGCGCCGGCGCAGCTTGCGGCCTTCGGGGGTCTTGAACGCGGCGTGGGCGTCCTGCCCGTCGAACTGCAGGCCGCCGCGCGTGGGTGCGTAAAGGCCGACCAGCAGCCGCGCCACGGTGCTCTTGCCGCAGCCCGACTCGCCCACCAGCGCCAGCGTCTTGCCGCGCTCGATGGAGAAGCTCACGCCGTCCACCGCATGCAGCAGCACGCGCGGCTTGCGTTCAAGCACGCGGTTGAGCCACGGCGGCGAAACGTCGAAGGTGCGCGCGAGATCGTGCGCCACCACGAGCGGTGCGGCGCTCATCGGGTCACCTCCGCAAGCGGCGCGGCCGCATCGGGCACGGCGCGCTCGCCGGCCAGCTGCGCATCGTGGTGCCGGGCGGCCAGCTCGGCCTGGCCCTTGTGCGGATCGGTGGCATCGTGCAGCCAGCATGCGGCACGCGTGGCGCCGGCATGCATGAGCTCGGGCCGCTCGGTCAGGCAGCGCGCAAAGGTGCGCGGGCAACGCGGGTTGTAGGCGCAGCCCTGCGGGATGGCATTGAGCCGCGGCATGGCGCCGTCGATCTGGTTGAGCCGTTCGCGGTCGCTCGTCATGTCGGGAATCGAGGCCATCAGGCCCGAGGTGTAGGGATGCGCCGGCTGGTGGATCACCTCGTGCACCGGGCCGATCTCGGCGATGCGGCCCGCGTACATCACGGCCACGCGGTCGCAGGTTTCGGCGATCACGCCCATGTCGTGCGTGATCAGCATCACGGCGGCGCCGCGGTCCTTGCAGATGCGCTTGAGCAGCTGGATGATCTGCGCCTGGATCGACACGTCGAGTGCGGTGGTCGGCTCGTCGGCCACGATGAGCTTGGGCTCGGCCGCCAGCGCCAGGGCAATCACCACGCGCTGGCGCATGCCGCCCGAGAACTGGTGCGGGAAGTGGTCGATGCGCTGCTCGGCGGCCGGAATGCCGGTGTCCTGCAGCAGGCCGATGGCGCGGCGCCGCGCTTCGGCCTCGGTCACCGGCAGATGGGCGCGAATGGTTTCCACCAGCTGCCGGCCCACGGTGTAGAGCGGGTTCAGCGAAGTCAGCGGATCCTGGAAGATCGCGCCGATCTTGCGGCCGCGGATGGGCCGCATCGCATCGAAGCCGAGGTTGTCGATGCGCTGGCCTTCGAGCAGGATCTCCCCGCTGGCCACGCGGCCCGGCGGCTCGAGCAGCCCGATGATGGCCGCGCCCGTGAGCGACTTGCCGGCGCCCGACTCGCCCACCACGCCCAGGATTTCCCCGGGCGCGATGTCGAATGAAATTCCGTCGAGCGCGCGCAGCGTGCCGCGGCGGTGCGGGAACTCGACCACAAGGTTCTTGACCTGGAGCAGCGTCATGGCGGCGTTGTCCTTTTTTCCATCTCAGCGCAGGCGCGGGTTCAGCGCATCGCGCAGCCAGTCGCCCAGCAGGTTCACGCTGAGCGCGATCAGCACCAGCATCAGGCCCGGGAACACGGTGATCCACCACTCGCCCGAGAACAGGTACTGGTTGCCGATGCTGATCAGCGTACCCAGCGAAGGCGAGGTCGGCGGCACGCCGACGCCGAGGAACGACAGGGTCGCCTCGGTGATGATGGCGGTGGCCACCTGGATGGTGGCCAGCACCATCACCGGGCCCATCACGTTGGGCAGCACGTGGCGCAGCATGATGCGCAGCGGCGCCACGCCGGTCACGCGGGCGGCCTGCACGTATTCCTTGTTGCGCTCCACCAGCGTGGAGCCGCGCACCGTGCGCGCGTACTGCACCCAGCCGGTCAGCGAGATGGAGATGATGAGCACGCCGAAGGCCAGCGACTCATGCGCATTGGGAAACAGCGCGCGGCCGACGCCGGCAATCAGCAGCGCCACCAGGATGGGCGGGAACGACAGCATCACGTCGCACAGGCGCATGAGGAACGAATCGAGCCAGCCGCCGAGGAAGCCGGCCAGCAGGCCGAGCACCACGCCCACCGTGATCGACAGCGCCACCGACACGATGCCGACGATCAGCGAGATGCGCGCGCCGTAGATCACGGCCGAGAGAATGTCGCGGCCCTGGTCGTCGGTGCCCAGCAGGTACTTGGAAGAACCCTCGGCGCTCCATGCGGGCGGCAGGCGGGCATCGCCAAGTTCGAGCGTCGCCAGGTCGAAGGGATTGTGCGGCGACACCCATCCGGCGAAGACCGCGCAGAACAGGCAGGCCAGCGCGATGAGCGCCGCCGCCATGGCCACGGGCGAAGTGCGGAAGCTGTAGCCGACATCGCTGTCGAGCCAGCGGGCAAGTGTTTTTTTCATCGTGGGGCGAAAAAGGATGGGCCCGCAAGAAGCGGGCCCATGATCAGGCCGCCCGATGAGCGGCCTGCGGGATCACGGCTTGATGCTCATCCACTTGAAGGGCATGTAGTTGTCGGCCATCTGCGTCAGCGCCACCTTCTTGCTCACGCCCCAGGCCAGCGTCTGCTGGTGCAGCGGCAGGTGGCCGACGTCCGCGGTGTGCAGGTCGAAGGCTTCCTTGATCATCGCGTCGCGCTTGGGCTTGTCGGTCTCCGACTGGATCTTCTTGGTCAGCTCGTCGACCTTGGGATTGCAGTAGGCGCCCAGGTTGAACTGGCCGGCGCCGGTCTTGTCGTCGGGGCAGGCCATCAGCGCCGTGAGCGCGTTGTGCGAGTCGTAGGTGGTCGGGGTCCAGCCCAGCATGTAGAAGCTGGTGTCGCGACGCAGCACCTTCGGGAAGTAGGTGCCCTTGGTCTCGGCCGCGAGGTTGATCTTGACGCCGATCTTCGCGAGGTTGGAGGCCACGCTCTGGCAGATCTGGCCGTCGTTCACGTAGCGGTCGTTCGGGCAGTTCATCGTCACCTCGAAACCGTTCGGGTAGCCGGCTTCGGTCAGCAGCTTCTTGGCGGCCTCGACGTCGTAGGGCAGGCGCTTGTCCTGCGCTTCGTTCCAGCCGTTGATGCCGGGGCCGACCATCAGCGCAGTGGGGCGCGAGGCCCCGCGCATCACCGTGCGCTGGATGCCGGCGATGTCGATGGCCTGGTAGAAGGCCTGGCGCACGCGCTTGTCCTTGAACGGGTTCTTGCCCTTGACGCTGGAGTACAGCAGCTCGTCGCGCTTCTGGTCCATGCCCAGGAAGATGGTGCGCAGCTCGGGGCCGGAGATGACGCGTGCCGTCGGGCTGGCGTTGACGCGCGCGATGTCCTGCACGGGCACCGGCTCCATGACGTCGACTTCGCCCGAGATCAGCGCGGCGACGCGCGTGGCCGGGTTGGCGATCGGCGTGAAGATGATCTCCTGCGCGTTGCCTTCGATCTTGCCCCAGTAGGTGGGGTTGCGCACGAACACCGTGCGCACGTTCGGCTGGCGCTCGCGCACGCGGAACGGGCCGGTGCCGTTGGCCTTGAACGAGGCGGTGTTCTCGATGCCCTTGCGGCGGTCGACGGGCGTGACGGCCTTGTTCTCTTCGCACCACTTCTTGCTCATGATCATGAGCTGCGTGATGACGTCGGGAAGAATGGGGAACGGCCCCTTGGTCTCGATCTCGATGGTGTGCGAGTCGACCTTGCGCACTTCCTTGATGTCGGTGGTGTTGGACTTCATGTCCGAGCCGTCGCCCGAGGCGCGCGCGAAGCTGAAGAGCACGTCGTCGGCCGTGAAGGGCGTGCCGTCGTGGAACTGGACGTTCTTGCGCAGTTCGAAGCGCCACACGGTGGGCGAGGTCTGTTTCCAGCTGGTGGCCAGCAGCGGCGCGACGCTCAAGTCCTTGTTGCGGCCGACCAGCGTTTCATAGACGTTGGCGGTGGTGCTCAGCTGCAGCGACTCGTTGAGCGAGTGCGGGTCGAGCGACAGCGCGTCCCCCTGGTTCGCCACGCGAATGGTCTGCGCGCCGGCCATCAGGCTGGCGGTGCCCAGCATGCACAAAACTGCGACCGCAGCCGCCTTCTTCTGAAAACTCATGGAAACACTCCTCGGGTTGGAATCTGAAGTACATCAAGACGCCGCGGTAGCGGCGTCTTTCACGGGCTGCTGGCTGCGGGTGGCAGCCAGCGGCATGCCCTGCTCGATCAGCCCCGCATGCAATGCGGCGCCGAGCGGCAGGATCTCGTCGTTGAAGTCGTAGCGGCTGTTGTGCAGGAAGGCGCCGCACTTGGCGTCCTGGCCGATGCGCAGGTAGGCCCCGGCCTTTTTCTGCAGCATGAAGGAGAAGTCCTCGGCGCCCATGCTGGGCTCCATGCTGCGCTCGACGTTGGAAGCGCCCACCAGCGACTCGGCCACGTCGGCCGCGAACATCGCCTCCGGTGCGGTGTTGATGGTGGCGGGGTAGATGCGCTCGTACCTGATGGTGGCCGTGGCGCCGAAGCCCGCAGCCACCGCGGTGCAGAGTTCGGTCAGGCGCTGCTCGACCTGCGCCTGCACGCGCGCGCTGAAGGTGCGCACGGTGCCCACCAGCGTGGCCTCGCCCGGAATCACGCTCATCGCGCCCAGGTCGCCCGCCTGCACCGCGCAGATGCTGACCACTGCCGCATCGATCGGCCGCACGCTGCGCGACACGATGGTCTGCGCGGCCGTGATGATGTGCGCGGCGACCACCACGGGGTCGATGGTCTGGTAGGCATGGGCACCGTGGCCGCCCTTGCCCTTGATCTCGATCGTGATGCGGTCGGCCGCCGCCATCATGGCGCCGCGGTTGATGCCCACGGTGCCCGCGGGCATGGCGGGCCAGTTGTGCATTGCATAGACCGCGTCGACCGGAAAGCGGTCGAACAGGCCGTCCTCGATCATCACGCGCGCGCCGGCAAAGCCCTCTTCGCCGGGCTGGAAGATCAGCACCGCGGTGCCGTCGAAGCTGCGGGTCTCGGCCAGGTAGCGCGCCGCGCCGACCAGCATGGCCGTGTGCCCGTCGTGCCCGCAGCCGTGCATCAGGCCGTCGTTGGCGGAGCGCCAGCCGAAGTCGTTGTCTTCGCGCATGGGCAGCGCATCCATGTCGGCGCGCAGGCCGATCATCCGCCCGCTCGCCGTGGACCGGCCGCGGATGACGCCCACCACGCCGGTCTTGCCGATGCCCTCGTGGATCTCGTCCACGCCGCAGGCACGCAGCGCCTCGCGCACGCGGCCGGCCGTGTAGACCTCTTCGAAGCCGAGTTCGGGGTGGGCGTGCAGGTCGCGGCGAAAGGCCGTGATCTCCGGATAGAAGCTCGCGATGTGCGCAAACGCCCTGCCCGAGGCCTGCAGTCGCGGTGCTGCAGCTGCTGCGACAACCGTCATTTCAATGTCCTCCCGCCTTGCCCACGCGCAGCCGCGGATCGACCACGAAATAGAGCAGGTCGACCACGAGATTGATCACCACGAAGATCAAGGCAATGAGGCACAGGTAGGCCGCCATCACCGGAACGTCGGCAAAGGTCACGGCCTGGATGAACAGCAGCCCCATGCCGGGCCACTGGAACACCGACTCGGTAATGATGGCAAAGGCAATGAGGCCGCCCAGCTGCAGGCCCGTGATCGTCATCACCGGCACCAGCGTGTTCTTGAGCGCATGGCCGAAATGAATGGCGCGGTTCGTCAGGCCGCGCGCGCGCGCAAACTTGATGTAGTCGGTGCGCAGGACCTCGAGCATTTCGGCGCGCACCAGCCGCATGATCAGGGTCAGCTGAAAGATCGCGAGCGTGACCGCCGGCAGGATGATGTGATGCCATCCGTCGGCCCGGAACAGGCCGCTGCTCCACCAGCCGAACTGCACGGTCTCCCCGCGTCCGAAGCTCGGGAACCAGCCCAGAATCACCGCAAACACCAGGATCAGCAGGATCCCGATCAGGAAGGTGGGCAGGGACACGCCAAGCAGCGACACGGTCATGAACACCTGGCTCAGGAAGGTGCCGCGGCGCAGCGCGGTGTAAACGCCCATCGGAATGCCGATGAACAGAGCCAGCACGGCCGCAACCAGCGCGAGTTCGAGCGTGGCCGGAAAGCGCTCGCCGATGAGGCGCGAGACTTTCGCGCCCTGGCGCAGGCTCAGGCCGAACTCGCCCTGGGCCGCATTGACGAGAAAGTGCCAGAACTGCACGAAGAAGGGCTGGTCGAGCCCCAATGCGGCGCGCAGCTCGCGGATCTGCTCGGGCTTGGCGTCCTGGCCCAGCAGAAACACGACGGGGTCGCCCACATATTGAAAGAGGAGAAAGGCGATGAACGCGACCGCGATCATGACGATCACGGCCTGGATCAGGCGGCGCAGGACAAAGGCAATCATTCAGCAAGCAGAGTGAACGGGCATGCTAGCAGTGCAAGCTGCGTGCCCGCACGGTGGTTCCCCGGGGGTGCACGCAGATGGTGCGCTTCGCTTGAGCTCATGCACAACCAACCAGCGAAGCACAAATAAAAAAGCCACCCGACTTTCGTCGAGTGGCTTTTGAGTCTTTCGATTCAAAGCTGGCGAAAGCCAGCCTCAAATTAGAAAGCGTGACGGATACCGAAGTCGTAGCCGGTCGAGGTCTTCGGGGTGAAGACGCCGTTGCTGATGAAGGCCGGGCCGCCAACGGTCAGGGCTGCACCGTTCTTGTTGCTCACGCGAGCGATCGTTGCGTACAGAGCCGTGCGCTTCGACAGGTTGTGCACGTAGCCCAGAGCCAGCTTGTTGGCCTTCGGATCTTCGACGGCAGGAGCGAACAACACCACAGGCGCGTTGTTGTCGTACTTGACGTGCGAGTACGAAGCGCGGATCAGGCCAGCACCGACCGGCACGGTCACGCCGAGCAGGTAGCCGGTGAGGTCCACGTCAGGACGGCCGCCGAGGAAGGGCTCGATTTCGTAGTCGACCTTGTTCTTGGCCTTCGACACTTCACCGAAGAGCTTCACGGGACCGAAGTCATACGAAGCGCCGAGGTTCAGCGTGTTGACCTTGGTGGTCGTGCCAACGTAGTACTGATCGCCAACCGTGCTGCTGCCGTAAGCGATTGCAACGTCCAGAGGACCGTTGGCGTAGCCGAAGCGGCCACCGACATAACGGCCGGCGCGCGAGTTGTTCGCGACGTTAGGCGTGGCGAGGCCCGGATCGTACTTGGTCTTCTCGCTGAAGGCGTACTGGATCTGGCCGTAGAAACCACCCAGGTTCGGCGGCAGGAAGTAGCCGATCGAGTTGCTGGCGCGCACGTAGTTGCTGTTGCCGACGTTGGTGAACGGAGCCGTCGAAGCTGCCGGGGTCAGGAAGCTGCCGAAGCTGTCGTTCGCCGTGTTGATCAGGTTGCTGCCAACGCCGTTGGTGCCGAACGGATCGAACACGGTGTCGTTCCAGAAGGTCGGGGTGTAGTCACGGCCGAGGCGGACTTCACCGAAACCACCCGACAGGCTCACGGTCGAGCGACGTGCGAAGGTGGCGATACCTTGCTGGCCGTCGTCGTTGGAGATCGGGGCTTCGAGCCAGAAGCTGGCGGCCAGGCCACCACCGAGGTCTTCCGTACCACGGAAGCCGATACGGCTGGAGTTGTAGCCCGAGTTAGCCAGTACACGACGGCTGACCTTGACGCTGCCTTGGTTCAGGTAGAACGGGTTCAGGAACGTGGCACCGTTCAGGTCACGCGAGGTGCTCGAATAGCCGCTGATCGACGCGTCGACCACGCCGAACAGCGTGACGGACGACTGAGCCGAGGCAACACCGGCAACAGCCAGGGCAGCCAGAGCAACTAGAGATTTTTTCATTGCAAGTTTCTCCAAGGTTAAACATAGGGCTCCGGTGCGAAGGGCTCACCGTGACTGGCACTTTTGTGCTCCCACCGGACCCCGGGCCAACCTCCTTTTGGGAAGTTGATGCTATTGCACCAGAGCCGCTGCGGCAGGGCAAAACAAATCGCCCGAAATCTCCAGCGGCCCCTGCGTTTCGTTGCAGTCCTGCAACAAAGGACTTTGGCGCGCTCACAAACCACCATATGAAATGAAGCAACTGTTTCGCGCTGCTCTTTCCGCATACGTTCAAATACGGGCATGACTTCCACGCTCGACCCCGTCCTGGCTGCGGCCGATGCGGCATTGCGCACTCTTTTTGCCCGGCCCCATGCAACGCGGGCCACGCCTGCGCCCATCCAGGCGCCCGGCGAGATGACTGATTCGGAACGGCGCGAGGCCGGAGCATTGATGCGGGTGAACCACGTGGGCGAGGTGTGCGCCCAGGCGCTCTACACTGCCCAGGCCGCGGTGGCGCGCGATCCTGTCCTCCGGGCCCGCTTGCTCGAAGCCTCGCACGAAGAAACCGATCACCTGGCCTGGACGCGCCAGCGGCTGGACGAACTCGGCGCCCGGCCTTCCATGCTGAACCCGCTCTGGTATGCCGGAGCTTTCGGCCTGGGCCTGATGGCCGGACGCCTGGGGGACCCGCTGAGCCTCGGGTTCGTCGCGGAGACCGAACGCCAGGTGGAAGCCCACCTGGAGAGTCATCTCGGCCGCCTGCCGGCCGCCGACAGTGCCTCCCGGGCGGTAGTCGAGCAGATGAAGATCGACGAGGCGCGGCACGCCGCGCAGGCCGTCGATGCCGGCGCGGCGGAGCTGCCGGCGCCGGCCAAGGCCCTGATGCGGCTCGCCTCCCGCGTGATGACCACGGTGGCGCACCGGATCTGAGGCTTGGCGGACTCAGGTTTCGATCAGGTCGAAGCTGGTGGTGATCTCGGCGGTCTTCGCGAGCATGATGCTGGCCGAGCAGTAGGTTTCGTGGCTCAGGGCAATCGCACGCTCGACGGCGGCGGCAGGAATGCCCTTGCCCGCCACGGTGAAGTGCATGTGGATCTTGGTGAACACCTTGGGATCCTTTTCTGCCCGTTCGCTGGTCAGCTTGACGCTGCAGCGCTCCACGCGGTGGCGGCCCCGCTTCAGTATCAGCACCACGTCATAGGCGGTACAGCCCCCGGTGCCGGCGAGCACGGTTTCCATGGGCCTGGCCGCCAGGTTCTGGCCGCCGTTCTCGGGTTTGGCGGCATCGGGCGCGCCGTCCATCATCAAGACATGGCCGCTGCCGGTCTCGGCCACGAAACCCATGGCCGAGCGGGTTCCGGCATCGCCGGTCCAACTTACTGTGCATTCCATCTGTGTCAGATCCATTCAGGATATTCAGCAAAAAATCACGCCGACATCCATTAGTGTGTGGGGAAATCGTCACTTGCTTGTTGCAACGCAACAAACAACCGATATACTTTATTTCATCGCGTACGAAACCGTGCGCACCGGTTGTCTCCTCCACCCTTCCAATTGGTGGATTTAGCCCCGAGCTGCAAGGCTCGGGGCTTTTTTCTTGGGGTCCGCGGCGCTGCGGGCCCACTCTAGTTTCTGGGCCTGAAGGGCAGTTGCTCTGGCTGCCCTGGCTGTTGCCGGTGTTGCCTCGGCCCAGTCGTCCGTCACGCTGTTCGGCCTGGTCGATGCGTCGATCAGCGGCTATTCGAACAGCTCGCGTGACCTGAACCACGGCGTGACGTACAACGCCCTCGGCTTTCCGGTTGCCTACAACCCGTTCTATGTGAACCAGGGCAGCGTCAGGGTCAGCCGCCGTGAACTGGCCAACTCGGCCTACAACTCCAGCAAACTCGGCTTCCGTGGCACGGAAGACCTCGGCGGCGGCTTGGCAGCCAGCTTCTGGCTCGAAGCTCCGATCAAGAACGACGACGGCTCGGAAGGTGTTGCAACCTTCAACCGTCGTTCGACCGTGAGCCTGTCGGGTGGTTTCGGTGAAGTCCGCCTCGGCCGCGACTACACCCCATCGTTCTGGAACAACACCGTGTTCGATCCGTTCGGCGCCAGCGGCGTTGGCACCAACCTGATCCAGACGGCTACCGGTGCATTCGGCAACCCCACCCGCGCCAGCAACACCGTCGGCTACTTCCTGCCGCCGAACCTCGGCGGTTTTTATGGCCAGTTGCAGTACGGCTTCCATGAAAAGGACAAGTACAGCCCTGCCTTGGCCACGCCTCATGCGGTCAACAATTCGCGCACCGGCCGATACGTCGGCGGCCGCTTCGGCTACGCCAACGGCCCCCTGGACGTTGCGCTGGCTTATGGCAGCAACACCGTCGGCGACGACTACTACGCCGGCACGACCACCAAGGTCAATACACTGAACCTCGGCGCTTCGTATGACTTCGGTCCCGTGAAGCTCTTCGGCGAACTGTCTCGGGCCAAGGAAAAGACCGACATCGACGGCGACTTCTTCGTCCAACCGGCGTCCGTGGCATCGAACAAGCTCAACGGCTGGCTGCTGGGCGTGACGGCCCCTGTGGGCGCCGGTCTGATCCGCGCATCGTATTCGGCCGTGACGTACAAGACGGACGACAACAATCCGTTCTTCGACGAACCGGACCGCAAGGCCAACAAGCTGGCGCTCGGCTACGTGCACAACCTGTCGAAGCGCACGGCCCTGTACGCAACGATCGCTCGCGTGAGCAACAAGAACGGTGCAGCCCTGACCGTTGGCGGCCCGAAGTTCATCAGCAACAACGTCTTCACCCCGAAGACCTCGACCGGCTACGACTTCGGCATCCGCCACGCCTTCTGATCGCGGCCTGATTCCAATGCTGGCTTCAGCCAGTTCGAATCGGTCCAGTCCCAAACCGCCCAGCGCAAGCCGGGCGGCTTTTTGGCTTTGCTCAGTTCGCGCGGCCGCGCCTGCTTTGCAGCAAGCCCACATTCATTTCTCCGCTCAGAACCGATGCGTAGAAACGTTCGACCATGTTGACGCTCGTGCGCGCATTGCGCGCCAAGGTCAGCATGTCGATGCCCTGCCCGTACAAAAGCCGCAAGGTGATGGCGGTATGGCGCAAGCAGTAAAGCGTCCTCGACTGACCCTGCGGTCCTTTCTGGAGCGACGTTGCTTCCAAGGCCCAATGGAAAAGAAAGTTGAGCACGGCCAGCGCGTGCTCGCGGTTCTTCAATTGCGGCATGAAGAGGTAGTCATCCGCGCCGCCAAAGCCCTGCTCGCGACGATGCGCAAGCAGGCATTCATAGACCCGCACAGCCGGGCGCAGGCTCACGATGGGCTGGCTGTGCCGCTTGGTTTCGGGCAGGTTCATGCGCAGGTAGACATGCTTGCCGCGCACGATGTCGATGTGCCGGTGCTTCATGAGCTTGATGTCGCTCGGGCGCACGAAGGTGTTGACCATCCAGCGGATCAGCCAAGGCAACTCCTGCGGCATGACGAACAGCTCGCGCGCGATCCAGAAGCGCTCGCCGGAAGCCAGTTCATCGAGCACCGGATGCGGCTGCCCGCGCAGTCGGCGTGCAGCCGCCACCACGGCCCGGTATTCCGCAACGCTGAAGCTTCCACGCGGCTGGCTGCGCACCTTGACCTTCGGGAAGGCAGGCACATCGCGAAGCACGCCGATGTTCACACCGTGCATCAACACCTTTCGCAGCAACACAAGGTACTGCGCGATCGTCGTGCTGGTGAAGCCCTGCGCGCCAAGGTGATCGATCAGGCGCTGCGCATCGGAAGTAGCGAATGCCTGCGCCGGCACGGCACCCAGCAAAGGAATGATGTGCGCGCGCAATCTGTTGCCCATCACCTGCCAGGTCGGCCGTCCGATTTCGCCGCGCTGCACGCGCGCCGCTTCTGCCTGCATCAACCCTTTGGAAAGGTCGCTGACAAAAAGGGTTAACAGATTTTGCTCATTTGTTAAATGACTGGCGGGTGCCTCGCTCGCGGGATAGCTGCGCGCAAAAAAACCCGAATCGTTCGCAGCCGGGGCTCTCTGGATGAGGTTTATGACATTTGTGTCCATGCCATATCCCGTACGCAATCCCGATGCCTCTTATCATTGCTATTTAACAATTGAGCCTCCCTTGGAAAAAACCGTGCGCGACGTACCTGTGCCGGCACTGACGCCCGCCGACTATCTCAGAAAAATTTTGAACGCCCGCGTTTACGACGTGGCGGTCGAATCCGCGCTCGAGAAGGCCAATGCGCTCAGCGAGCGGCTCGGCAACACCGTGCTGCTCAAGCGCGAAGACCAGCAGCCCGTGTTCAGCTTCAAGCTGCGCGGCGCCTACAACAAGATGGCGCACCTCACACCCGAGCAACTGGCGAGCGGCGTGATCTGCGCATCGGCCGGCAATCACGCGCAAGGCGTGGCGCTGGGCGCGCGCAAGCTGGGCACGCGTGCAGTGGTGGTCATGCCGGTGACCACGCCCAGGCTCAAGATCGATGCGGTGCGCGGCTTCGGCGGCGAGGTGGTGCTGCATGGCGACAGCTATTCGGATGCCTACCTGCATGCGCTCGAACTGCAGGCGCAGCAGGGCCTGACCTTCGTGCACCCCTTCGACGATCCCGACGTGATCGCGGGCCAGGGCACCATCGCCATGGAAATCCTGCGCCAGCACCAGGGACGGCTCGACGCGGTGTTCGTGGCCATCGGCGGCGGCGGGCTCATCTCGGGCGTGGCCAACTACATCAAGGCGGTGCGCCCGGAGATCAAGGTGATCGGCGTGCAGATGAACGACTCCGACGCGATGATGCAGTCGGTGGCGGCGCGCCAGCGCGTGAGCCTGCCCGACGTCGGGCTGTTTTCGGACGGCACGGCGGTCAAGCTGGTGGGCGAGGAGACCTTTCGCATCGCCAGCAACCTGGTCGACGAATACATCGCGGTCGACACCGACGCCGTCTGCGCGGCCATCAAGGACGTGTTCGTCGACACCCGCAGCATCGTGGAGCCGGCGGGTGCGCTCGCGGTGGCGGCCATCAAGCAGTACGTGGCCGGGCACGGCCGCCATGGCGAGACCTACGCGGCCATCCTGTGCGGCGCCAACATGAACTTCGACCGGCTGCGCTTCGTGGCCGAGCGCGCGGAGGTCGGCGAAGAGCGCGAGGCGCTGTTCGCGGTGACCATTCCCGAAGAGCGCGGCAGCTTCCGCCGCTTCTGCGAACTGGTGGGCGAGATGCCGGCCAGCGAGTCGCAGGAAACGGGCTCGATTGGTGGCGCGCTGCGCAATGTGACGGAGTTCAACTACCGCATCAGCGACGCGGCCAAGGCGCATGTGTTCGTGGGCCTCACCACCTCGGCACGCGGCGAATCGACGACCATCGCGCAGACCTTCATTGCCCATGGCTTC
This sequence comes from Variovorax sp. VRV01, assembly GCF_014852545.1. Lineage (NCBI taxonomy): Bacteria > Pseudomonadati > Pseudomonadota > Betaproteobacteria > Burkholderiales > Comamonadaceae > Variovorax > Variovorax sp. VRV01. The sequence continues at coordinate 227,787 of NZ_JACVBS010000003.1, forward strand.
GACGCGCTCGACCTCACGCACGACGAGCTCGCCAAGGAGCATCTGCGGCACCTGGTGGGCGGGCGCACGGGCCTTGCACACGACGAACGGCTGCTGCGCTTCGTGTTTCCGGAACGCCCCGGGGCACTGCTCAAGTTCCTGAGCCTGATGCGGCCGAACTGGAACATCAGCCTCTTCCACTACCGCAACCAGGGCGCCGACTACGGCCGCATCCTGGTGGGCTTGCAGGTGCCCGCCGGCGACGCCGCGGCCTTCGACGACTTCCTCGAAACGCTGGGCTATCCCTACGTCGAGGAAACGGCGAATCCGGCGTACAGGCTGTTCCTGCAGGCCTGAGCGGCCGCCTGGTCCTTACTGCGCAGACTGTGCCGGCGGCCGCTGCTCAGACCCCGGCTGCGGCGATGGCGGCGCCTGTAGCGGTGCGGCCCCGCCGGCAGGCGGTGCCACCACCGGAGGCACCGTGGCCGGGAAAAGTCCGCTGGGCCTGACCGTCGGCGTTGGCGCGGCCGGGCTGCCGACGCTGATCGGCGCGCGCACGGGCAACTGCAGCGTGAAGGCCGCCGGTCCCTGCGCGCTGGTGCCGAGCGTCGCCGCGCGCACCCCGACCGACTGCAGCACGTAGTTGTCGCCGACGGGCGAGCCGACGCGGAACGGACGCGGCGGCTTGCCGTCGATGGAAATCAGCGCAGCGCCCTGATTGAACGGATCCGCGACCACGCCCGACAGCGCAAAGCGGCTGGCCGCCTCGGGTGCGGCGGGCGCTGCTTCGGTGCCCGAAACCACGCCGAGCAGCCGCGCAACCGCATCCGCGTCGGCCGAGACCGTCGCCCGCGGCATGGTGGCCGCCGCGGCCACGGGCTCGGGCGGCGCCGCGAGCCGCAGCGCCCAGAACACCGCCGCTCCGGCGGCCAGCGCCCACAGGCCCGTGGTTGCAACGGGGGCGTGCCAGCGCGCGGCGGAATAGGGACTTGTCATGGGCGCGGATTATCATGCAGCGCGCCTTCCGAACCATGTCATCCAAGCTATGAAAAAAATCCTACGCGACGCCACCCGCGCTGCCCAGCGCGGCTTCACGCTGATCGAGCTGATGGTGGTGCTGGTCATCATCGGCGTGCTGGCCGCGCTGATCGTGCCGAACGTGATCGAGCGCGCCGACGATGCCCGCGTGACCGCCGCCAGGACCGACATCAACAACCTGATGCAGGCGCTCAAGCTCTACCGCCTGGACAACCAGCGCTACCCGACGGCCGAGCAGGGCCTGCAGTCGCTGCTCGTGCGCCCGACCGTGGGGCCGGCCGCGCCCAACTGGAAGCCCTATGTCGAAAAGCTGCCGAACGATCCGTGGGGCCATCCGTACCAATACATGAATCCGGGTATCAAGGGCGAAATCGACGTGCTCTCGCTCGGCGCCGATGGCCAGGCCGGCGGCGAGGGCAAGAATGCCGACATCGGCAGCTGGCAGTAGGCGCGCGGGCGGCTTCACGCTGCTCGAGCTGATCGTGGTGATCGCGATCATCGCGATCGCGACGGCCAGCGTGAGCTTTGCGATGCGCGACACCAACGCAGCCCGGCTCGACCGCGAGGCCGACCGGCTGGCCGCACTGCTCGAATCGGCCCGCGCCCAGTCGCGCGCGAGCGGCGTCGCAGTGCGATGGCGCATCGTGGAAGGCGGCAGCTTCGTGTTCGACGGCCTGCCGCCCGATGCCTTGCCGAGCGGCTGGGCCGCGAGCGGCATCAGCGCCACGGCTTCGCTGGCCAGCGGCGCGCCGGTGGCGGCGGTGCAATTGGGCCCCGACCCGATCATTGCCGCGCAGCAGATCGTGCTGTATTCCGAAGGCCCGCCTGCGCGCTCGCTGCGCGTTGCCACCGACGGCCTCAGGCCCTTCACCGTGAGCACGCCATGAAGCCCCGGCGCCCATCGGCATGCGGCGGATTCACGCTGATCGAAGTGCTGATTGCGCTGGGCATCGTCGCGCTCGCGCTCGCGGCGGGCTCGCAGGCCACGATGTCGCTGACGCGCAATGCGCAGCGCCAGTCCGACCTGCTGCTGGCCGACCTGTGCGCGGAAAACGAACTCGCCAAGGCGCGGCTCGCCAGGCAGATGCCGGCCGTGGGCGATTCGGGCTCGATCTGCGTGCAGGCCGGCGTCTCGTTCAACGTGACCACCTCCACCATCGCCACGCTCAACCCCAACTTCCGGCGCGTCGACGTGCAAGTGCGCGATGAGGCCAACGCGCCGGTGCTGCGCGTCTCGACCGTGGTGGGCCGCTTCTGATGCGCCGCTTTGCAAGCCAGGGAGCCCGCCGCGGCTTCACGCTGATCGAGCTGCTGGTGGCCATTTCGGTGATGGCGCTGCTCGCGCTCGTGAGCTGGCGCGGCCTGGACAACATGTCGCGCGCCACGACGCAGAACCAGCAGCGCGCCGACGCGGTACTGGCGCTGCAGACCACGCTCTCGCAATGGGGCGCCGACCTCGACGCCGTGACCCCGATCGCGCAGACCCGCCCGATCGACTGGGACGGCCGCGTGCTGCGGCTCACGCGGCGCGGCAGCGATGCGGGCGCTCCCGCCATGCTGGTGGTGGCGTGGGCGCTGCGCACCGGTGCCGACGGCACCCGCTGGCGGCGCTGGCAGTCGCCGCCCTTCACCACGCGCGGCGAATGGCAGCAGGCGTGGAACATGGCCGCCTCGTGGGCGCAGGAAGGCGGCGGCGGCGACGTCGCGCTGATGCCGGCCACGAGCTGGCAGCTCTACTACTTCCGCGAGAACGCCTGGACGCCCGCAGGCGAGCTGCCGGCCAGCGCGCCCAATCCGGCGAACCCGGCCAATCCTGTCGCCGCCCTCGTGAACATGCCGGACGGCGTTCGCCTGGTGCTGACCCTGGCTCCGGGCGAAGGGCTGTCGGGCACGCTCACGCGCGACTGGGTCAAGCCCACGGTGGGAGCGCCGCGCTCATGACCGCATCCACGGTTTTTCGACCCACCGGGCAACGCCAGCGCGGCGCCGCGCTGCTCGCGGCCATGCTGACCGTGATGCTGGTCGCCACCTTCTCCGCCGCGGCGCTGTGGCAGCAGTGGCGCGCGTCCGAAGTCGAGGCGGCCGAGCGCGGACGCGTGCAGGCGGCATGGGTGCTGATTGGCGCGCTCGACTGGTCGCGCCTGATCCTGCGCGAAGACGCTCTCACCGGCGGGCCCGACCATCTGGCCGAGCCCTGGGCCGTGCCGCTCGCGGAAGCGCGGCTCACGAGCTTTCTGTCGGCCGAGAAGAACGTGGCGAGCGACAACCTCGAAGGACTGCCCGACGCCTTCCTTTCAGGCCGCGTGGTCGATGCGCAATCCAAGCTCAACGTGCTGTCGCTGGTCGACGGCAACAAGCCGGTGCCGGCCAGCGTCGCCACCTTCACCAAGCTGTTCAACATCCTGGGCCTGCCGGCCTCCGAGCTCAGCGCGATGACCGCCTCGCTCGTGCGCGCGCTCGCCACCGGCACCGATGCCGCCGGCGGCGGCGACGCCGGGGCGGCGCCGCTGATGCCGCAGGAGGTCTCGCAGCTGGTGTGGCTCGGCCTTTCGCCCTCAACCGCGGCCGCCCTCGAACCCTACGTGACGATCCTCCCGATCCGCACGCCGCTCAACATCAATACCGCCAGCGCCGAAGCCCTCAGCGCCAGCCTGCCATCCCTGAGCATCAGCGACGCGCGCCAGCTGGTGGAAAAGCGCACGCGCTCCTACTTCAAGCAGATTGCCGACGCCAATGCAGCGCTCCCGAACGGCGGCACGCAGTTCAACGCCGGCCAGCACAGCGTGGGCACCCAGTTCTTCGAGGTCTACGGCCGGCTGCGGCTCGACCGCACCTGGGTCGAGGAGCGTTCGCTGCTGCAGCGCGACGGCGTCACGGTGAAGACGATCTGGCGCAACCGCGGCGCCGGCCTTGCCACAGCCACTCCGGCTAAACCCTGAGTGCGGCTTCCTTTCCTCATTTTTGTTGCTTCAATACATCGTCCAGAGCCCGTCGCATCTACGTCAAACGCTACAAATAGAGTAGCAATGGCACCATCGGTGCACCCCTACAATCACCCGCCCTCCTGAAATCGAAATGACCCCGCTGCTGCTCATCGCCCCCCTCCCCCCGGCCGACGCCGCGGGCGAGTACGACTGGGCCCAGGCTGGCGACGACGGCATCGCCCTGCGCAACCATGGCCGCGCGCTGCTCGCGCTGCTGCCGGCCAGCGCGGAAGTCACGCTCGGCATTCCGGCCGCGGCGCTGTCCTGGCATCGCGTGACGCTGCCCAAGGGCAGCATGAGCAGCGCATCGAAGCTGCGCGCCGTGCTCGACGGCCTGCTCGAAGAGCATCTGCTCGACGATCCCGAGGCCCTGCACTTCGCGCTCGAACCCGAGGCCCGGGCCGGCGTGCCGCTCTGGGTGGCGGCCTGCAACCGCGTCTGGCTGCGCACGCTGGTGCAGGGCCTGGAATCGGCGGGGCGGCGCGTGGTGCGCATCGTTCCCGAATTCGCGCCGCAGCCCGCGGACGGCCCGCCGCTGCTGCAGGTCACCGGCGAGGCCGAGGCGCCGCAGCTCACGGTGTGCGATGCCGATGGCGTGGTCTCGCTGCCGCTCGCGGGCGCCGGCCTGGCGCTCGCGGCCGGCCTGCCGCTGGACACCGCCGTGATCAGCGCCGAGCCCGCCGTCGCACTGGCCGCCGAGCGCCTGCTCGAGCGCCGCGTGCCCATCGTGCAGGCGCCGCAGCGCTGGCTGCAGGCGGCGCGCTCGCCCTGGGAGCTCGCGCAGTTCGACCTGGCCGTGACGGGGCGTGCCCGCGCCGGCAAGAAATTTGCGTCGGTGGTGCAGGCGCTGCGCTATGCGCCCGAGTGGCGCGCCGCGCGCTGGGGCATCGCCGCCCTGCTGCTGACCCAATTGATCGGCCTCAATGCCTGGGCCTGGAAGGAGCGCAATGCACTCGAGGCCAAGCGCCAGGCCGTCAAGACCATGCTGACCCAGACCTTCCCCTCCGTGAAACTCGTGGTCGACGCGCCGCTGCAGATGGCGCGCGAGGTCGCGGCGCTGCAGCAGGCCGTGGGCGATGTGGCGGGCAGCGACCTCGAACCGATGATCGGCGCGCTTGCTCCCCATCTCCCGCCGGGCAAAACGCCCAGCGCCATCGACTACAGCGCCGGCCAGCTGCGCCTGCGCGGGCTGGGCCTGCAGCCTTCCGAGCTCACGCGGCTTTCGGGCGCGATGGGCCCGCGCGGCTACAGCTTGCGCGCCGAAGGCGATCTGCTGCTGGTGCAGGCCGAGGCTGCGCGATGAACTTCGGCGAACAGCTCCGGGCCCGCTGGGCCGCCCTCGAACTGCGCGAGCGGCGCATAGTCGCCATCGCGGCCGTGCTCGTGTCGCTCGCGCTGCTGTGGTGGATTGCGCTCGCACCCGCGCTGCGCACGCTGGCCGCAGCGCCGGCCGAACATGCGCAACTCGACGCGCAGCTGCAGCAGATGGCCATGCTGCAGAACCGCGCCAAGGCGCTGCAGGCGCAGCCGCGGCTGAACCGGGACGACGCGCTGCGCGCCCTCGAAACCTCGGTGCGCGAGAGCCTGGGCACCAATGCCCAGCTCATGACGGCCAGCGGCGATGGCGCCGCCACCCTCACGATGCGCGCCACGCCGGCCGAGGCCGTGGCCCAGTGGCTGGCGCAGGCGCGCGGCAATGCGCACGCGGTGCCGCGCGAGGCCCACCTGACCCGCGCGGCCGCCGCGCCGCCGGCCGCCGGCAGCAAGGACCCGCAGCCCGCGAAGGTGCGCTGGGAGGGCACGCTCGTGATGGCGCTGCCCGCAGCCCGTTGAGCACGGCCGCATGGTGACGCGCTCCTCCCTTGCCGAATCGGCGCCGCGCCGCGGCTGGCGCTGGGCCCTGCTCGGCATCGTGCTGGGGGCGCTGCTGGCCCTGGTGCTGTTCGCGCCGGCGCGCTGGCTGGCCGCGGCGCTCTCGAACTGGAGCCAGGGCCGGCTGCTGCTGGTCAACCCGCGCGGCACGGTCTGGAACGGCACCGCGGCCGTGGTGCTTGCCAGCGGCGCCGGCGGCGCCGAGGCGGTGTCGCTGCCCGGCGCGCTCAACTGGCGCATGCGTCCGGCGTGGAGCGGCATGTTCGCGGTGCTCGACCTGCCCTGCTGCGCGGCGCAGCCGCTCCAGCTCAAGGCCAGCCCGCGCGCAAGCGGCATGCAGCTGCAGTGGGGCGACGGCAGTTCGCGCTGGCCCGCCACCTTGCTGACCGGCCTGGGCGCGCCCTGGAACACGCTCCGGCTCGAAGGCACGCTCGACCTCTCCACCCGGGGCCTCTCGATGCAGTGGGAGGGCCCCGTGCTGCGCATCGCGGGCCAGGCCACGCTCGACGCCACCGATGTCTCGTCCAGCCTGTCGACACTCAAGCCGATGGGCAGCTACCGCCTCACGCTCGAAGGCGGCAGCCGCCCGAGCCTGCTGTTGAGCACGCGCGAAGGCAGCCTCCAGCTGAACGGCAGCGGCAGCTGGAACGGCACCGCCTTTCGCTTCAACGGCGAAGCCAGTGCCGCGGCCGGCCGCGAAGACGCGCTTTCCAATTTGTTGAACATCATCGGGCGGCGCGACAACGCGCGTTCGATCATCACCCTGGGTTGATCATGATGAAGCCACTGACTTCGCCCGGCAGCCGCCTCGCCGTCGTTGCACTCGCAGCGCAGATGCTGGTTGCCGCCACCTTGCTGCAGGCCGCGCCGCCCGTGTTCGCGCAGTCCGGCGACGCGCCGCGCCGGGGCGAGCCCATCACGCTCAACTTCGCCAACGCCGACATCGAGGCCGTGGCCCGCACCATGGCGGTGGTCACCGGCCGCGACGTGGTGGTCGACCCGCGCGTGAAGGGCACGATGAACCTCGTCACCGACCGGGCTATCGCGCCGGCCGCGGCGTTCAACCAGTTCGCTTCCGCGCTGCGCCTGCAGGGCTTTGCGGTGGTGGAGGCCGAAGGGCTCTACAAGGTGGTGCCCGAAGCCGACGCCAAGCTCCAGACGCAAACCGTCAACACCGCGACGCCCAGCGCCGGCTCGGTGGCCGGCAACCAGATCGTCACGCAGATCTTCAGGCTCAACTACGAATCGCCGAACAGCCTGCTGCCGGTGCTGCGCCCGCTCATTCCGCCCAACAACACCATCAACGTGAACCCGGGCAACAACTCGCTCGTGATCACCGACTACGCGGACAACATGCGCCGGCTGGCGCGCATCATCGCGGCGCTCGACGTGCCCAATGCGTCGGACATCGAGGTGATCCCGCTCAAGCATTCGATCGCCACCGACATGCTGCCGCTGATCACCCGGCTGGTGGACGGCAGCGGCTCGGGCGCCACGCCGGGCGCCGCCGCGCCGGGCACGGCCGATGCCTCGTTCCGCACCACCTTGCTGGCCGACCCGCGCAGCAACGCGCTGATCCTGCGCGCGGCCAACCCGGCGCGTGCGGCGCTGGTGCGCACGCTGGTCGAGAAGCTCGACCGCGCACCCGCCGAGAGCAGCAACGGCGCGGCCGGCAACATCTACGTGGTCTACCTGAAGAACGCCGATGCGGTGCGGCTGGCGGCCACGCTGCGCGCCGCCATGGCAGCCAACCAGCTGCCCGGCACGCCGGGCGCACCGGGGGCCGCCGGTGGCGGCGGCGCACCGCAGCAGCAAGCCAACGTTCCGCAGGCCATGCCGGTCAATCTCAGCGGGCAAGGCGGCGGCTCGGCGGCCGCCAACGCGCCGCTCAACAATGCCAACCAGCCGTCGACCGGCGGACAGATCCAGGCCGACCCGTCGACCAACTCGCTGATCATCACGGCGCCCGAGCCGCAGTACCGGCAGATGCGCGCCGTGATCGACAAGCTCGACGGCCGGCGCGCGCAGGTGATGATCGAAGCGCTGATCGTCGAGGTCAGCGCGAAGAAGGCCGCCAACTTCGGCGTCCAGTGGCAGAGCGCGCTGGGCAACAACGCGGTCATCGGCACCAATTCGAGCCTGGCCAGCGCCAACATCCTGGCGCTGACGCAGGCACTGGCCACCCGCGACGTGGCCAACGTGCGGCCGTCGTCGGGGCTGAACCTCGGCATTGCCGGCAAGATCGGCGGGCAGTACATCCTGGGCGCGATCGCCAACTTCTTCAACAGCGACGGCGACGCCAACGTGCTCTCCACGCCCAACCTGCTGACGCTGGACAACGAGGAAGCCAAGATCGTGATCGGCCAGAACGTGCCCTTCGTCACGGGCCAGTACGCCAGCACCTCGGGCTCGGTGGGCATCAACCCGTTCACCACGGTGGAGCGCAAGGACGTGGGCCTCACGCTGCGCGTGCGCCCGACCATCAACGAGAACGGCACCGTGAAGATGACCATCTTCCAGGAGACCTCGACCGTCGACGGCAACACCATCAACAACCCCAACGGCCCGACCACCAACAAGCGCTCGATCGAATCGAGCGTGCTGGTGGAAGACGGCGGCCTGGTCATGCTCGGTGGGCTGCTGTCGGACGACTACGGCAACACGGTCGAGAAAGTGCCGGTGGCGGGCGACATCCCGGTGCTCGGCAACCTGTTCAAGAACGAGATCCGTACGCGCAACAAGAGCAACCTGATGATGTTCCTGCGCCCCGCCGTCATGCGCGACGGCGCCTCGACCGAAGCCTTTGCCTACGACCGCTACGACGAGATCCGCGGCATGCAGCAGCGCACCCAGCCGAACACCGACAACGTCATGCTGCGCGGCGTGGATGCCGCGCCCGTGCTGCCGGAGGCACCGCTGCCGCGCGCGGGCAGCCGCGACACCAGCAGCAATAGCAGCGGCAGCGACCGCATCCAGGGCACGCAGCTGATCCCGCCGCCGCGCCCGCCCGCCGACACGCGCAGCCTGCGCCCGAGCCCGCTGCGCGGCGCACTGCCGCCCACGGCCGACCCGACCAGCTCGCGCGAATTGCCCTGAAGCCCATGCGCCATCCCCTGCCCTACGCGTTCGCACGCAGCCAGCAGCTGCTGCTCGAAGAAGCCGACGACGGCAGCCACACGCTGTGGATGTCGAGCCATCCCTCGCGCAGCGCGGTCGGCGAGGTCACGCGCAAGTACGGCGTGCAGGCCTTCGAGGTGCTGGCCGACGGCCCGCTCGCGCAGCGCATCAGCGCGGCCTATGCGCAGGGCGAGTCGAGTGCCGCCGCGGTGGTGAGCGAGGTGCAGAGCGACGCTGATCTCTCGCGCATGATGCAGGAGCTGCCGGCGGTGGAAGACCTGCTGGAAAGCGCCGGCGATGCGCCGATCATCCGCATGCTCAACGCGCTGCTCACGCAGGCCGCACGCGATGGTGCGAGCGACATCCACATCGAGCCCTACGAGCGCACCTCATCCGTGCGCTTTCGCATCGACGGCACGCTGCGCGAGGTGGTGCAGCCCAACCGCGCGCTGCACGCCGCGCTGATCTCGCGCCTGAAGATCATGGCCGACCTCGACATCTCCGAGAAGCGGCTGCCGCAGGACGGGCGCATCAGCCTTCGCATCGGCACGCGCGCGGTCGACGTGCGCGTCTCCACGCTGCCCAGCGCGCACGGCGAGCGCGCGGTGCTGCGCCTGCTCGACAAGAGCGAATCGAAGCTCACGCTCGAATCGGTGGGCATGCAGGGCGACACGCTCGCGCGCTTCGAGAAGCTCATTGCGCAGCCGCACGGCATCATCCTGGTGACCGGCCCCACGGGCTCGGGCAAGACCACCACGCTGTATGCCGCGCTGGCCCGGCTGGATGCCAGCCGCAGCAACATCATGACGGTGGAAGACCCGATCGAGTACGAACTGCCGGGCGTGGGCCAGACGCAGATCAACGCCAAGATCGAACTCACCTTCGCGAAGGCGCTGCGCGCGATCCTGCGGCAGGACCCGGACGTGATCATGATCGGCGAAATCCGCGACTTCGAGACCGCGCAGATCGCCATCCAGGCCTCGCTCACCGGCCACCTCGTGCTGGCGACGCTGCACACCAACGATTCGGTCAGCGCCGTCACGCGGCTGACCGACATGGGCGTGGAACCTTTCCTGTTGAGCTCGTCGCTTTTGGGCGTGCTCGCGCAGCGGCTGGTGCGCAAGGTCTGCACGGCCTGCGGCGGCGCCGGCTGCGAGGTGTGCGGGCAAACCGGCTACCAGGGCCGCACCGGCATCTTCGAGCTGCTGGTGGCCGACGAGACCGTGCAGGGCCTGATCCACAGCAAGGCGGCCGAGAGCGAACTGCTCCAGGCCGGCGCGCGCGGCGGCCTGCGCCTAATGCGCGAAGACGGCGAACGGCTGGTGCAGGCCGGCATCACCTCGCGCGCCGAACTGCTCCGCGTCACGCGCGACTGACCCGCCCGGCACCGCCATGCCCGCCTATTCCTTCGAAGCCATCGATGCCAGCGGCCAGTCGCGCGAAGGCGTGCTCGAGGCCGACACCGCGCGCAGCGCCCGCAGCCTGCTGCGCGCGCAGGCGCTCATTCCGCTATCGGTCACGCCAGTCAGCAGCAGCCACGTCAACGGCACCGGCAATGGCGGCCTGCGCCGCTGGCTGGGCGGCGGCGCCAGGGTCTTCAGCTCCACCGGCCTCGCGGTCTGGACGCGCCAGCTCGCGGGCCTGGTCTCTTCGGGCCTGCCGCTCGAACGCGCGCTGACCGCGCTCACCGACGAAGCCGAGACCGAGCCGCAGCGCAACCTGGTCGCTTCGCTGCGTGCCGAGGTCAACGCGGGCTCGCCCTTCGCGCGCGCGCTCGCGGCCCATCCGCGCGAGTTCTCGCCCATCTACACCGCCGTGATCGGCGCAGGCGAGCAAAGCGGCAACCTCGGCCTCGTGCTCGACCGGCTCGCCGACGACCTGGAGGAGCGGCAGGCGCTGCAGCAGAAGCTCATCGGCGCCGCGCTCTATCCGGCCATCGTCACGCTGGTGGCGATCGTGATCGTGATCTTCCTCGTGAGCTACGTGGTGCCGCAGGTGGCGCAGGTGTTCGCGGGCACCAAGCGCTCGCTGCCCTTCCTCACCACGGTCATGCTGTCGCTGAGCGCGGCGGTGCGCAACTACGGGTGGTGGATGCTGGGCGGCGTGGTGTTCGCCGCCATTGCCGCGCGATTGGCGCTGGCGCAGGAGGCCTTCCGCCTGAAGTTCGACGCCGCCTGGCTGCGGCTGCCGCTGGTGGGCAAGCTCGCGCGCGGCTACAACGCGGCGCGCTTTGCCAGCACGCTGGCCATGCTGGCCACCGCCGGCGTGCCGATCCTGCGCGCGCTGCAGGCGGCGTCCGAGACGCTGGGCAACCGCGCCATGCGCGCGGACGCGCTCGACGCGCTGGTGCTGGTGCGCGAAGGCGCGCCGCTGGCCTCGGCACTGGCGCAGAAAAAACGCTTTCCCGGACTGGTCTCGATGTTCGCGCGGCTGGGCGAGCAGACCGGCACGCTGCCGCTGATGCTGCAGCGTGCCGCCAACCAGCTGGGCGCCGAGGTGCAGCGCCGCGCCATGCACCTGGCCACCATCCTGGAGCCGCTGCTGATCGTGGCCATGGGCGGCGTGGTGATGCTCATTGTGCTGGCGGTGATGCTGCCTATCATCCAGCTCAATCAGTTCGTCAAGTAAGTCCGCCAGGAAGCACTGCACGCCATGCCCGTCACGCTCGAAGACAAACTCGTGGTCGCGATCTCCTCGCGCGCGCTGTTCAACCTCGAAGAGGAAAACAGGATCTTCGAGGCCGGCGACAACGAGGGCTACATGAAGCTGCAACTCGACCGCATCGACGTGCCGGCCGCGCCGGGCATCGCCTACTCGCTGATCCGCAAGCTGCTGCGCTTCAACGACGACGGCGTGCAGCGCGTCGAGGTGGTGATCCTCTCGCGCAACGACCCGGTCTCGGGCATGCGCATCTTCCGCTCGAGCGCGGCGGCCGACATCAAGCTGCAGCGCGGCGTGTTCACGCAGGGACGCCCGCCCTTCGGCTATCTGCGGCCGCTGCGCGCGCACCTGTTCCTCTCGGTCAATGCGCAGGACGTGCGCGAAGCGCTCAACGCGGGCTTTCCGGCCGCGCGCGTGCTGGTCGAATCGGTGAAGGCCAGCGATGCCTGGCCGAACGAAGTGCGCATCGCGTTCGACGGCGATGCGGTGCTGTTCTCCGACGAGGCCGAGCGGGTATTCCAGGCCGAAGGCCTGGACGCCTTCCAGGCGCACGAGCTCAGCAAGGCCGACCTGCCGCTGCCCGAAGGGCCCTTCAAGCCGCTGCTGACGGCGCTGCATCGCCTGCAGATGGCGGGCAATGCGCAGATGCGCATCCGCACCGCGCTGGTCACTGCGCGCAGCGCCCCGGCGCACGAGCGCGCGATCCGCACGCTCATGAAGTGGAACATCCGCGTCGACGAAGCGATGTTCCTCGGCGGCCTTCCGAAGGGCGAATTCCTGCGCGAGTTCGAACCCGACTTCTTCTTCGACGACCAGACCGGCCACGTCGATGCCGCAGCACGCCACGTGCCCGCGGGCCACGTCTCGAGCGGCATCAGCAACGAGCGCTGAGCGCTCCCGCGGCGCGCCCTGCGCCGCTGCCCTGTCATCGCTTGTTCATGGCGATGTAACGCGATCTCCCTAGTCTTGCGGCCTGCCTCCGCGCGGGTGCTTCGCGATGCCTTTTCGGCGCTGCGTCTTCGAGCCCGCGCGGTCTTTTTTCAGCGCTCTTCCGGGCGCCCACGCAACGACGACTCCCAAGGAATCCCCATGCGACTTTCATCCCTGCCTGCGCGGCTCGTTCCCGCGCTGATCCTGGCCTGCGCCCTTTCCGCCTGCGGCGGCGGCAGCGGCGGTGGCGGCGGCTTCTTCGGCGGCCTGCCCGGCGTGGGCACGCCGACGCCCACCACGCCAACCACGCCCACGACACCGCCGCCCGACACCGGCGCAAAGCCCGAGATGCGCTGCGCACCCTGAACACCCTCCCACACCAGAACAACACCATGACCTCACGCCGCAGTTTCCTCACAGGCACAGCCACCACCGGTGCCGCCGCGCTCGCACTCTCGGCCTTTCCGCCGAGCATCCGCCGCGCGCTCGCCATTCCCGCCAACAACAAGACCGGCACCATCAAGGACGTCGAGCACATCGTCATCCTGATGCAGGAGAACCGCTCGTTCGACCACTACTTCGGCACGCTCATGGGCGTGCGCGGCTTCGGCGACCGCTTCACCATCCCGCTGCCCAAGGGACGCAGCGTGTGGCAGCAGCTCGACGACGCCGGCAAGGAAGTGCTGCCCTACCACCTCGACGGCTCGAAGGGCAACGCGCAGCGCGTGGCCGGGACGCCGCACAGCTGGAGCGACGGCCAGGCTGCGTGGGCTGGCGGCCGCATGTACGAATGGGTGCGCTACAAGAAAACCAAGACGGCGCCCTTCACGCAATCGATGGGCTACCTCGAAGAAGCGGAGCTGCCCTTCCAGTTCGCGCTGGCCAACGCCTTCACGCTCTGCGATGCCTACCACTGCAGCATGCACACCGGTACCAATTCGAACCGCATGTTCCTCTGGACCGGCACCAACGGCCCCACCGGCGCGAACGTGGCCACGGTCAACAACGAGTGGGATTCGATCGACAGCTCGGCCAATGGCTACAGCTGGAAGACCTACCCCGAGCGGCTGCAGGAAGCCAAGGTGAGCTGGATCGTCTACCAGAACATGCCCGAGAACTTCGGCGACAACTCGCTGGCCGGCTTCAAGCAGTACCGGCTCGCCAACGAAGCCTCGGGCAAGCCCGTGAGCAACGACGCCATCTCGCCCGCCTACGACCCGGCCAGCGACGACGCCGGCAATCCGCTCTACAAGGGCGTTGCCAACACCATGCCGGACGGCGGCTTTCTCGAGCAGTTCCGCCAGGACATCAGGAACGGCAAGCTGCCGCAGGTCTCGTGGATCGTCGCGCCCGCGACCTATTCCGAGCACCCCGGCCCGTCGAGCCCGGTGCAGGGCGCCTGGTACATCCAGGAAACGCTCGATGCGCTCACCGCCGTTCCCGAGGTGTGGAGCAAGACCGTGCTGTTCATCAATTTCGACGAGAACGACGGCTACTTCGACCACGTTCCTTCGCCGGCCGCGCCTTCGATCAACGCCGACGGCACGCCCGCGGGCAAGACCACGCTGCCAGTGCAAGCGCTCGCGCCCGAATACTTCAACCATCCGAATCCGCCCGGCACCACCGACCAGCCGCCGCCCGATGGCCGCGTCTACGGCCCCGGCGTGCGCGTACCGATGTATGTGGTGTCGCCGTGGAGCCGCGGCGGCTGGGTCAATTCGCAGGCCTTCGACCACACCTCCGTGCTGCGCTTCATCGAGACGCGCTTCGGCGTGAAGGAAACCAACATCAGCGATTTCCGCCGCGCAGTGTGCGGCGATCTCACCAGTGCCTTCAACTTCGCCACGCCCAATACGGAAGCGCTGCCCACCCTGGCGGGGCGCACGACCAGGGCCGACGCCGACAAGCTGCGCGCCGACCAGCAGGCCCTGGCGCAAGTGGCACTGCCGCTCGACCCGCTGCTGCCGCGCCAGGCCACCGGCACGCGGCCCTCGCGCGCGCTGCCCTACGAACTGCACACGAGTGCCCGCGCCGATGCCATCGGCGGGAAGATCCAGCTGCTGTTCTCGAACACCGGCACGGCCAGCGCGGTGTTCCATGTCTATGACAGGCTCAACCTCGACCGCCTGCCGCGCCGCTACATGGTCGAGCCCGGCAAGACGCTCGACGATGCATGGAGCGCGATGCGCGACGACAGCGGCTTCTACGACCTCTGGGTGCTCGGCCCCAACGGCTTCCACCGCCATTTCAAGGGCGACCTGAACGCCCTGCGCGCCGGCGACGCCGCCATGCCCGAGGTGCGCGTGTGCTACGACATCGCCAACGGCAACGTCTACCTGGAAATGCTCAATGGCGGCAAGAACGCCTGCAAGTTCAGCGTGCGCGCCAAGGCCTACCGCAGCGACGGCCCGTGGACCGCGACGGTGGCAGGCGGCGCCAAGGCCGAGCTGCACTGGGACCTCGCAGCCAGCGGCGCGTGGTACGACTTTGCCGTGAGCTGCGATGCCGACACGAGCTTCGTGCGCCGCTTTGCCGGCCGCGTCGAGACCGGCCGGCACACGGTCAGCGATCCGGCGATGGGCATGCCCGACCTCTGACGCAGCGAGCTACGCCGCGGCGGTGCGAAGCCGCAGATGCCGGACCCTGAACAGCAGCATCGCCGCGATGCTGACGTTCAGCAGGTTCCAGCCGATGCCGTTGAGGAACGCCGCGTGGTAGCTGCCGGTGAGGTCGAACACCTTGCCCGACATCCAGCCGCCCAGCGCCATGCCGAACAGCGTGAACATCAGCACCGTGCCGACGCGCGCGCCGGCTTCCTCGGGCGGAAAGTGCTCGCGCACGATGATCGCGTAGGACGGCACGATGCCGCCCTGGAACAGGCCGAACAGCGCCGAGATCACATAAAGCGGCACCAGCCCGTCGAACGGCAGGAACAGCAGCAGCGCCACGCCCTGCAGCGCGCCGCCCAGCAGCAGCGTGCGCAGCCCGCCGATGCGGTCGCAGATCGCGCCCGACACCAGCCGGCTCACCACGCCGAAGCCCAGCATCAGCGACAGCATCTGCGCGCCCTGCGCCGGG
Source organism: Variovorax sp. VRV01 (assembly GCF_014852545.1). Classification (NCBI taxonomy): domain Bacteria; kingdom Pseudomonadati; phylum Pseudomonadota; class Betaproteobacteria; order Burkholderiales; family Comamonadaceae; genus Variovorax; species Variovorax sp. VRV01. The sequence goes on from NZ_JACVBS010000003.1 coordinate 243,446, forward strand.
CCGTAGCCGAGGTCGCCGCAGTAGGCCACGATGTGCACCTGCGGCATCGCCATGGCCACGCAGCAGGCCACGCCCGCCACGCACAGCAGGCCCTGGGCCGTGCCCATGCTGAAACCGAAGGGCCGCGTCAGGTCGCGCCGCCGCGCGGCATGGCCGGCATGGCTGGCCGGCACGACCGCCAGTGCCGGTGGCCGCGCACGGAAGAAGAGCGCAAGCGCCGCCATCGCGAGGCCGCAGAAAAGGCCCATGCCGATGTAGGTCTGGCGCCAGCCGACCGTCTCGATGAAGTGCTGCGCGATCGGCGGCCAGATGGCGCCGGCCACGTAGTTGCCGCTCGCGCACACCGCCACCGCGATGCCGCGCCGCTTGACGAACCAGAGCGAAGTGTCCGCCACCAGCGGCGCAAAGGCCGCGGCGCTGCCGAGCAGGCCGACCAGCACGGCCTGCGCCGCGATGAAGGAAACGATGCCATCGGCCATGCCGCAGGCGACATAGCCCACGCCAAGGCTCAGCGCGCCGATCAGCAAGGGCCACATCACGCCGAAGCGGTCGGCCAGCCGCCCCATCAGCACGCCGCCCACGCCGAAGCCGAGCATCAGCAGCGTGTAGGGCAGCGAGGCGTCCGCGCGCGCGACGCCGAACTCGGTCTGCACGGCAGGCAGCATCACCGAGACCACGTACATGCCGCTGCTGCCGACCGTCATGACCAGCAGCGTGAGGCCGAGCCGCAGCATGGCGTAGCGCGAATCCGCCGCGTGGGCGCTTGTCTCGAAAGTCTTCATTGTTTTTTGCTCCGCGCCAAGGATATCGCCGGGCGCGGACATGCCAAGGCGAGCACGCGCAATGCCCGGCGGCGCATGGCCGCCCGCGCGCCCGGGAGGGGCGAATCAGCCCGCGAACGGGACCGGCATCACGACGTCGGCCGAAGCCTTCGGCACCGGGACGCCGGGCTTGGGCTTGTCGTTGCAGCCGGCCGCTACCAGGCCGATGCAGAGCAGAAGAACAAGGACTGTGCTTCTCATGCGGCGGATGCTATGCCCGCCTTCCCGCAAGTCAAGTCGGACGCCATGCCGACCGAGCCGTGCGCCGGTGCAGTGCCGCGGGCTTCGTCATGCCCCGGTCATCGGAATGCGCGAAGCTGCGTGCCCTCGCTCCGCGCATTCCGCCTTCGCCCCAGCTCCATGACACTCGACCTCGCCGAAATCGCCCGCCTGTTCGCCGAACGTGGCGGGGTCGCGTATGCGGGCGAGCCGGTGTCGCAGCTCGAGCATGCGCTGCAGTGCGCATGGCTCGCGGAGCAGGCCGGCGCGGGCGATGCGCTGGTCACGGCCTCGCTGCTGCACGACCTCGGACACCTGCTGATCGCCGAGCACCAGACGCTGTCGCGCTCGCCCACCGAACTGGGCATCGACGACCGCCACCAGTACATCGCCATGCCGCTCCTGCGCGGCGTCTTCGGCGCCGAGGTGCGCGAGCCGATCCGGCTGCACGTGGACGCCAAGCGCTACCTTTGCGCGACACGGCCGGGCTACTTCGCGCGGCTTTCGCCCGATTCGGTGCGCAGCCTCGCGCTGCAGGGCGGCGTGATGGACGACGCTGCGGCGCAGCGCTTTGCCGATCAGCGCTGGGCCGCGGATGCCGTGCGGCTGCGGCTGTGGGACGAGGAAGCGAAGGTGCAGGGACTCGAGACGCCGCCGCTCAAGCACTTCCTGGAGATCGCGGCGCGCACCATGCTGCGCTGAGCGCTTGCCGAGCATCCGGGCCGGTTCAGCCCTGCTTAAGGAACATTTGACTACCATCGATTCCTCACGATGTCCGGCGCACCTGCGCCCAGCGAGGAAACCTGCATGTCTTTATCCGTCACGGCGCGTGCCGCCACGTTCGCCCAGGTAGTGAAGCGCGTCTTCGCGCTTGCGGCGCCCTACTTCCGTTCCGAGGAAAAATGGCGCGCCCGCGCGATGCTGCTGGGCATCGTCGCGCTGAACCTGTTCTACGTGTACGTGGCGGTGCTGGGCAACCAGTGGTATGGGCGCTTCTACGACGGACTGCAGAACAAGGATTCGGCGGTTTTCTGGCGCGAGGTGGGCGTCTTCGGCTGGATCGCCTTCTTCAACATCGCGGTGCAGGTGCTCAAGTTCTATGTGACGCAGCTGTTGCAACTGCGCTGGCGCAGCTGGATGACGCGCGACTACCTGTCGCGCTGGATGTCCGACCGCACTTTCTATCACCTCGAACTCGCGCGCTACGCGAACCAGGACGGCCAGGCGCCCGACAACCCCGACCAGCGGATCCAGGAGGACATGCAGATGTTCACCGACTACACGATGACGCTGTCGATGGGCCTCCTGAACGCCGTGGTCACGCTGGTGAGCTTCGTGGGCATCCTCTGGGGACTGTCGGGCAGCTTCGCGTTCTCGATGGGCGGCAGCAGCTACCAGATCGCGGGTGCGATGGTCTGGCTGGCGGTGGCCTACTGCGTGGTCGGCACAGCCATCACGCACTTCATCGGCCGCCCGCTGATCGGCACCAACTTCCGGCAGCAGCGCTTCGAAGCCGACTTCCGGCACCACCTGGTGCGGGTGCGCGAGTACAGCGAGGCGATTGCGCTGGACAAGGGCGAGAAGGTCGAGCACGGCCAGCTCGACCTGCGCTTCGGCAGCGTGCTGCGCAACTACCTGGTGCTCATCAAGCAGCAGAAGAACCTGATCACCTTCACCTCGTTCTTCGGGCAGGCGGCGGTGATCTTTCCGTTCCTGGTGGCCGCGCCGCGCTTCTTCAGCGGCGCCATCCAGCTCGGCCAATTGATGCAGATCTCGTCGGCCTTCGGCAAGGTGCAGGATTCGCTGAGCTGGTTCGTCGACAACTACGACCGCGTGGCCGTCTGGCGCGCCACCACCGACCGCCTCACCAGCTTCGACGACGCGATGCGCGCGCACGCCGCGCGCAGCCAGTCGCTCGAGCGCGACGGCAGCGCGCCCGCGCTGCAGACCGGCGATCTCACGGTGGCGCTGCCCAACGGCACCTCGCTGCTGGCCGGCGCGGCGCTGGCGGTCCAGCCGGGCGACAGCGTGCTGCTGCAGGGGCCGTCGGGCAGCGGAAAGTCGACCCTGTTCCGCACCTTTGCCGGCATCTGGCCGTTCGCGCGCGGCCATGTGAAGGTGCCCGATGGCGCGGTGTTCATGCCGCAGCGTCCCTACGTGCCCGACGGCACCCTGCGCAATGCGCTGACCTATCCGAATCCGGCCGAGAACTACAGCGATGCCGAGCTGCGCCAGGCACTGGTCGACGCGCTGCTGCCCAACCTCGTGGACCGCCTCGACGACAGCGATGCCTGGAGCCAGAAGCTTTCGGGCGGCGAGCAGCAGCGGCTGTCCATCGCGCGCGTGCTGCTGAAGAAGCCGTCATGGCTCTTCGCCGACGAGATCACCAGCGCGCTCGATGCCGAGGCCGAGGGCGTGCTCTACAAGCGGCTCTCCGACCGCGTGAAGGCCGCGGGCGGCGCCATGGTGTCGATCGCGCACCGCGCGGCGGTCGGCGATTTCCACAACCAGCGCTGGACGCTGGTGCCCCAGCCCGAAGGCGCCCCGGCGGGCGGCGCGCGCTACCGGCTGGAAACGGCGGCTACCTAGGCCTCCTGGGGGCGCGAAGCATAGCGCTCCCAGCCCTTCTTGCGCAGCTCGCAGGCCGGGCACTCGCCGCAGCCATAGCCCCAGGCCTGGCGATGCGTGCGGTCGCCAAGGTAGCAGGTGTGGGTTTCTTCCACGATCAGGTCGACCAGCGGCTCGCCGCCCAGGCGGTGCGCCATCTGCCAGGTTTCGGCCTTGTCGATCCACATCAGCGGCGTCTCGATGACCAGGCGGCGCTCCAGCCCGAGCGAGAGCGCGAGCTGCATCGCCTTCATGGTGTCGTCGCGGCAGTCGGGATAGCCGGAGAAGTCGGTCTCGCAGACGCCGGTGACGATCACCTGCAGCCCGCGCCGGTAGGCCAGCGCGCCGGCCAGGGTAAGGAACAGCAGGTTGCGCCCCGGCACGAAGGTGTTGGGCAGGCCGTCGGCCTGCATCTCGAAGGCGACTTCCTCCGTGAGCGAGGAGCCGCCGAGCTGGGCCAGCGCGGCCAGCGTGAGCACGTGGTCTTCGCCCAGGCGCGGCGCCCAGTCGGGAAAGCGCTCGCGCATCTTGGCGAGGATGGTGCCGCGCACGTCGAGCTCGACGCGGTGCCGCTGGCCATAGTCGAAGCCCAGCGTCTCGACGCGCTGGTACCTGGACAGCGCGTCCGCGAGGCAGGTGGTCGAATCCTGGCCGCCGGAGAACAGGACGAGGGCGGTGGTGTGCAGGGGCATGTCCGTCTCTTCAAAACCGCGATTTTCGCAGCCCTGGCGGCGCAGCGTGGCGCCGCACCAACAGCCGCGGCCGCCCGACCCTGCCGATGCACCACGAAAGTGCTATCTCGGGCAGAATCCGCGCGATCCGAAGGAGAGGCACCGCTCAACATGCGCGAACAAGGGTCGATCCACGGCCCCGACGATTACCTGGAGACCCGCAATTTCGCAGCACTCGATGGGCTGCGGGCGGTGGCCGTCTTCCTTGTTTTCGGGTTCCACTTCGGCGGGCCGCGCTGGGACAAGTTCTCGGGCTGGCTCGGCGTGCATGCCTTCTTCGTGCTTTCCGGCTTCCTGATCACCACGCTGCTGCTGCGCGAGCGCGATGCCACGGGCACGGTGTCGCTCAAGGCGTTCTACATCCGGCGCGCGGCCCGGATCCTGCCGCTGTATTTTCTGGTCTACCTGCTGGTGCTCGCGCTAAGCTATGTTGCCCAGGGTGCGGCCTGGGAGCAGATGAAGGCGGCCACGCCCTACTACCTCACGCTGCTGAACGAGTTTGCCGGCTTCGCGCCGCTGCAGATGACCTGGACGCTGGGCATCGAGTGGAAGTACTACCTGGTGTGGCCGGCGCTGTTCGCGCTGTTCGGTTCCACGGCCGCCTCGCGCTTCGGAATCGCCGGATGCAGCCTCGCGCTGCTGGCGGCCGTCTGGATGACGGGCGCCCACCCGGCCGGATTCTCGCCCTGGCACTACCTTGGGATGCTGGTGGGCTCGATGGTGGCGATGGCGATGCACACGCGCCGGACCTTCGCATGGATGCGCGGCCTCATGACGCAGGCGGCCGCCATCGCCATTGCGCTGGCCCTGTTCCTGGTGCACCGCAAGTCGCTCACGATCAGCGCCCGCTTCGGCGAGCCGCAGCTCATCGCGGTGTACGTGGTGCTGGTGGGCCTGTGGCTGCCCTCGCTGGTTGCGACGAACAGCTGGCTGCGCAGGCTTCTTTCGTCGCGCTTCATGCTGTTCGTGGGGCGCCGCTCGTACGCGATGTACCTGGTGCAGTACCTGGCAGCGCAGGCCGTGATCGGCATCTCGCCCACCACGGTGGCGGGGGCAACGCTGCTGTTCGCATCCTTCGGCGCGGCGCTGGTTGTCTCCGATTTTCTCTACCGCCGGTTCGAGAAGCCGATCACCGAGTGGGGCCACCGCCAGGCCCGCGCGGCCACGCAGCCGGCACCTGCATTGCCGGCCGCACCGGGCAGCGCGGCCTCGGCCTGAACGGGGCGGTCTAGAGAAAGCGCTCCAGCAGTTTGCGCGAGGCGCGGTCGAGCGCCTTCAAGTCGGGAATGCGGAACTGCACGCCGTGCGCGCTGGCAATCAGCAGTGCGCCGCCTTCGAGGCGGCGGATGTCTTCCTCGGCCTTGAGCACGAAGCTGGTGTCGCCGCGGTCGGTGCTCACGGTCCAGGTGCTGGGCACGCCGAAGCTCGACACGCGGTGCAGTTTCAGCAGCGTGGGCGCGAAGTCGCGCACCGCGAGTTCCTGCTCGAGCAGCGCGCTGATCTGTGCAGGCAGCGCTTCGAGGCGGTCGATCCAGACCAGTTCGCGGCCCTCGCTGCCGACCAGCGACACGCCTTCGTTGGGCGCGCTGAGCGGAAAGGCGCGCACGGGCGTCACGCCCTCGTGGCGCTCGCCCTCGGCATCGGTCAGCACCAGGCGGCCGAAGGCATCGCGCTCGAGATCGAAAGTGGGAATGGTGTCGCTCATCATGCTTCTCCGGCCGGGTGGGCCGCATGGCTGATGGCCAGCGGCAGCTGCGCGCCGGCGCGTTCGTCGACGGCGCCTTCGCTCGCCTCCTCGTCGGCCTGGCGCAGCTGCGCCTGGTAGAGCCGCCAGTAGGCGCCCTGCCTGGCCATCAGGTCGTCGTGCGGACCGACCTCCACCACCTCGCCGCGGTCCATGACCACCAGCCGGTCGGCCTTGCGCAGCGTCGACAGGCGGTGCGCGATGGCGATGGTGGTGCGGCCCTGCACGAGGTTGTCGAGCGCCTTCTGGATTTCCTTCTCGGTCTCGGTATCCACCGCCGAAGTAGCCTCGTCGAGGATCAGGATGCGCGGATCGATGAGCAGCGCGCGCGCAATGCTGATGCGCTGGCGCTCGCCGCCCGACAGGCCCTGCCCCCGCTCGCCCACCAGCGAATCGTAGCCGTGCGGCAGGCGAAGGATGAAGTCGTGCGCATGCGCGGCCCGCGCGGCGGCCACCACTTCGGCGCGCGTGGCGTCGGGCTTGCCGTAGGCGATGTTCTGCGCGATGGTGCCGAAGAACAGGAACGGCTCCTGCAGCACCAGCCCGACGTGGCGCCGGTAGTCGGCCACGGCGAAGCGGCGGATGTCGGTGCCGTCGACCTTGATGGCGCCGTCGGTCACGTCGTAGAAGCGGCAGATCAGGTTGACCAGCGTGCTCTTGCCCGAGCCGCTGTGGCCCACGAGGCCGATCATCTCGCCGGGCTCGATGGTCAGGTCGAGGTCGTGGATCACGGCGCGCGAACCGTAGCGAAAGCCCAGCCCGCTCATCTCGATGCGGCCCTGCACGCGCTCGATCTTCACCGGGTTGGCGGGCTCGGGCACGTTGCTCACGTGGTCCAGGATGTCGAAGATGCGCTTGGCGCCGGCCGCCGCCTTCTGCGTGACCGAGACGATGCGGCTCATCGAGTCGAGCCGCGTGTAGAAGCGTCCGATGTAGGCAATGAAGGCCGTGAGCACGCCCACCGTGATGCTGCCGCGCGCCACCTGCCAGATGCCGAAGCCCCAGACCACGAGCAGGCCGATCTCGGTCAGCAGCGAGACGGTGGGCGTGAACAGCGACCAGGTGCGGTTGAGCTTGTCGTTGACCTGCAGGTTGTAGGCGTTGGCCACGCGGAAGCGCTCGGCTTCGCGGCGCTCCTGCGCAAAAGCCTTGACCACGCGGATGCCCGGGATGGTGTCGGCCAGCACGTTGGTGACCTCGGACCACACGCGGTCGATCTTCTCGAAGCCGGTGCGCAGCCGGTCGCGCACCACGTGGATCATCCAGGCGATGAAGGGCAGCGGCACCAGCGTGACCACGGCCAGCAGCGGATTGATGGAGACCAGGATGACCGCGGTCATCACGATCATCAGCACGTCGTTCGCAAAGTCGAGCGCATGCAGCGAGAGGAACACGTTGATGCGGTCGGTTTCCGAGCCGATGCGCGCCATCAGGTCGCCGGTGCGCTTGCCGCCGAAATAGTCGAGCGGCAGGGTCAGCAGATGCTCGTAGGTGGTGGTGCGCAGGTCGGCGCCGATGCGCTCCGACACCAGCGCCAGCAGGTAGGTGCGCGCCCAGCCCAGACCCCAGCCGACCAGCGCCGCGCCGAGCAGGCCGCTCAGGTAGAGCCCGACGCGGGCCGGGTCGATCTTCTGCCCGTTCTGGAACGGGATCAGGATGTCGTCCATCAGCGGAATGGTCAGGTAGGGCGGCACCAGCGTCGCGGCCGTGGAGACGAGCGTCAGCAGGAAGCCGGCGATCAGCTGCTTGCGGTAGGGCTTGGCGAAGCGGCCCAGCCGCAGCAGCACCCAGGTCGAGGGCGGCGTCTGGAGCTCGGCGTCGGGCGAGGCCAGCTCGTCGCCATCGGGCTCGGCTGTCGCCTCCGCGACAGTGCCGTTCTCGCGCTGGCCGAAGAGCTTGAGCAGCCGCAGCGCGGCCGGCTGGCTGGCCAGCGTGTAGCGCCAGCGCGCGAGGCGGCCCTCGGCGCCCACCAGGTCGAGTGTTCCAACACCCGAATGGTCGCTCAGATGGAGGCGGAGCGATGAATCTGATAGTGTCCACTCACACCACTGGCCGTCCGGTTGCAGCGCCAGCAGCCGCCGGTCGGTGAGGGCCACGAGCCCAAAGGTAAACAGAAGTTCATCGTCAAGGTCAACCGGCAGTGTGACCAGAACGTTTTCCGCGGCTGCGAGCCGGCTTTTCAGCGCGTCTGAGGCCGTCTCGATTTCGCCCTCCCGGGTGCCGACTGGATCGTGATGTTGCATTGTGTTTCTTTGACTCTTGCCCGTCGCGGGCCTCAGGGACCGCGCCATGGCGTCCTTTGTCGGGCGCCGATTCTGACCGATTGCCATGGGCGCGCTTGAAGGCGCCGCGGTGCTCGGCCAAAGCACATCGAACGTTTGCATGACCCGTTTCGACGACATCCGCCTGCTGCGCATCAACTATTTGCGCGGTCCCAACCTCTGGACCTACCGGCCCGTGCTGGAAGTCTGGCTCGACCTGGGCCAGCTGGAGGACTACCCTTCCAACAAGATCGACGGCTTCACCGACCGGCTCACGGCCCTGCTGCCGGCGCTCATCGAGCACCACTGCGGCGTGGGCGAGCGCGGCGGCTTCATCCAGCGGCTGACCGAAGGCACCTGGTCGGGCCACGTGCTCGAACACGTGGTGATCGAACTGCTGAACCTGGCCGGCATGCCGACCGGCTTCGGGCAAACCCGCAGCACCTCGGAGCACGGCGTCTACCGCATGGTGTTCCGCGCGCGCGACGAGCAGGTGGCCCGCGTGGCGCTGGCCGAAGGCCACCGCCTGCTGATGGCGGCCATCAACAACGACCCGTTCACTTCGGCCGACGTGCAGAAGGCGGTCGATGCAGTCAAGGCCAAGGTCGAGGACTGCTACCTGGGCCCGAGCACCGCGGCCATCGTGTCCGCCGCCACCGACCGCGGCATTCCGCACATCCGGCTCAACAGCGGCAACCTGGTGCAACTGGGCTACGGCGCCAACCAGCAGCGTATCTGGACCGCCGAGACCGACTACACCAGTGCCATCGGCGAATCGATCGCCAGTGACAAGGAGCTCACCAAGTCGCTGCTCGCGAGCTGCGGCGTGCCTGTGCCCGAGGGCCAGGTGGTCGCCAATGCCGAAGAGGCCTGGGAAGCGGCCGAGGACATCGGCCTGCCTGTGGCCGTGAAGCCGTCGGACGCCAACCACGGCCGCGGCGTGTCGCTCGAGCTGACCACCCGCGAGGAAGTCATGGCCGCCTTCGCGGTGGCCGAGCCCGAGGGCAGCGACGTGATGGTCGAACGCTTCATCCGCGGCCACGAACACCGCCTGCTGGTGGTGGGCGGCGAAGTGGTGGCGGCCGCGCGCGGCGAGATCATCACCGTGACGGGCGACGGCAGGAGCAGCGTCGCCGAGCTGATCGAGAAGCAGCTCAACAGCGATCCGCGCCGCGGCGCCGAAGAGGAATATCCGCTCGACCTGATCGTGCTGGAGAGCGACGCCAAGCTGCAGCTCGAACTCAAGCGCCAGGAACTCGACGGCGCCTCGGTGCCGGCCGCCGGCCGCGTGGTCACGATCCAGCGCAACGGCAACATGGCCAACGACTGCACCGACCAGGTCCACCCTGAAGTCGCGCATGCCGCCGTGCTGGCCGCTCGCGTGGTGGGCCTCGATATCGCCGGCATCGACCTGGTGGCGCAGGACATCGGCAAGCCGCTGGGCCCGCAGCGCGGCGCCATCGTGGAAGTGAATGCCGGCCCCGGCCTGCTGATGCATCTGAAGCCGGCCGTCGGCTCGCCGCGCCCGGTGGGTCGCGCGATCTGCGACCACCTGTTCCCGGGCGATGCGCCGGGCCGCATCCCCGTGATCGGCGTGGCCGGCTCGCGCGACACCGCGGTGCTCGCGCGCCTGGTCGCCTGGCTCATCAACCTGGGCGGGCGCCACACGGGCCTGGCCTGCCGCGACGGCCTGTTCCTGGAGCGCCGCCGCGTCGATGCGCGCGACAGCGCCAACTGGGAGGCCGGCCGCCGCCTGCTGGTGAACCGCGCGGTGGAAGCCGTGGTGATCGAGAACGGCGCCGAGACCATCCTGCGCGACGGCCTGGCCTACGACCGCTGCGAGATCGGCATCGTGACCGACCTCGAAGGCGCCGAGGCGCTGACCGACTACGACATCACCGAGAGCGACCAGATGGTCAAGGTGCTGCGCACGCAGGTCGACGTGGTGCTGGGCGAAGGCACCGCGGTGCTCAATGCAGGCGATCCGCGCGTGGCAGGCCTGGCGCCGCTGTGCGACGGCGCCGTCATTCTCTATGCGGTCGACCCGCAAGCTGCCGCGCTCGCCGCGCACCAGGCCGCCGGCGGCAAGGCCGTGCTGGTGCGTCAGGACCGCGTGGTGCTGGCCAACGGCAGCAGCGAATCCTTCCTGCCCGGCCTCGGCCGGCTGACCGTCTGGCGCGCCACGCACGTGGGCGTGAGCCTGGAAAGCCTGCTGGCCGCGGTGGCCGCGGCCTGGGCGCTGGGCATTCCGCTGAACCTCATCGGCGCCGGCGTCGAGGCCTTCGAGGCCGACCTGCAGGCGGCGCTGGCCTCGCTGCAGCTGTCGCAGACCCAGCCGCTCTCGTCCCCCCAACTGCAACTCGCCTGAAGCGCGCCGCCGCCCATGAAAGTCACCCGTATCCGCGCCCTGCGCGGCCCCAACCTCTGGAGCCGCCACACCGCCATCGAAGCGGTGGTTGCCTGCGAAGGCGACGAGAACGCCATCAGCCGCCTGCCGGGCTTCGAAGCCCGCCTGCGCGCACGGTTTCCCACCATCGGCGAGCTGCATCCCATGGTGCTGGGCCAGCCGCTGGCACTGGCGCATGTGCTCGAGAACGCCGCCGTGGCGCTGCAGGCCCAGGCCGGCTGCGCGGTCAACTTCGGCCACACCTCGCCCACGGTGGAAGACGGCGTCTACCAGGTCGTGTTCCAGTACAGCGAAGAGGCCGTGGGCCGCCGCGCGATCGAACTGGCCGAACAGCTGATCGCGGCCGCGCAGGCCGACACCGCCTTCGACGCCGCCGCCGCCATCACCGAGCTGCGCGACCTCGACGAGTCCGAGCGCCTCGGCCCGAGCACCGGCTCCATTGTCGATGCCGCCGTGGCGCGCGGCATTCCCTACCGCCGGCTGACCAGCGGCAGCCTGGTGCAGTTCGGCTGGGGTTCCAAGCAGCGCCGCATCCAGGCGGCCGAAGTCGACAGCACCAGCGGCGTGGCCGAGTCGATCGCGCAGGACAAGGAACTCACCAAGCAGCTGCTCAACGCCGCCGGCGTGCCGGTGCCGCTGGGCCGGCCAGTCTCCGATGCGCAAGACGGCTGGGCCGCGGCCATGGACATCGGCCTGCCCGTGGTGGTGAAGCCGCAGGACGGCAACCAGGGCAAGGGCGTCACGGTCAACATCACGACCGAGGAGCAGCTCACGGCCGCCTACGACTCGGCCGCCGTGTACGGCGAAGTCATGGTCGAGAAATTCCTGCCCGGCTTCGACTTCCGCCTGCTGGTGGTGGGCGACCGCCTCGTGGCCGCCGCGCGGCGCGATCCGCCGCACGTGATCGGCGACGGCAGCGCCTCCGTGCGCCAGCTGGTGGAGGCAGTGAACCTCGACCCGCGCCGCGGCGAAGGCCACGCCACCTCGCTCACCAAGATCCGCCTGGACGACATTGCCATCGGCCGCCTCGAGGCCCAGGGCCTCACGCCCGACAGCGTGCCCGCGCGCGGCCAGCGCGTGGTGCTGCGCAACAACGCCAACCTGTCCACCGGCGGCACCGCCACCGACGTGACCGACACCGTGCACCCCGAAGTGGCCGCGCGCGCGGTCGATGCGGCGCAGATGGTCGGGCTGCACATCTGCGGCGTCGACATGGTCTGCGAGAACGTGCTGCGCCCGCTGGAGGAACAGCACGGCGGCGTGGTCGAGGTCAATGCCGCGCCCGGCCTGCGCATGCACATCTCGCCCTCGTTCGGCCGCGGCCGCGCGGTGGGCGAGGCCGTCATGGACACCCTCTTCGCGCACGGCGACGACGGCCGCATTCCGGTGGTGGCCGTCACCGGCACCAACGGCAAGACCACCACGGCGCGCCTCATCAACCACCTGCTCGCCTCGAGCGGCCTGCGCACCGGCATGACCAACACCGACGGCGTGTACGTCGACGGCCGCCAGACGGACAGCGGCGACTGCAGCGGCCCCAAGAGCGCGCGCAACGTGCTCATGCACCCCGACGTGGATGCGGCCGTGTTCGAAGTCGCGCGCGGCGGCATCCTGCGCGAGGGCCTCGGCTTCGACCGTTGCCAGGTGGCCGTGGTCACCAACATCGGCAGCGGCGACCACCTGGGCCTCAACTACATCACCACCGTCGAAGACCTCGCGGTGCTCAAGCGCGTGATCGTGCGCAACGTCGCGCCCGACGGCTATGCGGTGCTCAATGCGGCCGACGTCAACGTCGCCGCCATGGCCGCGGGCTGCCCGGGCCACGTGATCTTCTTCACCGCCGACCGCCAGCATCCGGTGATGGCCACGCACCGCGCGCAGGGCAAGCGCACCGTCTATGTGGACCAGGACACGCTGGTGGCCGCCGAGGGCTCCTGGCGCGAGCGCATCGCGCTGCGCGACGTGCCGATCACGCGCGGCGGCACCATCGGCTTCCAGGTCGACAACGTGATGGCGGCCGTGGCCGCCGCATGGGCCGTGGGCCTGGACTGGGACACCATCCGCAGCGGCCTCGCGAGCTTCATGAACGACGCGGCCGGGGTGCCGGGGCGCTTCAACGTCATGGACTACCGCGGCGCCACCGTGATCGCCGACTACGGCCACAACACCGACGCCATGCGCGCGCTGGTCTCGGCCGTGGACACCATGCCGGCCAACAAGCGCTCGGTGGTGATCAGCGGCGCGGGCGACCGGCGCGATTCCGACATCCGCGACCAGACCGCCATCCTCGGCCAGGCCTTCGACGACGTGATCCTGTACCAGGACGCGGCCCAGCGCGGCCGCGCCGACGGCGAGGTGATGGCGCTGCTGCGCCAGGGCCTGCAGGGCGCGGCGCGCACACGCTACATCGACGAGATCCGCGGCGAATTCGTCGCCATCGACACCGCACTGGCGCGCCTCCAGCCGGGCGACCTGTCGCTGATCCTGGTCGACCAGGTCGAGGAAGCGCTCGCGCACCTCGCGCAGCGCATCGCGGCGGGCTGACACGCCCCCCGGGCCGGCCACGCCGGCCCATGCCGGACACGTCCCACACGCAGGGGCGAGTCCGGCCGGGGCTGCTGTCTGTGCCGTCCCACACCCCGCAGGGCCTGCACCGGACCACACTGCATGTCCGGTCGCGCTTTCGGAGGGCGCGCCCTAACCAGGAGCACCCGATGACAACAACAGTTCGTTCCACCCTTTGTGCTGCCGCGCTTCTTGCAGCAAGCGGTTTGCTGGTGCCAGGCGCATCGTTCGCGCAGGCGCCCGGCACGGCCGCGCGCGCGCAGCAGGAGCGCGCCACCTGCGACGGCGTGCAGCAGGACCGCGCGGCGTGCCTGCGCGAGGCTGCCGCTGCACGCCAGGAAGCGGGACGCAATGGCCTCACGAGCGCCAGCCCCGGCCGCTACGACGCCAACGCGATGGCGCGCTGCCGCGAACAGCCCGCGGCCGACCGCGCCGACTGCGAGGCCCGCCTGCAGGGCGGCGCGCGCACCAGCACCGAAGGCAGCGTGATGGGCGGCGGCGTCATCCGCGAAACAGTGACCCCGCTGCCGGCGCAGCCGGCCGCACCCACGCGCTGATGGGCATCGGCCGCGCGGAACCCGAGGCGGCCCACCCCGTCCAACATTTTCATGTCTCAGGTCACTCCAAGGAGCACCCCATGAACAGCACCACCCGTTCGATGATTGCCGCCCTGATTGCCGTGGGCGGCCTGGCCGCCGCCACCTCGGCCCCGGCCCAGTCGCGCCGCGGCGACTCCACCTACCAGCAGGAACTCGCGGTCTGCGGCCACAACCAGCAGGACCGCGCGGCCTGCATCCGCGAGGCCGGCGCCGCGCGTCAGGAAGCTGCGCGCGGCGGCTTGACCAGCGCGCCCGACTACCAGCGCAATGCCCTCGCGCGCTGCGCCCTCCAGCCACCAGCCGATCGCGCGGACTGCGAGGCCCGCGTGATGGGCGGCAGCGGCGGCAACACCCGCGGCAATGTGGACGGCAGCGTGATGGGCGGCGGCGTGATCCGCGAATCGGTCACCACCGTCGTCATGCCGGCGCCCGCTGCTGCGATGCCGGCGCCGATGCCCGCGCCTTCGCGGGTTCCGCCACCGGCCATCGCACCCATCGCACCCATCGCGCCCATGGAGCCGATGCCCATGCCGGCCCCGATGCCGGCGCCAACACGCTGAAGCTCGCTGTCCAGCGGCGTCCGCCGCTGCCCCGGACCGGGCGGCGGCGGACGCGTGCACCACGCCCGTCAAGGGCAATGACCCTCGCTTGTCACACGACTGTCATAAAGCACGAGGGCGTGCTAGCTATAGTTCTCGGTCTCTGCCTACCGAGGAACACTATCCCATGAATGCCATCAAGGTCGCTCGCCGATTCATAGAAACGGACCCGGCCAACGAGTCGGCCAAGATCCTGGCGCAGCTCGTGTTGGCGCTCGAATCCGAACGCAGCTTCGAGCTGGTCAGGCTCTACAGCCTCGACTACAAGAGCTTCGAGCTCGCCATGGACATCCTGAAGGAATGGCGGCTCGACCGCTATTACGCGAGCAAGTCGAAGCTGTTCGACCTGTCGCTGCAAGTCAGCGAACTCGAGAAGAGCTGAACCCCACCCTGCCGGGTGCGCCGCGCGCTCAGACCAGCATCCCTCCGGATGCTTCGATGCGCTGGGCATTCACCCAGCGATTGCCCTCCCCCAGCAAGCCCGCGATCACTCCGCCGATATCGTCGGGCTGGCCTGCGCGTCCGAGCGCGGTGAAACCCGCCACCATCGCGTTCACCTGCGGGTTGTCACGCACCATGCCTCCACTGAAGTCGGTTTCGATTGCACCCGGCGCGATCGTGTTGGCCGCAATGTCGCGCGCGCCGAGTTCCTTCGCGAGGTAGCGCGTCAGCGTTTCCACGCCGCCCTTCATCGCGGCATAGGCAGACGCACCGGCCATGGAAAACCGGGTGAGCCCGGACGACACATTGACGATGCGTCCGCCGTCGTTGATGAGCGGCAGCAGTTTCTGCGTGAGGAAGTACGGGCCCTTCAAGTGCACGTTGAAGAGCAAGTCGAACTGGGCTTCTGTCGTGTCCTCGAAGTTCGCATGCAGGCCCACGCCGGCGTTGTTCACCAGAAAGTCGAAGCGCTCGCGCTGCCAGGTGGCAGCCAGCGTCGCCTTCACCGAGTCCGCGAAGGCCGCGAAGGCCGTGCTGTCGCCGACGTCGAGCCGGAGCGCGACGGCACGGCGCCCCTTTGCCTCGATCTCCGACACCACCGCCTGCGCGCTGGCTTCGTTCGACACATAGGTCAGGATCACGTCGACGCCATCGGCGGCGAGCGCCAGCGCGGCACTGCGGCCGAGGCCGCGGCTGCCGCCGGTGATAAGTGCGATGCGGGAGGGATGAGAGGTGTTGGAAGCGGTCATTTCAAAGTCCTTGGTGGTTCATCGGTAGATCGATGGATGGACTTTAAAAATTACCGGCAGAAAGATAAATTCCGCCAAACTACGCACACTGTTATCCGAAAAAGAAACAATCAGCCGCCATGATCATCGACGAACTGCGCATCTTCTCGAAGGTGGCCGAACTCGCGAGCTTCAGCCGGGCCGCGGACCAGCTCGGCCTGACCCGCGCGCGCGTCTCGGTGGCCGTGCAACAGCTCGAAGAACGCCTGGGAACGCGGCTCCTGCAGCGCACGACGCGCAGCGTGCGGCTCACGGAAGACGGCGCGCGCTTCCTCGACCGCTGCAAGGACTACCTCGCCGAAGGCGAGCAACTGGCCACCATGTTCCGCTCGAACATCGGCGGCCTCACGGGGCGCCTGCGCATCGACCTGCCGGCCACCGTGGCGCGCGACCTCGTCATTCCGCGGCTGCCCGAATTCCTCGCGCGGCATCCCGCGCTGGAGATCGGCATCAGCACGACCGACCGCCGCGTCGATCTCGTGAACGAGGGCTTCGACTGCGTGCTGCGCGTGGGCGTGCTGGGCGATTCCGAACTCGTCGCCAGGCCCCTCGGTTTCATGCGGATGGCAAATGCCGCGAGCCCGGCCTACCTGCAGACGCACGGCACGCCGCAGACGCTCGCCGACCTCGCGCAGCACCGCATCGTGCACTTCGCACAGACCCTCTCGCCGAACGACGCAGGTTGGGAATACTTCGACGCGGCCCAGGGCCGCTACCGGATGCAGCCGATGCGCTCCATCGTCACGGTGAACGGCACCGACGCCTACAACGCCGCGGCAGTCGCGGGCCTCGGGCTGATCCAGGCGCCGATCGGCGGCCTCCTGCCGTGCTTTGCGGCCGGCTCGCTCATGCAGGTGATGCCGGCGTTCACCGCCCGCGCGATGCCGGTGTCGCTGGTGTACGTCAACCGGCGCCACCTCGCGCCGCGCGTGCTCGCCGTGATGAACTGGCTGACCGAGATCCTCGCGCCCTACTTCGTCGAGGACGGCGAACCGGCTATCTCCCCCAGCGCAGCACCAGCGGATCCAGCCGCTTCGCCGTCTCGATCAGGCCGGCGCGCGTCTCGGGGTGCATCGCCGGCAATGGATGGCGCGGTGCCTCGCAAGCGATCACGCCGCCCTCCTTCATGAGCGACTTGCAGGCCAGCAGGCCCGCCTGGCGGTTCTCGTAGTTGATAAGCGGCAGCCACTGCTGGTAGAGCGCGAAGGCCTTGTCGCGGTCGCCCGCGCGGTGCGCCTCGATGATCGGCCGGATGCCGTCGGGATAGCCGCCGCCCGTCATCGAGCCGGTGGCGCCGGCATCGAGGTCGGGCATCAGCGTGATGGCCTCCTCGCCGTCCCACGGGCCTTCGATGGCATCGCCGCCAAGGCGGATCAGCTCGCGCAGCTTGGATGCGGCACCGGCCGTCTCGATCTTGAAATACGCGACGTGCTCGATCTCCCTGGCCATGCGCGCGAGAAACGGAGCCGACAGCAGCGTGCCGCTTGCCGGCGCGTCCTGGATCATGATCGGAATGCTCACCGCATCGGAGAGGCCGGCATAGAACTCGAAGATCTGCGGCTCCGGCACGCGGAAGGTGGCGCCGTGGTAGGGCGGCATCACCATCAGCATGGCGGCGCCCATGTCCTGCGCGCGCCGGCTGCGTTCGGCGCAGACGCGGGTGCTGTAGTGGGTGGTGGTGACGATCACCGGCACGCGGCCCGCCACATGCTCGAGCACCGTGCGCGTGAGCACCTCGCGCTCCTCGTCGGAGAGCACGAACTGCTCGGAGAAGTTGGCCAGGATGCACAGGCCGTCGGAGCCCGCGTCGATCATGAAGTCGACGCAGCGCTTCTGGCTCTCGAGGTCGAGCGCGCCCTGTTCGGTGAAGGTGGTCGGCACCACCGGGAAGATGCCGCGGTATCTGGGGGTCATGATGGATCAGTGTGAATGGCGGGGAACGGCGGAGCCTCTGCAGCCCACCAGAAAATCGAAGTCGCAGCCTTCATCGGCCTGCAGCACGTGGTTGACGTAGAGCTTCTGGTAGCCGCCGCCGCGCGTGCTCATGGGCTGCGCATCGACGCTGGTCAGCGAAGCCAGGCGCGAGGCCAGTTCTTCATCGCTGATGTCGAGGTGCAAGCGGCCCGCATCGCAGTCGAGCTCGATCCAGTCGCCGTCGCGCACCGCCGCGAGCGGTCCGCCGTCGGCCGCCTCCGGCGCGACGTGCAGCACCACCGTGCCGTAGGCCGTGCCGCTCATGCGCGCATCCGAGATGCGCACCATGTCCTTGATGCCTTGCCGCAGCAGCTTGGGCGGCAGGCCCATGTTGCCGACCTCGGCCATGCCGGGGTAGCCCTTGGGGCCGCAGTTCTTCATCACGAGCACCGAGCTCGCATCGACCTCGAGGCTCTCGTCGACGATGCGCTCCTTGTAGTGCTCCAGGTTCTCGAACACCACCGCGCGGCCGCGGTGCTTGAGCAGTTCGGGCGATGCCGCCGAAGGCTTGAGCACCGCGCCGCGCGGCGACAGGTTGCCGCGCAGGATGCGGATGCCGCCGTCGGCGATCAGCGGCTTGTCGAGCGGGCGGATCACCTCGTCGTTGAGGCTCGGCGCCTCGCGCACGTTGTCCCAGATCGACTGGCCATTGACGGTGAGCGCGCCGGGGTGCGGCAGCAGGCCGCTCTCGCCCAGGCGCCGCAGCACCGCGGGCAGGCCGCCCGCGTAGTAGAACTCCTCCATCAGGAAGCGGCCCGAGGGCAACAGGTCGACGATGGTCGGCGTGTTGCTGCCGATGCGCGTCCAGTCTTCCAGCTCGAGGTCGACGCCGATGCGCCCCGCGATGGCCTTCAGGTGGATCACCGCATTGGTCGATCCGCCGATGGCGGCATTGACGCGAATGGCGTTCTCGAAAGCCTCGCGCGTGAGGATCTTCGACAGCGTGAGCCCCTCCTTCGCCATCTTGACCGCGCGCATGCCCGACATCTGCGCGAGCACGTAGCGCCGCGCGTCGACCGCCGGAATGGCCGCGTTGTGCGGCAGCGAGGTGCCCAGCGCCTCGGCCATGCAGGCCATGGTCGAGGCCGTGCCCATGGTGTTGCAGGTGCCGGCCGAACGCGACATGCCGCCTTCGGCCGAGAGGAACTGGTGCAGGTTGATCTCGCCGGCCTTGAGCGATTCGTGCAGCTGCCACACGGCCGTGCCCGAGCCGATGTCCTTGCCATCGAGCTTGCCGTTGAGCATCGGTCCGCCCGTGACCACGATGGCCGGGATGTCGCAGCTCGCGGCGCCCATCAGCAATGCCGGCGTGGTCTTGTCGCAGCCCGTGAGCAGCACCACCGCATCGACCGGGTTGCCGCGGATGGCCTCCTCCACGTCCATGCTCGCGAGGTTGCGCGTGAGCATGGCGGTGGGCCGCAGGTTCGATTCGCCATTGGAGAACACCGGAAACTCGACCGGGAAGCCGCCCGCCTCCGAGATGCCGCGCTTCACGTGCTCGGCGATCTTGCGGAAGTGCGCGTTGCAGGGCGTGAGCTCCGACCAGGTGTTGCAGATGCCGATGATCGGCCGGCCGTCGAACTCGTGGTCCGGTATGCCCTGGTTCTTCATCCAGCTGCGGTACATGAAGCCGTTCTTGTCGGCCGAGCCGAACCATTCGGTCGAGCGCAGCTTCTTCTTGGGGGTTGGGTCCGGCATGCGGAAGTTTCCTGAAAGCGAGAGAAAAAAAGAACGCGTCAGCGCCGCGGCGCACGCGAGGTGAAGAAGCGCTGCAGCAGGCAGAACACGAACAGCAGCGCACCGACGACGATGCGCGTCCACCAGGAGCTCAGCGTGCCGTCGAAGGAGATCAGCGTCTGGATGATTCCGAGCATCAGCACGCCGAACAGCGTGCCCGCCACATAGCCCACGCCGCCCGTGAGCAGCGTGCCGCCAATCACCACCGCCGCAATCGCATCGAGCTCCAGCCCGAGCGCATGCAGGCCGTAGCCCGAGAGCATGTAGAAGGTGAAGATCACGCCCGCCAGCGCCGAGCAGAAGCCCGACAGCGTGTAGACGCCGACGAGCGTGGAGCGCACCGGCAGGCCCATGAGCATGGCCGACTGCTCGCTGCCGCCAATGGCGTACACCGCGCGGCCGAAGGGCGTGCAGTGCGCAATGAACACCGCCGCCAGCAGCACGGCGATGGCGATCACCGCGCTGATCGACAGCGAAGCCTCGCCCCAGACCGGAATGCGGATCTGCGAGGCCTCGGCATAGAACGCGTTGGTGATGCTGATGGAGTCGATGCTGATCAGGTAGCAGAGCCCCCGCGCCAGGAACATGCCCGCCAGCGTGACGATGAAGGGCTGCAGCCGGAAGCGCTCGATGAGCAGGCCCATGAACGCGCCGAAGGCCGTGCCCATGGCCAGCACCAGCGGAATCACCGCGGCCGGGCTCCAGCCGTGCTTCTCGACCAGCGAGGCCGACACCATCGTGGTGAGCGCGATCACCGAACCCACTGACAGGTCGATGCCGCCCGAAAGAATCACGAAGGTCATGCCTACGGCCACCACGATCAGGAAGGCGTTGTCGATCAGCAGGTTGAGGAACACCTGCGCCGAGAAGAAGCCGTCGTAGAACACCGAGCCGAGCGTGGCCACCAGCACGAACAGCGAAATGGTCGCCGCGAGCGGCAGGTACTTCGGGTTGAGCCCTGCCTTGCCCCCTCTCCCGCTCGCGGGAGAGGGCTGGGGTGAGGGTGCCGCCTCGATCACCGCGCTCATGACTGCATCCCCTCATGCACCGGCCGCTGCACCAGCGTCCGCACCTCCGCCCTGAACTCCGGCGACTGCAGCAGCATCACCGCGAACACCACCACGGCCTTCACGACGAGGTTGATCTCCGGCGGCACCCCCAGCGAATAGATCGCATAGGTCAGCGTCTGGATGATGAGCGCGCCGATCACGCTGCCCATGAGGCTGAAACGCCCGCCCGTGAGCGCGGTTCCGCCCAGCGTCACGGCCAGGATCGCGTCGAGCTCCAGCAGCTGGCCGGCGTTGTTGCCGTCCGCGCTCTTGACGTTGGAGCTGATCAGAAGGCCCGCCACGCCCGCGCACAGGCCGCAGAACGCATAGGCGCCCACGATGAGCCTGCGCGCCTGCACGCCGGCCACGCGCGCGGCCGTCGGGTTGATGCCGACCGCCTGGATGAAAAGCCCGAGCGCCGTGCGCGTGATGGCCAGGTAAAGCAGCACGAACACCGCCGCCACGATGAACAGCGAGAACGGCAGGCCCAGCAGGTAGCCGCTGCCGAGGAAGAAAAAGGGCTTGTAGTAGATGGTGATGATCTGCCCGTCGGCAATGAGCTGCGCGACGCCGCGGCCGGCCACCATGAGGATCAGGGTGGCGATGATCGGCTGCATGCCGACCTTGGCGACCAGCATCCCGTTCCAGAGGCCGCAGAGCAGCGCAACGCCGAGCGCCGCGAGGATCGCAAGCGGCATCGGGAAGCGGCTCACGTCGCTCGCCACCGATCCGCCGATCATCCAGGCCGCGACGGCCGCCGCAATGGCCACCACTGCGCCCACCGAAATATCGATGCCGCGCGTGGCAATCACCAGCGTCATGCCCAGCGACACCAGCACCAGCGGCGCCGCGCGGTTCAGGATGTCGACCAGGCTGCCGTACAGATGGCCGTCGCGCCATTCGAGGTGCAGGAAGCTGGCATTGAACGCGGTGTTGACTGCGAGCAGCAGCAGCAATGTGATGATGGGCCAGGCGAGGCGATGACTCATCAGGGACGAGAGGCGCTTCATGTCTTCTGCCTTGCTCCTTCCCCTTCCGGGGGAAGGCTGGGATGGGGGCACGCGGCCTCGAACACTGCGCGGCAGTGAAGGCCGCTGGCCCCCACCCCGGCCCTCCCCCAGCGGGGGAGGGAAAAAGACAAGACATCACGCTGGTTCATGCCGCCGCAATCATTTCGTAGACTTCGTCCTCGCTCGAGCCGCCCGGCAGCTCGCCCACCTTCTTTCGGTCGCGCAGCACCACGATGCGATGCGCCACGCGCACCACCTCGCTCATCTCCGAGGAGATGAAGATCACCGCCATGCCCGCCTTCGCGAGCCGCAGGATCTCTTCCATGATTTCCTGCTTGGCCGCCACGTCGATGCCGCGCGTGGGCTCGTCGAGGATCAACAGGCGCGGCTCGGTCGCGAGCCAGCGCGCGATCATGGCCTTTTGCTGGTTGCCGCCCGAGAGCAGGCCGATCGGCGTTTCCACGCTCGCGGTCTTGATGCCCAGCGATGCGACGAAACGCTCGGCGATCGCCGTCTGCTCGGCACGCGACAGGAAGCGCCGCACGCCGAGGCGCGCCTGCAGCGCAAGTGCGATGTTCTCGCGCACCGACAGCTCGGCCACGATGCCATCGGTCTTGCGCTCTTCGGGGCACAGCGCGAGCCCTTCGCGGATGGCGTCGGCGGGGTTCGAGAAGCTGACGGAACGGCCATCGATGCTCAGCACCCCGCGGTCGGGCGCCTCGAGCCCGAACAGCAGGCGCGCAAGCTCGGTGCGGCCGGCGCCCAGCAGGCCCGCGATGCCGACCACCTCGCCGGCACGCACGCGCAGGTCGGTGGCCTGCAGCTGCCCCGCCTGGCCGAGGCCCTCGGCCTGCAGCAAGGCGGGCGCCGCTTCATCGAAGGCCGGCAGCGCCGCGGGCCGGGCCGACTGGGCTGCCAGCTCACGCCCCAGCATCGCGGCAATCAATGCCTGCGGGCCGAGGTCCGCGGCGCGCCATTCGCCCACCCAGTTGCCGTTGCGCAGCACCGTAATGCGGTCCGACACCGCATACATCTGGTTGAAGAAGTGCGTCACGAAGACGATCGCGAGCCCTTCGCTGCGCAGGCGCCTCAGCACCTCGAACAGCTTCTCGACCTCGTCGTCGTCCAGGCTCGAGGTCGGCTCGTCGAGGATCAGCACCTTCGACGACACGCCCAGCGAGCGCGCAATGGCCACCATCTGCTGCACCGCGACCGAATAGCTCGACAGCAGCCGGCTCACGTCGATGTCCAGGCCGATGCGCGCCAGCAGTTCTTCGGCGCGCCGGTTCACCGCCGCCCAGTCGATGCGGAAACCCTGCGCCGCGCCGCAGCGCGGATAACGGCCCGCAAACACGTTCTCGGCCACCGAGAGGTTCGGGCACAGGTTGACCTCCTGGTAGACCGTGCTGATGCCGAGCTTCTGCGCCTCCAGCGGCGAAGCGGGATGAATGGGCTTTCCCTCGAGGTGCATCTCGCCGCCGCTCGACGGAAGAACTCCCGTGAGCACCTTGATGAGCGTCGACTTGCCCGCGCCGTTCTGCCCCATCAGCGCATGGATTTCGCCGGGGTACAGCCGCAGTTGCACGTCGCGCAGCACCGGGATGCCGCCGAACTGCTTGTGGATGCCCCGCAGTTCAAGCACGGGGCTGATGCCGCTCTGGCTCATGCGCCTACTTGTTCTTGTTGTAGACGTCGATGAACACCGCCGCCAGCAGCACCAGGCCCTTGATGACCTGCTGGTAGTCGATGCCGATGCCCAGGATCGACATGCCGTTGTTCATCACGCCCATGATGAAGGCACCGATCACCGCGCCCATCACCCGGCCCACGCCGCCCGAGGCCGAGGCGCCGCCGATGAAGCAGGCCGCGATCACGTCGAGCTCGAAACCCAGGCCCGCCTTGGGCGTGGCCGTGTTGAGCCGCGCCGCGAACACCAGGCCCGCAAGCGCGGCCAGCGCGCCCATGTTGACGAAGGTCAGGAACGCGAGCCGCTGCGTCTTCACGCCCGACAGCCGCGCCGCCTTCTCGTTGCCGCCGAGCGCATAGATGCGCCGGCCGATGGTGGTGCGGTTGGTGACGAAGTCGTACACCACGATCAGCACCGCCATCACGATCAGCACATTGGGCAGGCCCTTGTAGGTCGAGAGCAGGTAGCTGAAGAAAAGGATGATGCCCGCGAAGAACAGGTTCTTCACCAGGAAGAACACATAGGGCTCCGTCTCCATGCCGTGCGCCGCGAGCTTGGCGCGCCCGCGCAGCTTGAAGAACACCAGCGCCGCCGCGGCCAGCGCGCCGACCACCAGCGAGGTGGTGCGCAATGCGTCGCCGCCCAGCGGATCGGGAATGAAGCCCGAGCTCAGCCGCTGGAACTCGACCGGGAACGGCCCCACCGACTGCCCCGCCAGCAGCGCCAGCGTGAGCCCCTTGAACACCAGCATGCCCGCGAGCGTGACGATGAACGACGGGATCTTTCGGAACGCGACGAACCAGCCCTGCGCGGCGCCGATGACCGCGCCCGCCGCAATGCTGATGATGGCCGTCGGCACGAAGTGCCATTCGTACTCCACCATCAGCACCGCCGCCAGCGCGCCGATGAAGCCGCAGACCGAGCCCACCGACAGATCGATGTGTCCCGCCACGATCACCAGCAGCATGCCCAGCGCCATGATGACGACATAGCTGTTCTGCAGCAGCAGGTTGGTCAGGTTCAGCGGCCGCAGCAGCGTGCCGTCGGTCAGCACCTGGAACAGCACCATGATCGCGACCAGCGAGATCAGCATGCCGTATTCGCGCAGGTTGTTCTTCAGGAAGCCGGCGTGCAGCTTCGGGGCGGCCTCTGCGATGGGGACGGCGGCGTTCACCGCGTTGGCGTCAGGCTGCGACATGGACGGAACTCCCCGCGCTCACGATGGCATGCATGATGCGCTCCTGCGAAGCCTCGGCGGCCGGAAATTCGGCCACGAAGCGGCCCTCGTTCATCACGTAGATGCGGTCGCACATGCCAAGCAGTTCCGGCAGTTCGGAAGAAATCATGAGAATGCCTTTGCCCTCGCTCGCGAGCTGGTCGATGATGGTGTAGATCTCGTACTTGGCGCCCACGTCGATGCCGCGCGTGGGTTCGTCGAGAATCAAAAGTTCGGGTTGGGTGAAGAGCCATTTGCTGAGCACCACCTTCTGCTGGTTGCCGCCCGACAGATTGACCACCAGCTGCTCCACGCCCGACGAGCGGATGTTGAGTGCACGGCGGTAGTCGCTCGCCACCTTGAATTCGCGCGCGTCGTCGATCACCATCGAACTGGAGACCGCCTCCAGGTTGGCGAGGCTCACGTTCTTCTGGATGTTTTCCTCCAGCACCAGCCCCAGGCCCTTGCGGTCTTCGGTGACGTAGGCAATGCCATGGTCGATGGCCTTGCGCACCGTTCCCACGTCCACCGGCTGCCCGTGCATCAGCACCGACCCGCTGATGCGCTGGCCATAAGACTTGCCGAACACGCTCATCGCGAGCTCGGTGCGGCCCGCGCCCATGAGGCCCGCAATGCCGACGATCTCGCCCTTGCGCACATGCAGGTCCACGCCCTTGATCTGTTCGCGGTCGGCATGCAGCGCATGGTGCACGCGCCAGTCGCGCACCTCGAACACCGTCTCGCCGATCTTCGGATTGCGCTGCGGATAGCGGTGCGCCATGTCGCGCCCCACCATGCCGCGGATGATGCGGTCCTCGCTGATCGGCTGGCCGCGGCAGTCCATGGTCTCCACCGTGGCGCCGTCGCGCAGCACGGTGATGGAGTCGGCCACCTTGGCAATCTCGTTGAGCTTGTGCGAGATCAGGATCGATGCGATGCCCTGGCGCTTGAGCTCGAGCAGCAGCATCAGCAGCGCGTCGCTGTCGTTCTCGTTGAGGCTGGCGGTGGGCTCGTCGAGGATCAGCAGCTTGACCTCCTTGGCCAGGGCCTTGGCGATCTCCACCAGCTGCTGCTTGCCCACGCCCAGGTCGGTCACCAGCGTGGTGGGCGGCTCCTTCAGGCCCACCTTGGCGAGCAGCTCGCGCGTCTTCGCATAGGCGGCGAACCAGTCGATCACGCCGCCGTGCGCGATCTCGTTGCCAAGGAAGATGTTCTCGGCGATGGACAAGAGCGGCACCAGCGCCAGCTCCTGGTGGATGATGATGATGCCGAGCTTCTCGCTGTCGGCAATGCCCTTGAAGCGGCGCAGCTCGCCCTCGAAGTGGATCTCCCCGGTGTACGAGTCGCACGGGTAGACGCCGCTCAGCACCTTCATGAGCGTCGACTTGCCCGCGCCGTTCTCGCCGACCACCGCATGGATCTCGCCCGCGCGCACCGCCAGGTTGACATCGCTGAGCGCCTTCACGCCCGGAAATGTCTTGGTGATGCCGCGCATCTCGAGGATGCTGCGGCCGTCCGCTTCTGCTGCTGCCATTCCGACGCTCACTTGACCTGGCTTTCCTTGTAGTAGCCGCTGTCGACCAGCACCTGCTTCCAGTTGCCGCCGTCCACGCTCACGGGCTTGAGCAGGTACGAGGGCACCACCTTGATGCCGTTGTTGTAGGTCTTGGTGTCGTTCACCTCGGGCGTCTTGCCCGACAGCATGGCGTCGACCATGGCCACCGTGACCTTGGCCAGCTCGCGCGTGTCCTTGAACACGGTCGAGGTCTGCTCCTTGCGCAGGATCGACTTGACCGACGGGATCTCGGCGTCCTGCCCCGACACCACCGGCATCGGCTGCGACGCCGAGCCGTAGCCCACACCCTTGAGCGACGAGAGAATGCCGATCGACAGGCCGTCGTACGGCGACAGCACCGCATCGACGCGGTCCTTGGTGTAGTAGGCCGACAGCAGGTTGTCCATGCGGGCCTGCGCCACCGCGCCGTCCCAGCGCAGCGTGCCGACCTTGTCCATGCCCATCTGCTTGCTGCGCACCACCAGCTTGCCGCTCTTGATGTACGGCTCCAGCACCGACATCGCGCCGTTGTAGAAGAAGAAGGCGTTGTTGTCGTCGGGCGAACCGCCGAACAGCTCGATGTTGAACGGGCCCTTGCCGCTCTTCAGGCCGAGCGCCGCCTCGATCGACTGCGCCTGCAGCACGCCGACCTGGAAGTTGTCGAAGGTGGCGTAGTAGTCGACGTTCTTCGAGCCTTTGATGAGCCGGTCGTAGGCAATGACCTTCACGCCCTTGTCGGCGGCCTTCTGCAGCACGTCGGACAGCGTGGTGCCGTCGATGGCCGCGATGACCAGCACCTTGGAGCCCTTGGTCACCATGTTCTCGATCTGCGCGAGCTGGTTCGGAATGTCGTCGTCGGCGTACTGCAGGTCGGTCTTGTAGCCCTTCTCCTTGAAGTACTTGACCATGTTGGCGCCATCGGCGATCCAGCGCGCCGACGACTTGGTCGGCATCGAGATGGCGATCGGGCCCTTGTCCTGCGCATGCGCGAGCGGCGCGATGCCGGCGATGGCCAGTGCGATGCCTGCGAGCGAGGCCTTGAGGAAGTTGCGTTTCATGGTTTGGGCTCTCAGTACTTGCGATTGGGAAACTCTTTGGCGGCGACTTCCATCGGGAAAATCGTCTCTTCGGTCACGATGCGCTTGGGCAGCGGCTTGCCGGCCTTGATGTCCTTCACGGCGCTCATCAGCTGGGGGCCGAGCAGCGGGCTGCATTCGACCGACACGTTGAGCTTGCCGGCGATCATGGCTTCGAAGGCACCCTTGACGGCGTCGATCGAGATGATCGTGATGTCCTTGGCCGGCTTCAGGCCCGCTTCCTCGATGGCCTGGATGGCGCCGATGGCCATGTCGTCGTTGTGCGCGTAGAGCACGTTGATCTTCTTGCCCTCGGCCTTCAGGAAGGCTTCCATCACTTCCTTGCCCTTGGCGCGCGTGAAGTCGCCGGTCTGCGAGCGCAGGATCTTGAACTTGGGGTCGGCCTTGATGATTTCCTCGAAGCCCTTCTTGCGGTCGATGGCCGGTGCCGAGCCCACGGTGCCCTGCAGCTCGACGATGTTCACGTCGCCCTTCTGGTCCTTCATCTTCTCGACCAGCCAGCGGCCCGCCTTGCGGCCTTCCTCGACGAAGTCGGAGCCCATGAAGGTCACGTAGAGCGAGTCGTCCTTGGTGTTCACCGATCGGTCGGTCAGCACCACCGGGATCTTCGCGGCCTTGGCCTCGCGCAGCACGGTCTCCCAGCCCGACTCGACCACCGGCGAGAAGGCGATCACGTCCACCTTCTGCGCGATGAACGAACGGATCGCCTTGATCTGGTTTTCCTGCTTCTGCTGCGCGTCGGAGAACTTGAGCTCGATGCCGGCTTCCTTGGCCGAGGCCTTGATCGACTCGGTGTTGGCGGTGCGCCATTCGCTCTCGGCGCCCACCTGGCTGAAGCCGAGCACGATCTTCTTCTGCGCCAGCGCAGTGGCAGGCAGGAGCCCGCCGATCGATGCGGCGGCGAGTGCGATATTGAGGGTGCGGCGATTGAGTTTCATTGGAATGTCTCCTTCTTTCTGAGTGCTTGCTTGTTGATGAAAACCATCCGTGGTGGTCAGGCCAGCATGTAGCCGGTCTTGACCGTCGTGTAGAACTCCGCGGCGTGGCGCCCTTGTTCGCGCGGCCCGTAGCCCGACCCCTTGCGCCCGCCGAAGGGCGCGTGGAAATCCACGCCCGCCGTCGGCAGGTTGACCATCGTCATGCCGACTTCGGCATGGCGCCTGAAATGCATCGCGTGCTTGAGCGAGTTGGTGCAGATGCCCGCGCTCAGGCCCGAAGGGGTGTCGTTGCACAGCGCCAGCGCCTCGTCGTAGTCGGCCGCGCGCAGCACGCAGGCCAGCGGGCCGAAGATTTCCTCGCGCGCGATGCGGTGCCCGGGCGTGGCCAGGAACAGTGCGGGGCTCATGTAGTGGCCGGCGGTTGCGCGCTGCAGCGGCTCGCCGCCCCACACATGCTCGGCGCCCTCCTCGCGCGCAATGCCGACCCAGGCCAGGCTGCGCGCCAGCCGCTCTTCATCGACCAGCGGCCCGACGTCGACGCCGCGTTCCAATGCATGGCCGATCTTCAGCGCCTTGAGCCGTTCGCGGAGCCGCGAGACGAACGCGTCGTGCACCGCGGCCTCGACGATCAGCCGGCTCGATGCCGTGCAGCGCTGGCCGTTGGAAAAATAGGCGCCCTGCACCGCGCAGTCGACCGCATGGTCGATGTCGGCGTCGGCCAGCACCACGAGTGCATTCTTGCCTCCCATCTCGAGCTGCACCTTGGCGCGCCGCGCGGCGGCCGCCTGCAGGATGCGCTCGCCGTTGCGCGCCGAACCGGTGAAGCTCAGGGCATCGACCAGCGGGCTGTCGACCAGTGCCTGGCCCGCCTCGCGGCCGCTGCCCATCACGAGGTTGAACACGCCCGCGGGCAGTGCGGCGCGGCTGATGATCTCGGCCAGCGTCCAGCCGCAGGCCGGCGCCAGTTCGGCGGGCTTGAACACCACGCAGTTGCCGTGCGCGAGCGCCGGCGCAATCTTGGTTGCCGGCACCGCGAGCGGCGAGTTCCACGGCGTAATGAGCCCGGCCACGCCGACCGGTTCGCGCGTGACGTCGACCTGTACGCCCGCGCGCAGCGAGGCCATGTTCTCGCCGCCGCCGCGCAGCGCCTCGCCCGCGAAGAACTTGAACACCTGCCCCGCGCGCGCCGCCTCGGCCACCGCTTCGGGCAGGGTCTTGCCGACCTCGCGCGCCAGCAGCAGGCCCAGTTCGTCCTTGCGCGCCAGCAGTTCGGTGCCGATGCGGTCGAGCACGTCGGCCCGGCGCTGCGGCGTGCTGTGGCTCCAGTGGGAAAAGGCGTCGGCGGCCGCGCGGATCGCGGATTCCACCTGGCGGCGATCGGCGCGTGCGTATTCGGCCACCACTTCGCTGGTGTCCGAAGGATTGGCGCTCACACCGGTGGTCGCGCTGGTTTCCCAGCGGCCGTTGATGTATTGCCGCACGTTCTGATGGATCTCGCCGTGAATCACCTGCGCGCCGACCTTGTCTCTCGTTTTGGAAAAGTGCGGCGAGTCTATGAACAGAATTGATATCAATCCAATCATTTTTTCGACAAAATGCATATCAATCGCTGGATTCTGGAAAACCCTCTGAGCACAAAGCTCTCACAAACAACAACCCACGAGACATGACCAACTACAACCACTGGTTCATCCGTGCGCGCCTCAAGACGCGGCAGCTGCTCTTGCTGGTGGCGCTGGCGGAGGAAGGCAACATCCACCGCGCGGCCCAGGTGCTCAACATGACCCAGCCGGCCGCTTCCAAGCTGCTGAAGGACCTGGAGGACGTGCTGGAGGTGCCGCTGTTCGACCGGCTGCCGCGCGGCATGCGCCCCACCTGGTACGGCGAAACCATGATCCGCCACGCCCGCGTGGCGCTGGCCAGCCTGAACCAGGCGCACGACGAACTCACCGCGCTGAAGGCCGGCCGCTTCGGCCAGGTGGGCGTGGGCGCCATCACCGCGCCGGGCCTCACGCTGATGCCGCCCGCGGTGGCGATGGTGAAGCGCGAGCAGCCCGATTTGCGCGTGTCGCTCGAGATCGAGACCAGCGCGGTGCTGATCGAGCGGCTCGAGCAGGGCAAGCTCGACATCCTGGTGGCGCGGCTCTTCGCCGAGCACGACAAGTCGCAGCTGCGCTACGAGGCGCTGGCCGAGGAGCCGGTGTGTGCGCTGGTGCGCCCCGGCCATCCGCTGCTGGGCATGAGCGGCCTCACGCTGCGCGACGTGGTGGGCGCCGGCTGGATCGTGCCGCCCGCGGGCAGCGTGCTGCGCCACCGCTTCGAGCTGATGTTCCAGGAGGAGGGCCTGGTGCCGCCGAACAACATCATCGAGAGCTCGGCCCTGCTCTTCATCACGCGCATGCTGCAGCAAAGCGACATGGTGGCCGTGCTCGCGACCGACGTGGCGCGCTACTACGCCGCGCACGGCATCGTGTCGCTGCTGCCGCTGGACATGCCCTGCCACATGGACGCCTTCGGCATCATCACGCGCACCGACCGGCTGCTGTCGCCGGCCGCCAAGGTGATGATGAAGGCGCTGAAGACCGCGAGCCTCAGCGTCTACGGCCGGAAACTAGAGATGGACTGATCAGGTCCAGCCCGCATCCACGGTGAACTCCTGCGCGGTGCACATCTTCGCGTCATCCGACGCGAGGAACAGCACCATGCGCGCGATGTCCTCGGGCATCAGCTTGTCGGGCAGGCACTGGTTGCGCTTGAGCGATTGCTCGCCCTCGTCGTCGAGCCACAGCTGCACCTGCCGCTCGGTCATCACCCAGCCGGGCGACACGGTGTTGATGCGGATGCGGTCGCGACCCAGTTCCACCGCCAGGCCGCGCGTGAGGCCGTTGACCGACGACTTGGCAATCGCATAGCAGGGATAGCCCGAGCCCTTGGTCTGCCAGCCCGTGGAGCCCAGGTTGATCACCGAGCCGAAGCCCAGCCGCCGCATGCCCGGCACCACCGACTGGATCGCGAACAGCGCGGGCCGCTCGTTGATGGCCATACGGTTGTCGTAGTAGTCGGGCGTGACCGATTCGAGCGTGTGGCGGTCGTCGCTCGCCACGTTGTTGACCAGCACCGCGAAGTCGCCGAGCTCGGCGGCCGCATCGGCAATGGCTTTTTGCAAAGCGCCGATGTCGCGCACGTCGCAGGCGCGCCACCATGGCGCGGCATGGCCTTCTTGTGCGATGCGCTGCGCGAGCGCGGCGCTGGCGCCCTCGGCAATGTCGACGAAGGCCACGCGTGCGCCCTGCGCGGCGAACGCGGCCACCATGGCCGCGCCAATGCCGCTGCCGCCGCCGGTGACGAACACCGTGCGGCCCTTCAGGCTGGGATGGATCGAAAGCTGCGGGGAATCCTTCAAGATGGGTGTCTCCAGAGAGCTGGCTGTGACATTGCAAAATCGATATCACTTTATGCCATATAGTTTGGTTTCTATTATCAATATGCCTTGATACGATCCGCCGCGTCAAGGACCGAGACAACAAAGGCGCAAAACAAATGACCCAGACCGGCAGCACCGCATCCACCCCCACGCCCCTTGGCGTGCCATCGATCCTCGGCCAACCCGAATGCCTGTGGCCCGCGGGCGCCACGCTCGGCGAAGGCACGCTGTGGTCGCCGCGCGAACGGGCGCTCTACTGGATCGACATCCTCGAACGCCGCCTGTACCGGCTCGATCCGGCCAGCGGCGCGCGCCGCAGCTGGCAATTCGACGAGGAGATCACCGCGCTGGCCGAGCGCGCGGACGCGCCGGGGCTGATCGTCACGATGCGCCGCGGCTTCGCCTTCTTCGACCCCGCGGTCGATGCGGCGCCGCGCTACCTGCATCAGCCCGAGCCCGACCGGCCCGGCAACCGCTTCAACGACGGCAAATGCGACCGGCAGGGCCGCTTCTGGGGCGGCACCATGGACTTCGATTGCGTGGCGCCCACCGGCGCGCTCTACCGCTTCGACGCCGACGGCCGCTGCACGCGCCACGACGACGGCTTTGCGGTGACCAACGGGCCGACCTGGTCGCTCGACGAACGCACGATGTACTTCAACGCCACGGTCGAAGGCTGCGTCTACGCCTACGACTTCGACAGCACGGCCGGCACCGTGGGCAACAAGCGGGTGTGGCTTCGCTTCGCCGAGGGCGACGGCCTGCCCGACGGCATGACGACCGACGCGGCCGGCCGCCTCTGGATCGCGCGCTGGGGCGGCCATTGCGTGAGCTGCCACGACCCGGTGAGCGGCGCCGAGCTGTGCCGCATCGAACTGCCCGCGAGCAACGTCACGGACTGCGCCTTCGGCGGCGAGGACCTGTGCACGCTCTACATCAGCACCGCGCGCAGCGGGCTCACGGCCGAACAGCTCGAGGCCGAGCCGCTGGCCGGCGGATTGTTCGCGGTGCGCATCGGCAGCCCCGGCCTGCCCGCGGCCGAGTTCGGCGCGGCGGCCGTCAAGGCCTAGGCAGGTTCTCGGCGGCGAAGTCCGCGAACAGCTTCGCCCTTGCCTGGCTTCCCCTGGCGGCGGGCCACACCACGTGCACCGGTATTTCGGGCGGTTCGAAATCAGTCAGCACCAGCTCGACGCGGCCGCCCTCCAGCAGATGGCGAATCTGCCAGAGCGGCGTGAAGCACAGGCCCAGGCCCTGCGTCACGGCCGCATAGATGGCCGCCGTGTTGTCGGCCCGGAACCGCCCCGAGACCTTGACCCGCCTTGGCCTGCCGTTGATCGTGAACGGCCAGTGCGCATCGGTCTCGTGCGTGGTCCGCACGAGGCACTGGTGGCCGGCCAGGTCTTCGGGCCGCTGCGGGCGGCCATGGCGCTCGAAATACGCCGGAGCGCCCGCCACGATCATGCGCAAGCCGCCGAGCCGCCGGGCGGCGAGTTCGGAGTCGGGCAGTTCGCCGATGCGGATGGCGAGGTCCAGGTCGCCGTCGATCAGGTTCACGAAGCGGTCCGAGGCGGTGAGTTCCACTTCCATGGCCGGATAGCGCCGCATGAAGGCGGCGATCAGCGGCACCACGAAAGCCGGCGCGAACTGCACCGGCGCGGCAATCCGCAGCAGTCCCCTGGGCGATGCGAGCTGGCTGCTCGCCTCGGCGGCCGCCGCATCGATTTCGGCAAGCGCCGCCCGCACGCGGCGGTGGTAGGCGAGGCCGACCTCGGTGACCGAGGACTGCCGCGTCGTGCGCCGGAGCAGCTGCACGCCGAGGCTGCGTTCCAGCGCGCCGAGCGAGCGGCTGACCGACTGGACCGAGCGCCCGAGGTGCCGCGCCGCTGCGCTCTGGCTGCCGTGGTCGACGATGGCCACGAAGGCCCGGATGTCCTGGATCTGCTCCATGAGATCTTTCCGTTTTGAATGAAGGTCTATGTCGATTTGCATGGATTCTCAAACTTTTCGGCAATTCGTATCGTTCTTCGGCCGCGGTCTTGAACCGCTCAACCGAAGGAGAGATGCATGCAAGAGCAAAGAAAAACCACCGTACTGGTGGTCGGCGCGACCGGCCGGGTCGCGCACTGGGTGGTGTCTGCCCTGCTGGCGCGCGGCGCCGCGGTGCGCGCGCTGGTGCGCAACGAAGAAGGCGCACGCGCCGCCCTGGGCAACGGCGCGGCCGAAGCGGTCATCGGCGACCTGCGCGACCCGGCGAGCCTTGCGCGCGCGGCCGCGGGCGCCGGCGGCGTGTTCCACATCGGCCCCGCCTTCCAGCCCGACGAAGCACGGATGGGATGCAACATGGTGGCCGCAGCCGCCGGCGCGGGCGTGCGGAAGTTCGTTTTCTCCTCGGTGATCCAGCCCACGCACGCCACGCTCGCCAACCATGCGAGCAAGGTCGCGGTCGAGACGGCGCTGTTCGAATCGGATCTTGAATACACGCTGCTGCATCCCGCCAACTTCTTCCAGAACCTGAATGCCGCCTGGCCCGCCATCGTGAAGGACGGCGTGCTTGCCGAGCCCTACCCCGTTTCCACGCGCATCGCCCGGGTCGACTTTCGCGACGTGGCGGAAGTCGCCGCCCTCGCGCTGACGGGCGACCACCTCGCCTTCGGCAGCTTCGAGCTGTGCGCGCCTGACCGCTTCAACCGGCTTGAAATCGCGCGCATGGCCAGCGAGGCGCTGGGGCGCCCGGTGTGGGCCGAGCAATGGAGCTTCGGCGACTGGGTTGCGCGGGCCAATCCGCCCTACGACGAGCGCCAGCGCCAGCTGCTCTCGAGGGTGCACGCGCACTATGCCGCGCACGGGCTCGGCGGAAATCCACTGACGCTGCGGGCGATCCTCGGCCGCGAGCCGCGCACCTTGAACCAATACATCCAGGAGCTGGCCCGCCCATGAACCGCAGAAAACTTCCCGCCCGCTATGCGGGCATCGTCATGCCGTTTTTCCTTTCGGTCTTCATGTCCTGCATCGTCGCCGGCGTCTCCACGCTCAAGAGCGTGGGGCTCGCGAGCGGGCTCCTGCAGATGTGGATGAGCGCCTGGGGTGTCTCCTGGCTGGTCGCGTTTCCGTCGCTGCTGGTGGTGCTGCCGGTGGTCCGCAGGCTCGTTGCGGCCACGGTTCAGGAAATGCCGAAGCGGTGAAGCGTGCTGCTGCCGAACACCTCTCCCGGCCGCAGCACCGTCGAAGGAAAGTCCGGCTGGTTCGGCGAATCGGGGCAGTGCTGTGTTTCCAGGCACAGCCCCGCGCCGCGCCGCAAGCTCTCGCCATCGGCACCGCGCAGGCTGCCGTCGAGGAAGTTGCCCGAATAGAACTGCAGCGCCGGCTCGGTCGTGTGCACCTCCATCACGCGCCCGGACGGCGGGTGCTCGAGCCGCGCCGCCAGCGCGAGCCCGTCGGGCCCGCGGTCGAGCACCCAGTTGTGGTCGTAGCCGCCGGCGACGCGCAACTGCTCGTGCGGCGCATCGATGCGCGCGCCGATGGGCGTGGCCGCGCGGAAGTCGAACGGCGTTCCGGCCACCGGCGCGAGGCCGAGGGGAATCAGGCCCGCATCCACCGGGCAGTAGCGGCTCGCGGGAATCGTGAGCCGATGGTCCAGCACCGCACCCTCGCCCGCGAGGTTGAAGTAGTCGTGATGGCTCAGGTTCAGCACCGTGGGCCGGTCGGCCACGGCGCGGTAGTCGATGCGCCAGGTGTTCTCGCTGGTGCTGAGCGCGTAGCGCACCGTCACCTGCACCTCGCCCGGAAAACCCTCTTCGCCGTCGGCGCTGGTGTAGCGAAGCTCGATGGCGATGTCGCCCGCCGCGCTGTCCGCCGGCACCGGCTCGATCTGCCAGAAGCGCGTGCCGAAGCCCCGGTGCCCGCCATGCAGCGAGTTGGCGCCGTTGTTCAGCGGGAGCTGGTGCGCAACGCCATCGAGCGTGAAGCACCCGCCTGCGATGCGGTTCGCGTAGCGCCCGACGATGGTGCCCAGGTGCGGATGCGGGCCGAGGTAATCGGCAAGGCTCGGCAGGCCGAGCACGATGTTGCCGCTGTGCCCATGGCGGTCCGGCACGTGCAACGCAGTGACGATGCCGCCATGGTTGATGGCGCTCAGGCGCAGGCCCCGGCCGTTGTCCAGGGTGTATTCGGTCACGACGCGCCCGTCGGGCATGCGGCCGAATTGGCGGGAGGTGATATTGCTGCTGCTGTTCATCGACGGTGCTTCCAGTAGGCAATGAGCCCGGACAGATAGTGCTCCACGTCGTCGATGCGAACGCGGAAGCTGTGGTGCTTGATGAAGAACGAACCGGCAATGCGGTCCGGGTTGCGGAAGAACATCGCGAGTTCGGGCCAGAAGTAGCCGTTGGCCAGGTAGCGCGCGCGATGCTCGAGCGCGCGGTCGAACTTGGCGCGGTCGAAGCCCTCGAGCAGCGGGCGCAGCGCGGGGTCGGCGGCCAGGCGCTCCACCATCTCGCGCGCAGCCATCATGAGCTCGAGCAGGGTCGGGAAGGTGGTGATGCGCTCCAGCACGAAGTCCAGGTAGTCGGCCACGTTGCGCAGGCCGAACTGGTAGTAGCGCGTTTCGGGCCGATACCGCGTGAGCTCGTTGACGCAGTAGCTCAGCCAGTGGTCGTGCGCGCGCCAGTGCTCCGCGGTAATGAAGTGCTCGAAAGCCTTCTCGACCACGGCGAGCCAGCGCTCGTCCCGCGTGAGGCCGTACAGGCGCATCAGGCCGAAGGCCGCCTCGCCGTCGTAGTAGATGACGCGGAATGCGTCCTTCACCTCGAGCGACGGGTAGTTCAGCACGTGCACGAAGCGCCCGGTGGCCGGATCCTGCATGGCCTGGATGCCGAGCGCGAGCTGCTCCATCAGCGGCAGGTATTGCGGATCGCCCGTGAGCTCCGTGTATTTGACGAGCGCCAGCAGGCACACCGCATTGCCGCCGAGCTTGACCTCGTCGCCGATGTCCAGCAGGTAGGCCGCGCGCGTGCCGCCGGGCAGCTCGGCCTGGCGGATCAGCCGCTGCGTCAGCAGCGACAGCGAGCGGTCGATGGCCGCCTTCTGGCTGTCGCTGCGGGTCAGCTCCCAGGCCTCGAGCAGCGCATAGGTCGAGCTCGCGTGGCGCAAGGTGTTGTAGGTGGGAATCGCGCGGTCGAAGCACGGGAACCAGCCGTAGTGGAACTCGCCCGTGGGCTTGATCTGCGCCGCGAGATAGTCGCTCGCGCTGTCCACCAGGCTGCGCACCTGGCCGGCGCCCCACTCGGGCAGCGTGCGGTAGCCCGCCGCCTGTCCCTTGGGGGTGATGGGCCACGCGCCCTCCGCATCGGCATAGGCCGCGCGCGTGGTGAAGCACCACACCGGCGCCGCGTCGTCCTGCGGAAAATCGAGCTCGACACCGAAGCGCCGCTTCGCATGAAGGCGCAGGTTGCCCGGATTGGGCTCGGCATGGCCCACCATGCCGTTGTAGAAGATGGCGCTGCCGTTGATCTCCGGCGCGAGCAGCGCCGCGTCGAACGCCGCATCGAGGGACACGCCCTGGTTGAAGTAGTTGCGCTTGGTGCGCGCCAGGCGGTCCTTCAGCGCGCCCCAGCTCATGGGCTCGACCTGGTCGACCAGCTCCACGCGCACGCGGCGCGGCTGCATGCCGATGCGCTGTGCGAGCGCAATCGCCGCATCGCTGGCCTTTTGCCAGGCCTGCTCGGCGCTTTCGGCGCGCCCGGCGACCACGCGCGCGCGGCTCGCGCCGTCGCCCAGCGCAATCAGCACCACGCAGCCGGCCTCGGGCGTGGCGGCGGCGCCGGGCAGCGTGCCGTCCGGAGCGGCCAGGAGCTGCCTGGCGCGGTTCAACAGATCCATGGAGAGAGTCGGTTCTTGGGTCATTGCAGGCGCGAATGATGACAGGCCGCGCGCGCCCGCTGCAAATTCGGCGGCCTCTACGCGCGCCGCTCAGGTCCAGGTTTCGAGCACCGCGCTGCGCACCGCCTCGACGGCGCTCGCGTGCCGGCCTTGCGCCGCGAGCCAGCACAGCCAGGTGCGCGAGCGCCAGCCGTTCCAGATCGCGAGCTCGCCGTTGCGCTCGCCCTGCTCGGCCTGGTCGAGCCGCAGCAGGCCCGCGCCCATGCCGCTTGCGACCATGCTGCGCACGGCGCTTTCGCTGTCGGCCGTGCGGCCCTGCCGGTAGTCGCGGCCGGCACCCGCGAACAGCTTCTCGAGGTGCGTGCGCAGGATGCACGTGGGCGGCGTGCCCACCCACGGCAGCTGGGTGAGTTCGTCGAGCGTGAGGCCCGGGTGGGCCTCGGAAACCGGCAGCGGCAGCGCCACGACCAGCTCGACCGGAACCAGGCGCAGCAGCTCCATGCCTTCGACCTGCTCGCTGTCGCTGAGCGCGTAGGCGCAGTCGAGCTCGCCGCGCTGCACCGCCGCCAGGGTCTCGAACGACAGGCCCTGCCGCAGCTGCAGCGTGACCTGCGGATGGCGCTCCGCAAGCTTGACCAGCACCTCGCCGAGCCTCAAGGCCACCGGATCGACCACGGTGCCGAAGCGCACCACGCCCTGCGCCGCGCCGCGCAGCTGTTCGGCGGCCGAGCGCATGCGCATGGCCGAGGCCAGCGTGCGTTCGGCTTCCTCGAGCAGGCTGCGCCCGGCCTGCGTGGGCACCATGCCGCGCGGCGTACGCTCGAACAGCTTCACGCCCAGCTCGTCCTCCAGTGCCTTGAGCTGCGCGCTGACGGCCGGCGCGCTGGTGAACACGCGCTCGGCGGCGCGGGTGAGGCTGCCCTCCTTCGCAATAGCAACGAAGGTCTTCAGTTGGTAGAGCTCCATGGCCCAAATTGTGAGCGCTGGCGCGGCCCGCGTCCGTTCGTTTTTTCGGAGACCCCCGTCCAAAGAAGCGAATGGCCGCACCGCGCGGAAAAGCCGAAGCTTGGCGCCATCGATTCAATGCAACGAGGCTCGCACACCATGTTCACCGCCAATCCACGCCCGCTCGGCATTGCCGCGCTGCTGCTCGCCACCTCCGGATGGGGCGCCATGTTCCTTGTCGGCAAGGACGTCCTGCCGCACGTCGAGCCCGTATGGCTCACGCTGATCCGCTACAGCATGTCGGCCCTGCTGTTCGCTGCGCTGCTGCTGCCGCGCGGCGCGGCGCCCTGGCGCAAGCTGCGCCTGCACGCGCTGCCGCTGGCGCTGCGGGGCGCCGCGGGCTTCGGCGTCTTCAGCGTGATGCTGTTCGTCGGGCTCGCGCATTCAGTGCCCTCGCACGGCGCGGTGATCGTGGCCACCACGCCCATGACCACGCAACTGGTGCGCTGGGCCTTCGACGGCGTGCGGCCCGCGCGCCTGGCGCTGCTGGCGACGGCGCTGGCGCTCGCGGGCGTCGCCATGGTGTCGGGCCTGCTCTTCGGCACCGCTTCTTCGTCCGCCGGCTCGACGCTCTTCGGCGATGCGGTCGCCTTTGCCGGCACGCTGGGCTGGATCTGGTACACGCGCGGCGCGGCGCGCTTTCCCACGCTCGACGTGGTCGAGTATTCGGCCCTCACCGTGCTGGCTTCCTGGCCGCTG
The DNA here is from genome assembly GCF_014852545.1 of Variovorax sp. VRV01. Taxonomy (NCBI): domain Bacteria; kingdom Pseudomonadati; phylum Pseudomonadota; class Betaproteobacteria; order Burkholderiales; family Comamonadaceae; genus Variovorax; species Variovorax sp. VRV01. The sequence continues at coordinate 282,496 of NZ_JACVBS010000003.1, forward strand.
CTGCTGGCGGGCGCGCTGATCGCCACCGCCTTCGGCGCGAGCCATGCACCCACTGCCGAGGGCCTGCGCCTCTCGTGGCACGCGCTGCTGTTCGTGGGCCTGGTGCCGTCCGCCATCTCCGTGCTGGCCTTCAACTACGGCGTGCGCACGCTGGGTGCCGTCACCGGCACGGCGTTCCTGAATTTCGTTCCGGTGTCGGCCTTGCTGATGGGCGTTGCGCTGGGCAGGCTGCCCTCGGCCCACGAGCTGGCCGGCATGGCGATGGTGGTCGGCGGGCTGCTGCTGCATACGGCCGTGAACCGCAGAGCCGCTGCGGCACCGGCGCCGCGCGCCGCAGGCAACAGCAACCCGGCCTACCGCACCTGCGGTGCCACGCGCTGATCCGGCAGCGTGCGATAGAAGTAGGTGGTGTCGCACGGCTCGCCACCGGGCAGCAGCGCATAGCCCGGAACGACGCCGACGCGCGTCCAGCCGAGCCGGGCATAGAGCCGCTCGGCCTCGGCGCTGGAGGTGTCGAGCACGAGCAGGGTCTTTCCGTATTCGAGGGCCAGCTGCTCGGCGGCCTGCATCAGCAGTGCGCCGATGCCCTGGCGGCGGGCACGCCGGTGCACGAGCATCTTCGAGACCTCGGCGCGGTGCGGCTGGTTCTCGGGTTGTGCGAGCACCAGCTGCACCGTGCCGACGATGCCTTGCGCGTCTTCGGCCACCAGCAGTGCGCGTTCTCCGCCTGCCACGCCCTCGGCCACGTGGCGCCAGAAGGCCAGTGCGCGCTCGCGCGTGAGCGGCAGCATGAAGCTGACCGAGGCGCCGCCTTCGACGCAGTCGACGAGCACGTCGGCCAGCTGGCGGACATGTGCGTCGTCGACGCTGGAGAGAACGCGGATGCGCGGCGCGGGGGTTGCTGCTGGCTTTGTCATGTCATCTCCAGGAAGAGGGCGAGGTGGCGATCACGACGGCATAGCGCGCGATCTGCCGCGTGGGGTTGTAGTAGCTGGTGGGGCGGTCGAGCACCAGCGCCAGGCAGTCGCCCGCGCCGAGCCGGTGGCGGTCGTCGCCGAGCGTGACTTCGATGCTTCCTTCGAGCACCCACACCTGCTGGTGAACCTGGGGTTCCCGCGCGCCGGTTTCGTAGGCCACGCGCGCCTTGGGCGGAAAAAGAACCTCGACGATATGGATCGGCGATGCGGAGCCGCCGGGCGACACGTTGCGGCGCACATAGCCCGAATGCGGATCGCGCCATTGCGGCTGGTCGGCCAGCCGCGACACCGGGCCCGGCTCGGGCAGGGGCACATCGAACAGCGACGCCAGCGGAACGCCGAGGCCGGTTGCGAGTTTTTCGAGCAGCACCGCCGTCGGGCTGCTTTCGCCCCGCTCGATGAGCGAGATCATCGAGCGGCTGACGCCGCAATGCGCCGCGAGCGCCTCGAGAGAAAGGCCGCGGTCGGCGCGCAGGTCTCGCACGCGCTGCGCGATGCGGTCGTTGAGGCTGGATGGCTGATTTTCCATAATGTCGGACAGAATATCCAACAAAATGGAAGAACAGTCAAGGCAAGCCGTCGGCCACCCTGGGCCTCGACGACGGCTCCCACGAATCAGGCGTGGTGGCGACCAGCTCCTTGAGGTTGGACCAGGGCTTTGCGCCCGGCACGGTGGTGCCGCCCGTGATCGCGACCTTCGCGAAGGCCACCATGCGCTCGCGCAGGTATTGCCTGTCGCTCTCGGGCCAGGTCTCGATCGAATGGGGTGCGCGGGCCACCACGATTTCACGTGCACCAGGGATGCGGTCGTAGGCGGCCACGGTGCCTTGCAGTGTTTCCGCACGGTCCCACGGGCCCTTGCCGAAGAACGCGGCCGGCCATTTGTGCATGCCCGCGAGCGGCGCCGAGTTCGGATAGAACAGGATGTGATGATCCGCCGCCATGCCGCCCAGGAACAGGTTGCGGTCGGCCAGGTCGGGCGAGGCGGGCAGGTAGCCCGCGCCGCTCGCGAATGAAGACAGCAGGATCGCGCCCCTGATGTTCGCAAGCCCCTTGGGCGGCTGGCATTCGGGCACCGGCATGTCGTAGCTGCACGCACCCGAAAAGTTCTTGGCCATGGCCCAGGCCGTGGACATCGAGCCGCGCGAATAGCCGCCGAGCAGGATCGGAATGCGCGTCGACTTCATGCCGCCCAGCAGCCTGCCTGCCGCCTCGCTGCCCTCGAGCACGCGGCCGTCAGGCGTGAGCAGCCGCAGGCCTTGGCCGGTGTCGAGTTGCGCGAGCACGCGAAACACGTCCTCGCCCTGCTCCAGCGTGTGGGTGTCGCTGAATCCGCCCGAGATGCCCTCGCCGCGCCGGTCGTAGGCCAGCACGTCGAAGCCCGCCTGGTGGAGCGCATCGAGGTTCTCGCGCCACCAGCGCTGGCCCATGGTCTCGGTGGTGGCGTTCGGAAATTTGACCTCGACCGCGCGGCCCGTGGCCGGGTCGATGCGGTAGGGCTTTTCATCGGGATGCTGGATCGCGGTGAGCTGCCCGCCGCCGCCCGGCGCCATGATCGCCAGCGCGCGCATCCTGCCGCCCTTGCCGTCGTCGACGCCGCGGCCTTCGATGTACCAGCCGCGCAGCTTGACCGGATCGGCCATCTTCAGGCCAAGGCGCTCGAAGCTGTCGCGCGGCACGGTGAACTCGACCACGAAGGTGCTGGCATCGGCGCGCGCAATGGCCTCGGCATAAGGCGCCTTGGCGAAGAAGGCCGGGCGCCGGATCTGCCGCAGGTCGACGAGCCCTTCCGGATCGATCCTGCCGGAGGGATCGACCACGCCGGTCGAGCGCGTCGAGCGCGCCTTGTTCGGCGGCAGCCAGCGCTGCATCTGCGCATCGATGCGCGCGAAGCAGGCGGCATCAGCCTTGCAGGCGCGCCAGCGCTCCTTCAGGCGCGCATCGGTGAATTCATCGACGTAGTAGTCGCTCCCGGCATAGCCCGCGGGCGGACGGTAGGCGTTGACGCCGAACGGCACGCAGACGGTGCGGCCATCGGGCTGCCGCAGCCGGTAGCCGGGCAGCTCGTGGTTGCGGTCGACGCCCACCCAGGCGCGGCAATCGGTGGGCGGCGGCTCGGCCCTCGCGCTTCTGGATGAAACGGCGTCGCCGTGCGAAGAGCAGCCGCCGATGGCCAGGGCCGCTGCGAGCACCGCGCCTGCGGCCGGACCGATGTGAAAGAACGCGTGCATGTTCCTGTCTCCTTTCGATCCGCGCCGCGCGCGGTTCCACTGCTACAACAGCATGAAGGCCGCGGCGGCCACGAGCGTGGGCCCGAGCGCACCCAGCAGCAGTCCGCCAGCGCCGATGGTCTCGTCGGAGAAGCCGCGCTTGAGCAGCGCGACGCCCGCGGGATTGGGCGCGTTGGCAATCACCGTCAGGCCGCCGCCGGCCACCGCGCCGGCGACGAGCATGTACTTGGATTCGTCCGGGATGTTCGTGATCAGCGAGCCCAGGTAGGTGAGCGCCGCGTTGTCGGTGATGGCCGTGAGGCCCAGCGCACCGAAGAACAAGGCCAGCGGCTGCAGGCTCGATACGACCGGCTCCAGCCACCACTGCTGCATGCCGCCCAGCACCACCAGCCCGGCCAGGAAGAAGCCGACGAGCAGCGCTTCCTTGATGATCAGCGGGCTCTGGTGGCGCTCGTAGGCCTGCGTGAATCCGAGGAACATCAGGAACAGCCCGAGGAACGCGACCGGATGATGCGCGAACAGCACGATGCCGGCCAGCAGCACCAGGTGCACCAGGGCCACGGCGGGCGGCACGGGCGCTTCGGAGAGCGCCGCGTCCGCGGCCGATGCGGCGGGCAGGTGCTTGCGCAGCACGAAGGTGGCCACGGTGGCGTTGACGAGCACGGCGATGGCGGCCTTCCAGCCGAAGGTGGCGAGCATGAAGGCGCTGTCCCATTGCCAGGTCGAGGCCACCATCAGCACCGGCGGCGCCGCGTACGACGTGAGCGTGCCGCCGATCGACACGTTGACGAACAGCACGCCCAGCGCGAGGTACTTCACCGCTTCGGGCACCTGCGGCCTGAAGATCTGCGGCGCGAGCATGAGCGCCGCGATGGTCATGGCCGCGGGCTCGGTGACGAGCGAGCCCAGCAGCGGCACGGCGGCCAGCCCGAGCCATGCCGCCGCGACGGGCGTGGGCAGCGGCAGCACGCGCGCAATGAGGCTCACGCCCGACATGACGGTGCGCAGCACGGGCCGCGAGGCGGCCACCACCATCACGACGAAGACGAACAGGGGTTCGGTGTAATTGCGCGACTCCGCATAGCCGAGCGCCGGCCCGCCGCCGACCAGCAGGGCCATCGCAAGCACGAGCACGATGGCCCAGAAGCCGAACACGACCTCCACCTCGCCCAGCAGGTGGAACAGGCCGGCGTGCCGGGGAAAGCGGTGCGACAGCCGCTCGAACTGCTTGGCGGCAAAGGTGTGGAGGAGCGCCACGGCAAAGATGGCTGCGGCAACGTACTGGATGGTGGGCTCTTGCATGGGAGGGTGGCGTGGCTGATCCGCGTGGCGGCCCGACCATCGCATGAACCTGCGGCGCCGCCAACCAGAAGCAAGGGCCCCGCACCCGGCCCCAGTTTAACGGTGCCCGCTAGGGTTGTTGCTGCAGGCGCTGCAGCAGCTCCGCGCTCGGATAGCCATCCGCGGGCAGGCCGACGCTGCGCTGGTAGCGGCGCAGCCCTTCGCGCGTGGCGGGGCCCATGACGCCGTCGGCCGCGCCGGTGGCAAAGCCGCGCTGGGTGAGCGCAGTCTGCAACTCGACCATCTGGCTGCGCGAGAGCGCCGACAGGCTTCTTGGCCATGGCGTCTGCACGTCGGGGCCGCCGCCAAGGCGCTGCGCGAGCAGGCCCACGGCGAGCGCGTAGTTGGTCGAGTTGTTGTAGCGCAGCACGGCGCGGAAGTTCGGCCCGACCAGGAAGGCCGGCCCCTGTGCGCCCGCGGGCAGCAGCACCGAGCCGTCGGCAAATTCCGGCAGCGGCTGGCCGTCCATCGTCGTGATTCCCTCGGCCGCCCACTGCGTGCTCGGCTGGCGTACGGCCATGTCGGCGCGGCCGTAGTCGAAGCCCGCCGGCAACTTGACCTCCACGCCCCACGGCATGCCGGCCTGCCAGCCCGAGCGAGAGAGAAAGTTGGCCGTCGAGGCCACCACGTCGGGCATGCTGCCCCAGATGTCGCGGCGTCCGTCGCCGTCTGCATCCACCGCGTAGGCCAGGAAGTTCGAGGGCAGGAACTGGGTCTGGCCCATGGCGCCCGCCCAGGAGCCGATCATGCGGCCGCGCGCGATGTCACCGCTGTCGAGGATCTTCAGCGCCGCGAGCAGTTCGCGGCGGGCCCAGTCTTCCCGCCGCCCCTCGAAGCCCAGCGTGGCCAGCGCGTCGATGACCGGCGTGCTGCCGTAGTTGCCGCCGTAGTTGCTTTCCATGCCCCAGATGGCGACGACGATGGTGCCCGGCACGCCGTAGCGCGCGGCCGCCGCATCGGCTTCGGCGCGAACCTGCAGCAGCTTGTCCTGGCCCGTGGCAATGCGCTGGGGCGAGACGGTGTTGTCGAGATAGTCCCAGGCCGTGCGCGTGAACTCGGGCTGGGCGCGGTCCAGCTCGATCACCCGCGGAAGAAACTGCACCTGGTCGAAGGCGCTTCGCAAGGTGGCCTCGCTGATGCCGGATGCGCGTGCGGTGGCGCGGAAGTCTGCGACCCATTTGGCAAAGCGCTGCTGCTCGAGCGCGGCAGTGTCCGTAGCTGCGGGCGTGGGCGTGGGCGCAGTTGCGGGCCGCTGACCCGCTGTGGTGCCCGGCGGCTGCGTTGCCGATCCGGGCGGTGCGGAAGCGCAGCCTGCGACAAGCGCCGCGATGGCTGCGGCCATGAGGGCGGGCCTGATGGTGGACTGCAGGAATGAGGTGCTGCTGGTTGGATGCATCCACGGATTCTCACCCGTGCTGCACGGCGGCAAGCCGTTCTCACGCGCCGACGCGCCCCTTTCCTACACCTGCGGTGGACGGGCTGGCAAGCATGGGTCTTTCGGCAGCGACCCTCCTCGGCTCGGCTATGCCTTGCCCGACGCCGCCTGCTGCGTGAAGGAGAGCGCCAGGAAATCGACGAAGGCCCGCACCCGCGCGGCCAGCTGGTGCCGCTGCGGGTACACGGCATAGATATCCGCATCGGGCGTGAAGTACTGCGGCAGCACCTGCACCAGGCGGCCGCTGCGCAGGTAGCGGTTGATGTCCCACTCGGCCCGCATCAGGATGCCGTGGCCTTCGAGCGCCCAGTTCACAGCGATCTCGCCGTCGTTGGTCGCCAGGTTGCCGCGCGTCCTGACGGACTCGGTGCGCGCATGGCGCCCTCTGCCGCTCGTCAGGCGCCAGACCCCATAGGCCTCCTCGCCCTGGCGGATGCCGATGCAGTTGTGCCTGGCCAGGTCGTTCGGCACCTTGGGCATGCCGCGCGCCGCCAGGTAGGCGGGCGATGCGCACAGCAGCCGGCGGTTCGACGCGATATGCCTTGCCACCACGCGGATGTCCGGCGGCGCGCCGAAGCGCACGCAGACATCGAACAGGTCCTCGCTCGGCGCCGGCGGATTGACCGACAGCTGCAGCTGCACTTCCACGGCCGGATGCTTGCGCACGAAGCGCGAGATCAGCGGCGCGACATGGCTGCGCCCGAAGCCCAGCGTGGCATTCACGCGCAGCAGGCCGCGCGGCGTGGCGCGCGACACGCCCAGCAGTTCCTCCATGCCGTCGATCTCGCCGAGGATGCGGCGCGCATGCTCCAGGTACAGCTCGCCCTCGGGCGTGAGGCTCATGCGGCGCGTCGAGCGGTTGACCAGCAGCACGCCGGCGCGCGATTCCATCAGCGCCAGGTGCTTGCTGACCGCGGGCGTGGTGATGCCCAGTTCCCGCGCAGCGGCGCTGAGGCTGCCGGCGCTGGCCAGGGTGGAGAAGAAGCCGAGATCGGCCGGAAGGATGGCGCTGCTCATCGCGGCTCCACTGTTGAATACAGGTTAACGATGGCTTCACTTTAGCGCCGATTCCGCGGGCTCCTGCTTCCTACAGTCGGAGCTCTTTCCAACCTCCCGCAGACATCGCCATGAAGACGTACAAGATCGCAACCATCCCCGGAGACGGCATCGGCAAGGAAGTCGTTCCCGCAGGCCAGAAAGTGCTCGAAGCGCTGGCTTCGGCCAGCAGCAGCTTCGGCTTTGAATTCGAGAACTTCGGCTGGGGCGGTGACTACTACCGCGCGCACGGCAAGATGATGCCGGACGACGGCCTCGACGCGCTGCGCGGCAAGGACGCGATCCTGTTCGGCTCGGCGGGCGATCCGCACATTCCCGACCACATCACGCTCTGGGGCCTGCGGCTGAAGATCTGTCAGGGCTTCGACCAGTACGCCAACGTGCGCCCGACGCGCATCCTGCCCGGCATCGATGGCCCCCTCAAGCGCTGCGGACCGGACGACCTGAACTGGGTGATCGTGCGCGAGAACTCCGAAGGCGAGTACGCGGGCGTCGGCGGCCGCGTGCACCAGGGCCATCCGATCGAAGCCGCCACCGACGTGTCGATGATGACCCGTGCCGGCGTCGAACGCATCATGCGCTTCGCCTTCAGGCTGGCGCAGTCGCGGCCCCGCAAGCTGCTCACGGTCATCACCAAGAGTAACGCCCAGCGCCACGCGATGGTGATGTGGGACGAGATCGCGCTGCAGATATCGAAGGAGTTTCCGGACGTCACCTGGGACAAGGAACTGGTCGATGCATCGACCGCGCGCATGATCAACCGGCCGGCCTCGCTCGACACCATCGTCGCGACCAACCTGCATGCCGACATCCTCAGCGACCTGGCCGCCGCGCTCGCGGGCAGCCTGGGCATCGCCCCCACCGGCAACATCGATCCCGAGCGGCGCTACCCGTCGATGTTCGAACCGATCCACGGCTCCGCCTTCGACATCATGGGCAAGGGCCTGGCCAATCCGGTCGGCACCTTCTGGTCGGTCGTGATGCTGCTGGAGCACCTGGGCGAGGCCGAGGCCGCGCGGCGCGTCATGCAGGCGATCGAAGCCGTGACGGCCGACCCCGCGCTGCACACGCGCGATCTCGGCGGCAGCGCCACCACGGCGCAGGTCACGCAGGCCGTGTGCGCGCGGCTCGCCTAAAGAAAACACACGGCGCAGACCGTCAGCCAGGAGACAAAACATGATGAAGCAACCATGCGCCACCAGGCGCCGCGCCCTCGCGGGAACCGTCCTGGCGACCCTCGGCCTTTGCATCGCGCCCTGGGCCACCGCGCAAGAGCCGTGGCCGGCCAAGCCGATCAGCCTGGTCGTGCCCTTCCCCTCCGGCGGCACCACCGACGTGCTGGCCCGCGCGCTGGCCGATGCGCTCTCCAAGGCCCTGGGCCAGCCCGTGATCGTGGAAAGCAAGCCCGGCGCCGGCGCCACGCTGGGCGCCGACTACGTCGCCAAGGCCAGGCCCGATGGCTACACGCTGCTGATGGGCGCGGTGCACCACACCATCGCGACCAGCGTCTACAAGAAGCTGCCCTACGACTTCCAGAAAGACTTTGCGCCCATCACCACGGTGGCGATGGTGCCCAATGTGCTGGTGGTCAACGCGTCGCTCACGCCGGCCAAGTCGGCCGCCGAACTGGTCGCGCTCGCCAAGTCGTCGCCGAAGGAGATGACCTACGGCTCCAACGGCAACGGCACGGCCCAGCACCTGATCGGCACCCAGTTCCAGGCCAGCACCGGCGTCAGGCTGCTGCACGTGCCATACAAGGGCAGCGGTCCGCTCACCACCGACCTGCTGGGCGGACAGGTGGACATGTCCTTCGACACCATCACGCCCGTGCTGCAGCACATCAAGGGCGGCAAGCTGCGCGCGCTGGCCGTCACCACCGCGAAGCGCTCCGCCGTGCTGCCCGACGTGCCGACGCTCGAAGAGGCCGGCCTGAAAGGCTTCGACATCGGCACCTGGTTCGGGGTGCTGGCACCGGCGGGCACGCCGAAGGACATCACCTCGAAGCTTCACGCCGAGATGGCCAGGATCATCAAGTCGCCGGAGTTCGCCGAGCGGATGCGCGCCATCGGCGCCGAGCCGATCGGCGACAGCTCCGCCGAGATGGCGGCGCGCATCCGCGAAGAGACGGTGAAGTTCGCGAGGCTGGTCAAGGAGGGCAAGGTCGCGGTCGAGTAGGGCCGGATTCACGACGATCTTGTTACTCCCCGCTGCGCCCGCCAATCCATAGAGTTGCCTTGCGGCGCCATCCACGGCGCGCCACAAGGAGCCGGCGATGAGCATCGAGAGCAGCAACGACAGCAGCAGGAAAACCCGCGTCGCGCAGGCGCTCGGCGTGTATCGGAGCATCGCTGCGTGCCATGAGCGCCTTGCACGCGGCGATGACGTCCACGCGCTCACCGCGGCGCTGATGCTGCCCTGCTACCAGGCCGGGTTCAGGCGCCTGGCGCGCGAGCTGGGCCCTGCGGAGCAGGACGAGCTGAGCGCCGCGCTGCGGCGGATGGAGCGCGCCGATGCGCCTTCCCTTCCCCGGCATGGGGCTCCTTCCGCCGTTCATCGAGCCCAGACCGCCTGATACACTTTGCGCGCGTTGTCAGGTGTCCTGGCGCCCCGTATCAACGGCGGGGTGGCCAGGGTGAAACGGGAAGTCGGTGCGCGGCGGTGGAGAGAACACCGCGCAATGCCGACGCTGCCCCCGCAACGGTAAACGAGTCAGAAGCAAGGCCCCGGGATTCGGTCCCGCGCCACTGTGCCGCGAACGGCATGGGAAGGTGGTCTTGCTGGAGAGCCGATGGCCTTCCGCTCGTGAGCCCGGAGACCGGCCTGACGACCAGCGCATGACCTTGCGGTGGGCGAGGATCGGCGGGCGGCGCATGGCGTCCGGCTCGATGCAGGTGTGCATCCGCCGGAACCGCATCCACTGACGCCCCTCCGATTTCTCCCGCTGCCCGGTCCTACCGACCATCTATCGCGCGGCGGGCGCGGAGGAATCATCATGATGAACGAGCGAGCCATCGCTCCAGGCAGTGCGCCGGCGCCGGGAACCGTGTGGTTCGTCGGTGCGGGCCCGGGCGATCCGGAACTCATCACCGTCAAGGGCCGCGGCCTCGTCGAGCGCGCCGGGGCGATCCTGTTCGCGGGCTCGCTGGTGAGCGAAGCCGCGATGCGCTGGGCGCATCCGGACTGCGCCATTGCCGACAGCAAGGACATGACGCTCGAGCAGATGTCGGCCTGGCTGATCGCGCAGGCCGCGCGCTGCGAGACCGTGGTGCGCCTGCAGACCGGCGACCCGGGCCTGTACGGCGCGCTGATCGAACTGGTGCAGCCGCTGGATGCGGCGGGCGTGCCGATCGGGGTGGTGCCGGGCGTGTCCTCCGCCATGGCATCGGCGGCCGCGGCGGTGGAAAGCCTCACGCTGCCCGAGGTCACGCAGACCGTGATCTTCACGCGCGTCGAAGGCCGCACGCCGATGCCCGAGGGCGAGTCGCTCGAGGCGCTGGCCGCGCACCACAGCACGCTGTGCATCTTCCTGAGCATCACGCTGCTGGGCAAGGTCACGGCCGCACTCGCGGCCGCCGGCTGGTCGCCCGATGCGCCCGTGGTGGTGGTCCACAAGGCGAGCTGGCCCGGCGAAGAGAAGATCGTGCGCGGCACGGTGGCGACTATCCAGGCGCTGTGCCGCGAGGCCCGCATCGCGACCCAGTCGATGATCATCGCCAGCCCCACGCTGGGCGCGCGGCAGTGGACCACGCTCGCCAAATCCAAGCTCTACGACGCGAGCTTCACGCACCGCTTCAGGCGCGCGAGCGTTCCCGCCGAAACCCTGCGCCAGGAACTTCCATGAACTCAGAAACCATTCTGCTGGTGGGCCACGGCTCGCGCGAAAAATCCGGCAACGACGAGATCGAGGCCTTCGCCGCGCAATGGCGCGAGCGGCAGCCGGGCTGGCGCATCGAGGTCTGCTTCATCGAGTTCTCCGAGATCACGATGAGCGAGGGCCTGCGCCGCGCCGCCGAGAGCGCGCGGCGCGTGATCGTGGTGCCGCTCATCCTCAATGCCGCGGGCCACGTGAAGATGGACATCCCGCAGGCCATCGACGGCGCCCGGCTCAAGTACCCGATGGTGCAGTTCCTCTATGCGCCGCACCTCACGGCCTGCGACCCGATCCTGGCGATCCTGCGGCGCCGCCTCAAGGACGCGATGCAGGCGCTCGACATGCCCGACCCGACCACCACCGGCGTGGTGATCCTGGGCCGGGGTTCGTCGGACCGCCAGGCCAACGGCGACATGGCCAAGATGGCGCGCTGGCTGATGGAGGAGACCGACCACGAGCTGGTCGACCTTGCCTTCACGGGCATCACCTACCCGCGTCTGGAGCGGGCCGTGCAGCGCCAGAGCCTGCTGGGCATGAAGCAGGTGGTGGTGCTGCCGTACTACCTGTTCAACGGCACGCTGGTCGAACGGATCGCGCGCCAAGTCGAACACCTGAAGGCGCAATACCCGACGATCCGTTTTGTCTCCACGCGCTACTTCGGCTTCGAGCCCGAGATCTTTGCGCTGCTGGAGCAGCGCGTGGATGACCTGCGGCGCGGCGCACCGGCCGCGCTCATGCCCTGCGACGGCTGCAAGTTCCGCGACTTCGCGGTGGAACACGGGCTGGGCGGCCATCACCATGGCGATGCGGGCGCGCACGGCCATGACCATGGTCACGATCACCATCACGACCACGATCACGACCACGCGCATGGCCACGCCCATGCGCACGATCCGGTGCCGGTGCTGCGATGAAGCCGGCGTCTTCCACGGCGGCCAACGTCGTCACCGAGCAGCTCACCGCGGCGGGCCGTGCCATCGAGCACGATTCCTTCGCGGTGATCGACCGCGAGGTGGCATCGCATGCCTACACCGCTGACCAGTGGCCCGTGGTGCGCCGCATGATCCATGCGAACGCCGACTTCGACTTCAACGGCCTGACCGACTTTCATCCTGAAGCGGTCGACGCCGCCATCGCCGCCATCCGCTCGCGCGCCAGCCGCGTGCTGGCCGATGTCGAGATGATCTGCGTCGGCCTCTCGGCCCCGCGCCTGGCCCACTTCGGCATGGGCACGCACCAGTTCATCAGCGACCCCGACGTGATCTCGCAGGCGATGGCCGAAGGCACCACGCGCGCGGTGCAGGCGATGCGCAAGGCGCATCGGCTCGGGCTGGTCGACGGCGCGATCGTCGGCATCGGCAATGCGCCCACCGCGCTGATCGAGATCGTGCGGCTGATCCACGAGGAGGGCGCGCGCCCCGCGCTGGTGGTCGGCATGCCGGTGGGCTTCGTGTCGGCGGCCGAGTCGAAGGACCTGGTCGCGCTCGAAAACGACGTGCCCTGGATCGTGATCCGCGGGCGCAAGGGCGGCTCCACGCTGGTGGTGGCCGCGATCCACGCGCTGCTGAGCCTGGCCGAGGCGCGCGAACACGCCGCATGATGGACAAGGGCGCGCCCCGCGGCACCCGCACCGGTTTCACGACCGGTGCGTGTTCGGCCGCGGCGGCGCGCGCGGCGGTGATCGGCCTGGTCACGGGGCAGGTGCCCGGCGAGGTCGAGTGCCTGCTGCCCAACGGCGACCTCGTGCGCTTCGCGGTGCACGACGGCCGCGTCGACGGCGCGAGCGCGCATGCGATGGTCATCAAGGACGCCGGCGACGATCCCGACTGCACCGACAAGGCCCATCTCACGGCCGATGTGCGCCTGCTGCCCGAGCTCGCGGGCCAGGTGGTGCTGGCCGGCGGCGCCGGCGTGGGCACCGTCACCATGCCGGGCCTCGGGCTCGCCGTGGGCGGCCCCGCCATCAACCCGGTGCCGCGCCGCAACATCGAGGCCAACGTGCGCGCGGTGGGCGCGACGCTGCTCGACGAAGTCGGCCTCGAAGTCGCCATCTCCGTGCCGCAGGGCGAGGAGATGGCCAGGAAGACGCTCAACGCGCGCCTGGGCATCCTCGGCGGCATCTCGATCCTGGGCACGACCGGCATCGTCAAGCCGTACTCCACCGCCGCCTACCGCGCGAGCGTGGTGCAGGGCGTGCAGGTGGCGGGCACGCTGGGCCACGGCGTGGTCGTGCTCACGACCGGCGGGCGCACCGAGAAATTCGTGATGGCCGAAATGCCGGAGCTGCCCGAGCCGGCCTTCGTGCAGATGGGCGACTTCCTGCGCTATGCGATGGGCGCCGCGGTCAAGGCCGGGATCCGGAAAGTGGTGATCGGCGGCATGGTCGGCAAGCTCACCAAGATCGCGCAGGGCGAGACCATCACCCACGCCGGCCGGGCAGAGGTCGACACCGGCCTGCTGGCCGACCTGGCCGCCGGACTCGGCGCGCCGCCCGATGTGTGCGATGCGATCCGCGGCAACGAGACCGCGCGCTATGCCGGCGAGCGCATGGACACGCTCGGGCTCGGCGCCGCCTTTCACACGGCGCTCGCGCAGCGCGTCATCCAGACGCTGCGCACACGCTACCCCGACCAATTCGAACTGAAAGTGCTGGTCTGCGACTTCGAAGGCCGAAAGATCGCGGAGGCGCCGTGAACGACAACGACAACAACATGACCCACAAATGCCGCATCCTCGGCGTGCTGGACGACGGCGATGCGAGCCTCGGGCGCAGCGCGATGGCCCATCTGCAGCAGGCGCAGCTGGTGATCGGCGCCGCACGCACGCTGGCGCTGTTCGCGCCGCACATCGCACCCGGCGCGGTGCAGCGCGACCTCACCGGCGCACTGTCGCAGGTGCCCGAATGGATCCGCGCCGCACAGGCCGAAGAGCGCCGCGTGGTCGTGCTGGCCACCGGCGATCCGCTGTGCCATGGCATCGCGGCCTTCCTGGCCGCACGCCTGTGCATCGAGGCGATCGAGGTCATCCCGAACGTGTCGACGCTGCAGCTGGCCTGCGCGCGGCTCGGCCTGCCTTGGCAGGAGATGAAGTTCGCCTCGGTGCACGCGAAGGACGCGGGCGACTGGCTGCCGGGATCGCCGCCCGCGCACGGCCTCTATGCACTGTTGCGCGACATCCGCCAGCACGACCGCCTGGCCGTGCTCACCAGCCCCGACAACACGCCCGACCGCATCGCGCGCATGCTGGTGGCCGAGGGCCTGGCCGACGATTTCGAGATGGCCGTGGCCGAGCGCCTGTGCCAGCCCGAGGAGCGCGTGGTCAGCGGCATGCGCATCGCGGCGGCGGCACAGATGCGTTTTGCCGACCCGAACGTGGTGCTGCTCTGGCGCACCCGGCTGCGCGCGCCGCAGGTGCTGTTCGGCCTGCCGGACGCGAGCTTCGAACAGCGCCATCCCGAGAAGGGCCTGATCACCAAGAACGAGGTGCGCGCCGTCTCGCTCGCGCGCATGCAGCTGCGCGCCGACAGCGTGGTGTGGGACATCGGCGCGGGCTCCGGCTCGGTCGGGCTGGAGGCGGCGCGGCTGTGCTGGCGCGGCCATGTCTACGCGATCGAGAAGAACGCGGACGACAGCGCCATCGTCGCGCGCAACCGGCAGGCCATGGGCATCAGCAACCACAGCCTGGTGCACGACAAGGCGCCCGAGGGCCTGGCGGCCTGGGCCGATCCGGACGCCGTCTTCATCGGCGGCTCCGGCGGCGAACTGGCCGAGCTCATCGCGCTGGTGCTGCGGCGCCTGCGTCCGGGCGGCTGGCTGGTGATGAACTTCGTGACCATCGAGAACCTCGCAGGTGCGGTCGAGGCGTTGAAGGCGCAGGGTGCGAGCTGGGACGTGCTGCAGCTGCAGGCCTCGCGCAGCAAGCCGATCCTGCACATGCACCGGCTCGCGGCCGAGAACCCGGTGTGGCTGGTCTGTGCGCAAAGGACTGAGGTCCGCGTGCTGACGGGCGGTGCGGCATGACGGCACCCGGCATGCTCCACGGCGTATCGCTCGGCCCGGGCGATCCGGACCTGATCACGCGCCGCGCCTGGTCCCTGCTGACGCGCACCGACGCGGTCTGGACCTACCCCGTGCGCAGCCTGCGCAAGGAAAGCTACGCGCTCGACATCGCGCTGCGCGCCGGCCTGTCGGCGCCCGCGCAGCACCAGGCGCTGCTGTTCCCGATGACGCACGACGCCGAGAAGCTCGCGCGCCACTGGCTGAAGGCCGCCGAGACCGTGCAGGCGCTGCTGGCGACCGGGCAGGACGTGCTGTTCCTGGTCGAGGGCGATGCCTCCACCTATGCGAGCTTCTGCTACCTGGCGCGCGTGCTGCGCGAGCTCGACCCGGCCGCGCGCATCGACGTGGTGCCCGGCGTCACCTCCTTCAACGCAGCCTGCGCGCGCCTGCAGCTGCCGCTCTCGGAGCAGGACGACACCGTGGCCATCGTGCCGGCGGCCTACGGCATTGCCGCGGTCGAGAAGATGCTGGACGACTTCGACACGCTGGTGCTCATGAAGGTCAAGCCGCTGCTCGACGACCTGATCGACCTGCTGGCGCGGCGCGGCCTGCTCGCGCACAGCCGCTTCATCGAGAAGGCCGGCTCGCCGGTCGAACGCATCGTGCACGACGTGGCCAGCCTGAAAGGCAGCAAGGTCAACTACCTGTCGCTGCTGCTGGTGAAGAACCCCGGCCGCGAACGCGGCGAACTGGTGCGCGGCTGCCGCAAGAAAACCAGCACCGAAATCGAAGAGGACGAAAACCCGAATGACGAATGAAGCCGCACCCCGCGTGGTGCTCGTGGCCATCACCAAGCACGGCGCGCAGCAAACGGCCGGACTGGCCCGCCTGCTGCCCGAGGCCAGCGTGTGCGTGGGCTACAAGTTCGCGCCGCTCATGGCCGGACTGCCCAACCCCGTGCGCGCCTATGCGGGCGCTTTCCGCGACGAGATCGCCGCGCTGTTCGCGGACTTCGACCAGATCGTGTTCTTCGTTTCGCTCGGCGCCGTGGTGCGCCTGATCGCGCCACACCTCAAGAGCAAGGACGAAGACCCGGGCGTGCTGGTGGTGGACGACGCCGCGCAGTTCGTGATTCCGGTGCTCTCGGGCCACGTGGGCGGCGCCAACGCGATGGCCGAGCAGGTCGCCGCGCTACTGGATGCCACGCCCGTGCTGACCACCGCGTCGGACGTGGGCAAGACCATCCCGGTCGACATCCTCGGGCGCGAACTCGGCTGGAAGGTGGAGGCGCCCAAGATCAACATCACGCGCGTCTCGGCCCATGTCGTGAACGGCGAGCCGGTCGCGGTGGTGCAGGAAGCGGGCAGCACTGATTGGTGGAACCGCCCGACTCCCCTGCCCGCCAACATCCACCGCTTCGCGCGCTTCGACGATGTGGATCTCGCGCGCTTCAAGGCCGTGCTGTGGATCACGCAGGCCGAAGTGAGCGCCGAGCGCTGGCGCACGCTGGCCGAGCGGCTCGTCGTCTACCGGCCGCCGCAATGAGCACCGTGCGCTACGCCATCGGCCTGGGCTGCGACCGCGGCACGCCCCAGCACACGCTGCAGCAGGCGATCGACGAGGCGCTGGCCGGCATCGGCGCGCAGCTCGCGCAGGTGGCCGCGGCCGCCAGCATCGACCTGAAGGCCGACGAGCCCGGCCTGCTGGCGCTGGCCGCGGCCCACGGCTGGGCGCTGCGCTTCTATCCCGCCGCGCAGCTGGCCGAGGTGCCCGTGCCGCATCCGTCGGAAACGGTGCGCCGCCACACCGGCACGCCTTCGGTCAGCGAGGCGGCCGCGCTGCTGGCCGGCGGCGGCCTGCCGATGGCGGCGCTGGTCGTCCCCAAGCACAGGCACCGCGGCACCGACGGGCGCCACGCGACGGTCTCGATCGCGCGCATGTCCTGATGAATCCCAACCCTCACCTCGAATGGAACCCGCAATGAACACCTCCTCCACGCACACCACTTCCCCCACCGGCGGCTTCGCCCATGCCGGCACGCCGCGCAACCTGCTGCTGCAACTGGCCGGCGCCGCGGCGCTGGGCCTGTTCGTCTTGTATGGCGTCGCCTTCGCCGAAAGCCCGCTCGCGCACAACGCCGCACACGACGTGCGCCACGTCACGGTCAAGCCCTGCCACTGAGCACGGAACATTCCATGATCTTCCAACGATTGATCTGGTGCGCACTGGCGGTGGCCGTGCTGGTGGGCAGCGTGCAGACCGGCGTGCAGCAGTGGCAGGCCACGCCGATCATCCAGGCGGCCGAAAGCTACGAGTCGCAGAAGGCCGCGCCCCTGCCGGACCACGGCCATGACGCGGCGCATGCCCACGGCGCGGCCGCGGATGAAGTGCAGTGGCAGCCCCAGGACGGTGCCGAGCGCAGCTTCTGGAGCTGGGTCGCCAACATGCTGCATGCCTTCAGCATGGCGCTGCTGGTGCTCGCGGCGATGGGTGTCTGCCTCTGGCGCGGCGCCCGCATGCGCTCGCTGCCGCTGGCGCTGCTGGTGTCTGCCGCCGGCTGGCTGAGCTTTCACTTCTGGCCCTCGCTCGGGCTGCCGGCCGAGATCCCTGGCATGGATGCGGCCCGGCTGGGTTCGCGCCAGGGCTGGTGGGTGCTGGCCGCGGCCGGCGCGGCGCTGGCCTGCACCTCGCTCGCGGGGCTGCGCAGCGCCTTGCGCTGGCCCGCGGCCGCGGCCTGGCTCGCGCTGCCCTTCGTGGTGGGTGCGCCGCAGGCCGCGGGCGATCCTTTCGCGGGCTTCGGCGCCGAGGCACAGGCCGCACTGCGGATGCTCGATGCGCGCTTCATCTGGGCGACCACCTGGATCTCGCTGAGCTTCTGGGCCTCGACGGGCGTGGCCTGCGGCCTGGCGTTCGAGCGCTGGCTGCGGCCGGCGCTGGCCGCTGCGTTCGATGATTCGCGCACTGCGCCGGCACTGGAGGTGAATCCATGAGCGGCAAGATTTCATTGGTCGGCATCGGCCCCGGCCACCACGACCACATGACGGGCCGCGCGCTGGCCGCGATCGCCGAAGCCGATGTGGTGGTCGGCTACAGCACCTACATCAAGCTGGTGGCCGACCTGCTCGAGGGCAAGGAGGTGATCCGCAAGGGCATGACCGAGGAGCTTGACCGCGCCGTCAACGCGCTCGAGCGCGCCCGCGAGGGCAAGAAGGTGGCGCTGATCTCCAGCGGCGACGCCGGTGTCTACGGCATGGCCGGACCGACCTACGAGGTGCTGTTCCAGGCCGGCTGGACGCCGGACTCCGACATCGCCGTCGAGGTGGTGCCCGGCGCGTCGGCCATCAACGCCTGCGCGGCGCTGGTGGGCGCGCCGCTCACGCACGACTTCTGCTCGATCTCGCTGAGCGACCTGCTCACGCCCTGGCCCGTGATCGCGCGGCGGCTCGACGCGGTGGCGGCGGCCGACTTCGTGGTGGCCCTGTACAACCCGAAGAGCGGGCGGCGCACCCAGCAGATCGTGCAGGCGCAGCAGCTCTTCCTGCGGCACCGGCGGCCGGACACGCCGGTGGCGGTGGTCAAGTCGGCCTACCGCCGGCGCGAGCGCATCGAGTTCACCACGCTCGCCCACATGAGCGAGTGCGACATCGGCATGCTGACGACGGTGCTCATCGGCAACAGCCACACCTTCGTGCAGCACGGCCTCATGGTCACGCCGCGCGGCTATGCCAACAAGTACGACCTGGACGATGGCGGCAACACGCGCAGCGGCGAGAAGCCCGGCCGCTCGCTGTCGACCGGCCTGCTGGGCTGGATGGCCAACCTGCGCGCCGACCACGCCGAGGGCGCGAGCGCCGCCGCGCTGGCCGCACAGCACCGCCTGCCCGCCGACTACATCGAGGCGGTGCTGGCCGCACCGGCCGAGGAAGAAAGCGCCGCGGCCGCGCCGCTCGAGGAGGCGCAGGAATGAGCGAAGTGGTCAAGCCCAGGATCGGCGGCTACAAGCGCCACCTGCTGGTCTGCACCGGACCGCGCTGCAGCCCCGACGGCGCCTCGCAGGACCTGTTCGACAGCCTGGGCGACAAGTTCAAGGCCGCGGGCCTCAACGAGGGGGCACTGCGCGTCAAGCGCAGCCGCGTCGGCTGCTTCGCGGCCTGCAAGGGCGGACCGGTGATGTGCGTGCAGCCCGACGGCACCTGGTACTACAACGTCACGCCCGAGAACATGGACCGCATCCTGTCGCAGCACCTGGTGGGCGGCGTGGTGGTGGAAGACCTCGTATTCCACCAGGGACCGGGGCTCGCGCCGGACGGCGACGCCTGAGGCGCCGCGGCGCCGGCTACTCGGCAAAAAGCAGCGCCGGGCATTCGAGCGAGGCGCGCACGGCCTGCACGAACTCGGCCGCCAGCTGGCCGTCGACCACCCGGTGGTCGAAGGAGGACGACAGGTTCATCATGCGCCGCGCGGCCACCGCGCCATCCTGCATCACCGGGCGCTGCACGATGCGGTTGACGCCGACGATCGCCACCTCGGGCGCATTGATGATCGGCGTGGACGCGATGCCGCCCAGCGCGCCCAGGCTGGTGACGGTGATGGTCGAGCCGCTCAGTTCGTCGCGCGTGGCCCGGCCCGCGCGCGCGGCCTCGGCCAGCCGCGCGATCTCGGTGGCGCTCGACCAGGGGTCGCGTGCTTCGGCGTGGCGCAGCACCGGCACCATGAGGCCGACCGCGGTCTGGGTCGCGATGCCGACGTGCACCGCGCCATGGCGCGTGAGCACGCCCGTCTCGTCGTCGAAGCGGGCGTTGATCTGCGGAAAGCGCGGCACCGCCAGCACGATGGCGCGCACCAGCAGCGGCAGCAGCGTCAGGTGGGCCCGCTCGCTACCCCAGCGTTCGTTGAGCCGCGCGCGCAGCAGCTCCAGCTCGGTCACGTCGACTTCCTCCACGTAGGTGAAGTGCGGGATGCGGCGCATCGCATCCTGCATGCGCTGCGCGATGCGGCGGCGCACGCCGGTCACGGGCACGGCCTCCTCGTCGTTGCGCTCCGCGTAGCGCGGCGGGCTCGGCGCCTGCGCGCCCTGCCGGCGGAGCAGCCAGGCGTCGAGATCCTCGTGCAGGATGCGGCCGTCGGCGGCGCTGCCCTGAATCTGCTGCAGATCGATGCCGAGCACTGCGGCGCGGTGGCGCACCGCGGGTGCGGCGAGCGGCTTGCCGGCCGAGGGTGGCGTGCGCACGGCCGGTGCGGATGCCGTTGCGGCTGCTGCCGCCACGGCTGGTGCAGGTTCAGGTGCCGGCGCACGTGCGGGTGCGGCCGGCACCTGCACCGCCTCACCCTGCGCGCCCACGTCGATCCGGATCAGCTCCGCGCCCACCGCAAGCTGCTGCCCCACTTCGCCGCCGAGCGCGAGCACCCGGCCCGCGACCGGCGAGGGAATCTCGACGGTGGCCTTGTCGGTCATCACGTCGGCCAGCACCTGGTCCTCGACCACCGTGTCGCCGGGCTGCACGCGCCATGCCACCAGCTCCACCTCGGCAATGCCTTCGCCGAGGTCCGGCACCTTGATTGCATGCGTGGCCATTCAGTTCTCCATGACGCGGCGCATCGCCGCACCGACGCGCGCCGGCCCCGGAAAGTAGGCCCACTCCTGCGCATGCGGATAGGGCGTGTCCCAGCCGGCCACGCGCTCGATCGGCGCCTCCAGGTAGTGGAAGCAGTGCTCCTGCACCAGCGCCACCAGCTCGGCACCGAAGCCGTTGGTGCGCGTGGCCTCGTGCACGACCACGCAGCGGCCGGTCTTCTTGACCGAAGCGACCAGCGTCTCCAGGTCCAGCGGCCACAGGCTGCGCAGGTCGATGATCTCGGCATCGATGCCGGTCTCCTGCGCGGCCGCTTCCGAGACGAAGACCATCGTGCCGTAGCTGATCACCGTCAGGTCGGCGCCGGGGCGGAACACGGTGGCCGACTCCAGCGGCACCGTGTAGTAGCCCTCGGGCACTTCGCCCAGCGGATGCGCCGACCAGGACACCAGCGGCCGCTCGTGGTGGCCGTCGAAAGGGCCGTTGTACAGCCGCTTGGGTTCGAGAAAGATCACAGGGTCGTCGTTCTCGATCGAGGCGATCAGCAAGCCCTTGGCGTCGCGCGGATTAGAGGGCATCACCGTGCGCAGTCCGCAGACATGCGTGAACAGCGCCTCGGGGCTCTGGCTGTGGGTCTGGCCGCCGTAGATGCCGCCGCCGCAGGGCATGCGGATGGTGATCGGCGCGGTGAAGTCGCCCGCCGAGCGGTAGCGCAGGCGCGCCGCCTCGGACACGATCTGGTCGTAGGCCGGATAGACGTAGTCGGCGAACTGCACTTCCACCACCGGGCGCAGGCCGTAGGCGCCCATGCCGATGGCCGAGCCGACGATGCCGCCCTCGTTGATCGGCGCATCGAACACGCGCGAGCGGCCGTACTTGGCCTGCAGGCCTTCGGTGCAGCGGAACACGCCGCCGAAGTAGCCCACGTCCTGGCCGTAGATGATCACGTTGTCGTCGCGCCCGAGCATCACGTCCATGGCGGAGCGCAGGGCCTGGATCATGGTCATCGAGGCCATGGCGTCATCCCTCGGCGGACAGCTGCGCGCGCTGCCGCTTCAAGTGCTCGGGCATCTCCTTGTAGACGTCCTCGAACATGGTCGCGGCGCCGGCGACGTGGCCGTCGGCCATGGAGCCGAAGCGCTCGGCCTCCTTCAGCGCGGTGTTCACCTGCGCTTCCAGGTCGGCCTGCGTCTGCTCATGCTCCTGCTGCGACCAGGCGCCGATGGCCGTCAGGTGCTGCGCCAGGCGCGGGATCGGATCGCCCAGCGGAAAATGTGCCCAGTCGTCGGCCGGGCGGTAGCGCGAGGGATCGTCCGAGGTCGAGTGCGCGCCGGCGCGGTAGGTCACCCACTCGATCAGCGTCGGACCGAGGTTGCTGCGCGCGCGCTCCGCGGCCCAGCGCGAGGCCGCCAGCACCGCGAGAAAGTCGTTGCCGTCGACACGCAGCGACGCGATGCCGCAGCCCACGCCGCGCGCCGCGAAGGTGGTGGCCTCGCCGCCGGCAATGGCCTGGAAGGTCGAGATCGCCCACTGGTTGTTGACCACGTTGAGGATCACCGGCGCGCGGTACACGTGGGCGAAGGTCAGCGCGGTGTGGAAGTCGGACTCGGCGGTGGCGCCGTCGCCGATCCATCCCGAGGCAATGCGCGTGTCGCCCTTGATCGCCGAGGCCATGCCCCAGCCCACCGCCTGGATGAACTGCGTGGCCAGGTTGCCCGAGATCGAGAAGAAGCCGGCGCGCTTCATCGAATAGCACACCGGCAGCTGCCGGCCCTTGAGCGGGTCGCGCTCGTTGGACATCAGTTCGCAGATCAGTTCGAGCATCGTCACGTCGTCGCGCGCCAGCAGCAGGCCCTGCTGGCGGTAGGTGGGAAAGCACATGTCGCCCTGCTGCAGCACCAGCGCGTGGCCGGTGGCAATGGCTTCCTCGCCAAGGCACTGGATGTAGAACGAGATCTTCTTTTGCCGCTGCGCGATCAGCATGCGGGCGTCGAAGGCGCGCGTCTTCATCATCGCGCGCAGGCCGCGGCGCAGCAGCTCGGGGTCGGCCTCGGGCGTCCACGGACCGACCGCGCGGCCCTCGTCGTCGAGCACACGCACCAGCGTGTAGGCCAGGTCGCTGGTGTCAGCCGGCGATGCGTCGATTGGCGGTTTTCGCACCTCGCCGGCACGCGACAGGTGGAGGTAGGAAAAGTCGGTCTCGTGCCCCGGCCGCCCCGTGGGCTCCGGCACATGCAGACGAAGAGATGCGCCCTGGCTCATCGCGTTGTCTCCGCGCTCGATGGGATCGTTCGCCAGCAAAGCCTAGCGAATTTCAGGCGGGAGCGCAGCCGGTCAACCGCGTATTCTTTCTTGCGGGCGCGTCAGTCCTTGGTTTCGAAGAAGGCGAGCTTGCGCGCGCGGGGCAGTGCCTTGACCCTGATTTCCGCCCGCAGCGCGGCCCCCTTGTCAGGGTAGGGGCGCGCCGCAAGCACGCGCAGCGGAGGACGCGCGCGCGTGAATTTGGCGCCCAGCCCGAACACATGCTGAAAGAAGCGCTGCTCCACGTCGAGCGCGATCCCCGTGTAGTACACGCCGCCTTCGCATTCCAGGAGGTAGAGCCAGTAAGGCACGGAACCGGGGTCGGGCAGGGATCGAGGCATGGCGCGGATTGTGCAGCGACAATATCCCGATGGCCCAAGGCAAACGCATCTCGGCGGACATCGACAGCGGCGCCCTTCAGGCGATCAAGCACATGGGTGCGCAGGCCAGGCTGGCACGCACCCTGGCCGGTGAAGGCCAGGCCGCAGCCGCCGCCCGGCTCGGCGTCCATGTCCAGACGGTCGCCCGAATCGAATCAGGCGAGCCGGGCGTCGCCATCGGGCACGTGCTGGGCATGCTTGCGCTCTACGGCATCGCAGCGAAGCTGCTGCTTCCCGGCGACGACCAGCCCGGCGCCTGAGCGGGTTCATCTGCGGAGTGCGCGCAGGCGGGAGCAGGCGTACAGTCGAACATCGAGCCCACCGGCGCTGGCAGCCGCCGCAGCCACATCGGGGCTCTCCACGAATGGAGGTCGAAGATGGCCCAGCATGCAATTACCGCTGTTCACTTCAACGACGCAAAGATGGACCTCGTCGCCATTCACCCGGTCGTGGAGCAGGAGTTCGGTTCGACGGAATTTGCCCTGGGCCCGGTGCGGCGAATCAGCGTCGGCGAATGCGCCGATCTCATTGCCGCCGGCGAGGAAGTGTGCCTTGCGCGGCGCACCGAAAACCATGCCTGGGAGGTCATTTGCGACGTCCAGCTCTTGCCGGGCGGATCCGGCATCACCGGCGTCGACATCGTGGGTCGTCCCAACAGTGCCTTACAGGGCCTTCCTGTGTGGGACTGAGCATGTTCCCGGCTGCCGCCCTGTTGCGCCGACTTGTCGGTTGCGGGAGCGCTCCGCATCCGGGCGCTCGCCATCGCAGCAAGCGCAGGCCGATTCAAGGCGTGGTTTGCAGTTGATCGAGGTCCAGCAGAAGATAACTCGCAGGCCGTTCTGCCTTCCGATTCCCGTCGTCGCTGACGATGATGATCCGGTCCACCCCGTCGATGACAGCCGGGCTTACCCCTTCTGCGCGCTCCAGGCCCTGAAGACCAGGAACCGTCACACGGCGCGGCGTGCCGCCTCGCTGCCCATTCCAGAGCCAGAGGGCGAACTGGCTCGGCTCGCGCGAAACCGGCCCACTGATGACCAGGTACTCGCCGATGGAGGGGACATAAGACAACCCACGAATTCCGTGGCCACCCAGATCCAGCGCATCGAGATCGGCCGCCACCCGAGGTGCCTCATCCGCCTCGAAGAGTTCATGCGGGTTCTCGATGCTGGCGATGAGTGCGCGGCCGCCGCGCAACGGGCTGCGAAAGCCGATCATCAGTCGTTGCTGGTCCGGGCTGATCTCCAACGCTTCGATATTGAGCCCGCCGCCGGTCTTGACATCCCGGATCCTGGCTGCGGAGGCCAGTTCAGGATGCTTCGCCGTCAGGGCACGCTTCAATCCGTCGACGACCTTGGGGCCCACAACCCGGCTCCCCTCGACCCGGAACCGAACCAGTCGTTCACGGGACTTCTTTTCGTCGCCTTCGTCGTCTCGAGAATGCGACGTGATGGCGTAGACGAAACCTGCCCGATCCAAGGCAAGTCCTTCGAGGTCATCCAGTCTCCAGAAGTCGCTGAAGATCTGAAACAGTCCGGCAGTGAGCTCGCTACCGTGGACACTTCCGTCGGCGCCGATCTCGACCACACTGAAGGGATGGCGCTTTTCGTCCTCGACCACAAGAAAGCGCCCGTCCGGCAACTGCTGGATTGCAGACGGCTCATAGAGGCCGGTCAAGGGCTGGAAAGCGGGAAATCCTTTGTGCGCCACGCAAGCATTGTCCACCCACCCGTATCTTCCCCCTTGCCTTTCTTTGCGCGCATCGGCACCGTCCGCCAAGCAGCCAGCGGCCCATGAACAAATCGGATCCTTCGCCCCCCCTCCCGGAACCGGGCCGGATTGCGCCGCGGTCGAAGGCCGCCGATCAGACCGGATGGAGCCGCTGGCTGCCGGGACTCCGCACGCTGCGCGGCTACCAGGCAGCTTGGCTGCGGCACGACATCGTTGCCGGACTGGTGCTGACCACGATGCTGGTGCCTGTCGGCATCGCCTACGCGCAGGCGTCCGGCGTACCCGGCATCCATGGCCTCTACGCGACCATCGTTCCGCTGCTCGCGTACGCCGTGTTCGGACCCAGTCGGATCCTGGTGCTGGGCCCGGATTCCTCGTTGGCGGCCGTCATTCTGGCCGTCGTCCTTCCACTGTCCGGCGGCGACCCGCATCGCGCGGTTGCTCTTGCGGCCATGATGGCGATCGTGTCGGGGGCGGTGTGCATCCTCGCCGGCGTCGTGCGCCTGGGCTTCGTCACCGAGCTTCTTTCCAAGCCGATTCGCTACGGCTACATGAACGGCATCGCGCTGACGGTATTGATCAGCCAGCTGCCCAGGTTTTTCGGTTTTTCGATCGAGGGCGACGGACCGCTGGAAAACCTGAAGGCCATCGCTGCAGCGGTGATGGATGGAAAGACCAACTGGACCGCGTTCATGGTCGGCGCAGGCACCCTGGCGGTCATCCTGCTGCTCAGGGGCCGCAAGCGCCTTCCGGGCATCCTGATCGCCGTGGTGGCAGCGACCGTGGTCGTCGGCGTGCTGGACCTTGCGGCACGCGCCGGGGTGTCGGTCCTCGGCGCCCTCCCGCAAGGCCTGCCTGCGTTCGCCATCCCGTGGATCACCAGCGCCGACATCGTTCCCGTCCTGATCGGCGGTGGCGTCGTCGCTCTGATCTCGTTCGCCGACACCAGCGTGCTCTCCCGTGTCTATGCGGCACGGACCCGCACCTCTGTCGATCCGAACCAGGAGATGGTGGCGCTCGGCGCCGCCAACCTGGCGGCCGGGCTTTTTCAGGGCTTTCCCGTCAGCAGCAGTTCGTCACGCACACCCGTGGCCGAGGCCGCAGGCGCCAGAACCCAGCTGAGCGGAGTCGTCGGCGCGCTTGCTGTTGCCCTGTTGCTGGTCGTGGCGTCGGACCTGCTGAAAAACTTGCCCACCAGCGCGCTGGCTGCAGTGGTGATCGCATCGGCCATCGACCTGATCGAGATCGCCGACCTGCGACGGATCTATCGCATCCAGCGCTGGGAGTTCTGGCTGTCGGCGGCCTGTACCGTTGGCGTGACCGTGCTGGGCGCGATCGAAGGCATCGGCCTGGCGATCGTGATTGCGGTCATCGAATTCCTGTGGGATGCCTGGCGTCCCTATTCCGCGGTTCTGGGGCGCGCCGACGGCGTCAAGGGCTACCACGACATCACGCGCTATCCCGACGCGCGTCTCATCCCCGGCCTGGTCCTGTTTCGCTGGGATGCGCCGCTGTTCTTCGCCAACGCCGAGCTGTTCCACGACCGGGCGCTCGACGCCATGGCTTCGTCGCCTACGCCAGTGCGCTGGCTGGTCGTTGCGGCGGAACCGATCACCAGCGTGGACGTGACCTCCGCCGACATGCTGGCCGAGCTGATCGAAACCCTGCACGCGGCCGGCATCCAGTTGTGCTTTGCCGAGATGAAGGACCCCGTCAAGGACAAGCTGAAGCGGTTCGGGCTGTTCGAGCGGCTCGGGGAAGCGGCGTTCTTTCCGACCCTCGGTGCCACCGTCCGTCGATATCTCGAGACCCATACGGTGGATTGGGTGGACTGGGAGGACGAGGGGCGCTGAGTTCATGCTGCACACCCTCGAGCTTTTGTTCGGCTGTATGGCCGCCTCCGTACAGTCCGTCAATATCCGCGGGATGGCTCGACGATGTTGTCCGGCAATTCGCCGGCCGAGACGCGCAGGATGTTGGCTGCGATCTGCCTGGCCGAGGATGACGGAATGGCCACGGACGCGAGGTGCGGGGTGATGAGCACGTTGGGCATGCTCCACAGCGCATCTCCGGCCGGCAGGGGTTCGCGCTCGAAGACATCCAGCGTTGCCGCGCCGATGTGTCCACTCTGGAGGAGTTCCGTCAACGCGGCCTGATCCACCAGGGCGCCCCTGGCGACATTGATGAGTGCAGCGCCGGGCTGCAATTTTTCGAGGCGGGCGCGATCGAAGAGCTGCTTTGTCTGCGGCGTGAGCGGCAGCATCAGGACGACGATGTCCGCCTGGCCGATCACGGAATCGAGCGTCTCCATGCCGGCTGAACACTCCACGCCATCGATCTGCGCAAGGCTGCGCGACCAACCCAGCGTTCTGAACCCCTGGCGCTGAATTTCATGCGCTGCCTTGGCTCCCAGATGCCCCAGTCCCAGCACCGCAACGGTTATTTCCTCCGGCGAACGCGGGTGGCGATAAGCCCACCGGCCTGCGCGCTGGGCCTGCTCGAAGACCGGAATATCCCGGGCGTGCCGGAGCACCGCGAACAGGACATACCCGGCCATCATCCGCGACATCTGCGGATCGGTAATCCGGGTGATCGGGATGTTCCTTGGGAGGTCGTCGCGCCCCACCAGCGAGTCGACTCCGGCGCCCAAGTTGATGATCAGACGCAGATTCGTCATGCGTTCGAAAATGCCCTGCGGGGGTTTCCAGACCATGGCGTAGTCGATCTCTTCCGGCCGCTCGGTCTGGCTTGCGTGAATCACCTGGAGTGCCGGAAGCTGGGTCTGAAGCGCCTTCTTCCAGGTCTGGAAATCGTCGAAGTCGCTATAGAAGGCCAGGGTGCCGACAGCCGCTGCTTCAGGAAACGTCATCTTCAGGAAACCTGTTTGTTCTTTCGCACCAGGCGTGCGACGGCCTCGATGGCAAGTTCGTAGCCGTCTGCGCCGAGTCCGGCAATGACGCCATCTGCCGCCTTGGAGATGTAGGAGTGATGGCGGAAGGGCTCGCGCTTCCAGATGTTGCTCATATGGGCTTCGATGATCTTCCCGGGAAAAGACAGCAGGGCATCGAGGATGGGGATGGACGTGTAGGTCAAACCGGCCGCATTGATGACGATGCCGTCCGCGACGCCACGGGCTTCCTGAATCCAGTCGATCAGCTGTCCTTCATGGTTCGACTGCAGAAAACGCAGGCGGACCTCCAGCGAGGCAGCCTTTTGCTCGCAGCGCGACTGCAGGACGGGGAAGCTGTCCGTGCCGTAGTTCCTGTTGGAATCCAGGCCATAGAGGTTGGCGTTGGGGCCGTTCAGGAACCAGACGGAGATGGAGGGATTCGAGGTTTCGGTCATCATTTTTCAAACTTCGCAGGGTTGGGTGGCCTGCATGGCGGGCAGGCTCTGGAAAGCTTCGTTCCAATGGGCGGCGATGCCGCATTTCGCGCGCCAGTTCAGTTCGGGAAATCGGAAGTCCAGATACCCCAATGCGCAGCCGATGGTGATCTCGCCGATGGTGGGCTTGTCGTGGGCCAGCCCGGATGCGATGGTTTCGATCGAGGCGAGGCAGGCCGTGACTTTGGTCAACAGGGCCTCGCGCCAGGTGGGCCACTGGAATTCGGGGGGACGCGCCGTCAGCTCGTAGCGCGCCAGCAGCGCGGCGTCGAGCAGGCCATCGCCCAGCGCCTGGCGGGTGAGCGCCGTCCATCGATCGGCGCCGGACGCGGGAAATATCGTCTCTGCGTCCGCCTGGCTGGCCAGGTACTCGCAGATCACCCGGCTGTCGTAGAGGACCTGGCCGTCTTGCAGGATCAGGGTCGGCACCTTGGCGAGCGGGTTGTGAGCCGCGATGCGCGGGTCGCGTCGAACCGGATGAGCGGCGCTGTCCAGCCGCTGGATCTTGTCGGCCTGTCCGGTCAGATGCGCGCACACCATGACCTTTCGCACGAAGGGCGATGTCGGAGCGAAGAGGAGTTTCATCATCAGGGCACCAGCACCAGCTTGCCGAACACCTTGCCGCTTTCCAGCATGGCATGCGATGCCGCGGCCTCACCGACCGGGAAAGTGGCGTGGATGCGCGGCGCGATCCGCCGGCGCTTCAGCAGCGGCATCACATGGTGGGCCAGGCGCTTGGCCATGCGGGCCTTTTCGGCATGACTTTGCGGACGCATGGTGGAAGAGTGCAGGCTCAGCTGGCGCTGCATCAGCGTCAGCAGTTCGATGCTGACCGCCGAGCCCTGCATGAAGGACAGGCTGACATGCCGTCCGCCGAAAGCCATGGCTTGAAGATTGCGGCGCACGTAGTCGCCGCCGACGATGTCGAGCACCACGTCCACGCCACGCCCCGCGGTGTAGTCCAGGCAGGCCTGGGTGAAGTCGGTGGTGGGCCAGCAGATCGCCAGATCGGCGCCGAGAGCTTTCAGTTCGGGGAACCGGGCTTCATCGTTGTCGGTCACGATGACCGTGCAGCCGGCCGCATGGGCCATCTGGATCGCCAGGGTGCCGATGCCGCCCGCGGCGCCGTGGATCAGCACCGTCTCGCCCATCGCCAGACGCCCGAGTTCGAACAGGTTGTGCCAGACGGTGAAGAGTCCTTCGGGCAAGGCCGCCGCCTCGATGTCGGACAGAGGGGCCGGCACCACGAAGGAATGATCGACCGACGCCGTGCACCACGGCGCATAGCCCCCGCCGGGCACCAGACTCATGAGCCGCTGGCCCACCAGCGCGCTGTCGGCACCCGGGCCGCAGGCGACCACCTCGCCACACACCTCCAGTCCGAGGACGTCGGTGATGCCGGGCGCGGGCTTGGCGATGCCCTGGCGCTGCATGACATCGGGCCGGTTGATGCCGGCGGCGAGCACGCGCAGCAGGACTTCACCGGCGCCGGGGACGGGCATGGGGCGCTCGGCCAGCACCAGCACGCTGGCATCGCCGGGCTCCCGGGCGACGATGGCTTGCATTGAACTTGGAAGGGAGGTTCTGATGTCGGTCATGGGGTTTGCCGGGGACTGGTGAAGACGCTGATGCCCTCATCGAGAAGCGCCAGCCCGACGACCGAGCCGACGGGCCAATGCTGCATGGCGCCCAGGCCCGCACTGCGCACGGTGACCACCTGCCGGGCCGTCCTCGGAACATCCACATCCACGTAGGTGTTGATGTGGTCGCCCTGGAAGACATGGTGAATCACGGTGCCGCTCAGGACCGAGCCGGCATGCAGGCTCTCCAGCAGGATGTGTTCCGGCCGGACGTAGACGTCCAGCCTTTCGCCTTCGTGCGATGCATCGACCAGCCGAGCCTGCGGAAGGCTGAGATGGCCGGAGCCCAGGCGCAGATGGATCTCGTGGGCGGTCTTGCCGTGGTAGTGGGCCGGCAGGATGTTCACGTCGCCAAGAAAGGACGCCACGAACGGATCCTGCGGGCTGCGGTACAGGTCGGCCGGCGATGCGATCTGGCGGATGACGCCGGCCGACATCACGGCGATGCGGTCCGACATCGCAAGCGCCTCGCCCTGGTCGTGGGTGACGAAGACCGTCGTCAGTCCCAGGCGGCGCTGGATCTCGCGAATTTCGACCTGCATCGAGCCGCGCAAGCTCTTGTCCAGGGCCGAGAAAGGCTCGTCGAGCAGCAGCACCTTGGGTTGGATGATCAGTGCGCGCGCCAGCGCCACACGCTGCTGCTGGCCGCCGGAGAGTTCGCGCGGCTTGCGGTGCCCCAGGCCGGTGAGCTTGACCATGGCCATCGCTTCCTTGACGCGCTGGGCCACCTCGTCCTTGGGTACGCCCCGCATCCGCAGGCCATAGCCGATGTTGCGCTCCACGGTCATGTGCGGAAAGAGCGCGTAGTTCTGGAAGACGATGCCGATCTGCCGCTTGTGCGGCGGATCGCTGGTCACCGGCTGGCCCTCGATGAAGATCTCGCCGCTGTCGGCCTCGGCAAAGCCCGCGATCAGGTTGAGCAGCGTCGTCTTGCCGCAGCCCGACGGACCCAGCAGGGTAAGGAACTCGCCACGCTTGATCTTCAGCGAGACCTCGTGCAGCACGGTCTGGTCGTGGTACTTCTTGACCACGCCTTCCAGACTGACGGCTGTGTCGGCCTGCGGATGCGAAAGGCTGGGCTGCGCTGCAGGGTCGGAGTGAACAACTTTCATGCGCGAACGATAAGCCAGGAGTCCGTGTCCGGGTCTTTGCCGAAATTGATGCAACCCCTCGGAAAAACGAAAGGTCTCGATGGCCGCGGGCACGAGCCCCGGCGTGGACCTTGCGGGCAGCGCTTTGCATTTTCCTAAGCCCTGAATCCGAAAAACGTGATTTTCAAATGCGGTGTGCTTCTTCAGACTCGCCTGCATCGATGGCTGGTGTCTCCAGGCTGCCTGGCGACGTGCATCAGTGGCGATCTTCTTTAGGAAACACAAATGTCAGTGGAAAAAATCAATACCGTGGTGGTCGGCGCTGGTCAGGCGGGCATCGCCATGAGCGAACATCTCTCGCTCGTGGGTGTGCCGCATGTGGTGCTGGAGCGCAAGCGGATCGCGGAACGTTGGCGCTCGGAGCGTTGGGATTCCCTGGTCGCGAATGGCCCCGCCTGGCATGACCGTTTTCCAGGGTTGAAGTTCGAAGGCGTTTCGCCGGAGGCATTTCCACCGAAAGAGCGCATGGCGCAGTATTTCGAGGACTACGCCGCCATGCTGAAGGCGCCCGTGCGCACCGGTGTCGATGTCAAGCAGGTGGAGCGCAACGTGGGTCGCCCGGGCTTCACGGTCACGACCTCCGAGGGGGTCATCGAAGCGACCAACATCGTTGCGGCCACCGGTCCTTTCCAGATTCCGGCCTATCCCAAGATCGTTCCCGAAACCGATAGCATCCAGCAGCTGCATTCCTCGGCGTACAAGAACCCGGGCCAGTTGCGCGAAGGTGCCGTGCTGGTCGTGGGTGCCGGCGCTTCCGGCTCGCAGATCGCCGAGGAGCTGCGCAAGGCGGGCAAGACGGTCTATCTCTCGGTGGGCGAGCACTACCGCCCGCCGCGCTCCTACCGCGGCCGCGACTACTGCTGGTGGCTGGGTGCCCTGGGCCTGTGGGACGAGGTCAAGATCAAGCCCAAGAAGCAGCACGTCGCGTTCGCCGTCAGTGGCTACGAGGGCGGCAAGACGGTCGATTTCCGTCGCCTTGCGCACATGGGCGTGACGCTGGTCGGCCTGACCAAGGCCCACAAGGACGGCGTCATCGAGTTCGAAGAAGGCCTGGCCAGGAATGTCGCGGACGGCGACCAGGCGTACTTCGACGTGCTGCGCGAAGCGGATGCCTACATCGAGCAGAACGGCTTGCCCTTTGCGCCGGAGCCCGAAGCCTGGGAACTGCTGCCGGACCCGGACTGCCTCAAGGAGCCGATCATGAGCCTGGATCTCGCCAAGGCCGGCATCACGACGATTCTCTGGGCCACCGGATTCGCCTTCGACTACAGCTGGCTGAAGGTCAATGCCTTCGATGAAAAAGGCGCGCCGTTTCACAAGCGGGGCATTTCCGCCGAGAGCGGCATCTACTTCCTGGGATTGCCGAACCTGGTCAACCGCGCTTCGTCCTTCATCTACGGCGTGTGGCATGACGCGAAGTACATCGCCGACCATATCGCGGTCCAGGACGCGTACATGTCGTACGGCAAGACCTGAGCTGCATGGCCGAGATCACCTGCATCGAAGACCTGCGCCGCCTCGCGAGGAAACGCGTGCCCCGGATGTTCTACGACTACGTGGATGGCGGCTCGTGGACCGAATACACCTACCGTGCCAACGAAGAGGATTTCGGCAAGATCGAGTTTCGCCAGCGCGTGGCGGTGGACATCGCCGAGCGCAGCACCGCCAGCACCATGGTGGGCCAGGCGGTCAGCATGCCGGTGGCGATCGCGCCCACGGGTCTCGCCGGCATGCAGCATGCCGATGGCGAGATCCTGGCGGCGCGCGCGGCGCAGAAGTTCGGCATACCGTTCACCTTGTCGACCATGAGCATCTGCCCGATCGAGGCGGTGGCCGAAGCGACCGGCCGCCATCCGTTCTGGTTCCAGCTCTATGTGCTGCGCGACCGGAGGTTCGTGGAAGGCCTGATCGAGAGGGCCCGGAACGCCAACTGTTCCGCGCTCGTGGTCACCATGGACCTGCAGGTATTCGGACAGCGGCACAAGGACAGGAAGAACGGCCTGTCCACTCCCCCTCGGCCGACCCTGCGCAACCTCGTGAACCTGGCGAGCAAGCCGCGCTGGTGCTGGAACATGCTGGGCACCCGGCATCGCCATTTCGGCAACATCGTCGGGCATGCGAAGGGCGTGGACAACATCGGCTCGCTGGTGGAGTGGACCCGGGAACAGTTCGATCCGCGCCTGTCGTGGCAGGACATCGAATGGATCAGGAAGCGATGGAACGGCAAGCTGATCGTCAAGGGCATCCAGGATCCCGAGGACGCGCGGCTGGCGGTTGAAAGCGGGGCCGATGCCATCGTGGTGTCCAACCATGGCGGGCGGCAGCTCGACGGCGCCTCGTCGTCGATCTCCACCCTGCCACGCATCGTGGAGGCCGTCGGACACCGGGTGGAGGTGCACATGGATGGCGGCATCCGCTCGGGGCAGGACGTGCTGAAGGCGATCGCGCTCGGGGCGCGCGGCACCTACATCGGCCGCGCCATGATGTACGGCCTGGGCGCCCTGGGAGAGAAAGGCGTTGCCACGGCCCTGCACCTCATCCAGAACGAACTCGATCTCTCCATGGCCTTCTGCGGCAAGACGGATGTCCGCGGCATCGACCGCGAAATCCTGCGCATGCGCTGAGGCCTACCGGCAAAGGAAGTCGACGAGCGCGGCCATCATCCGGTCGCAGGCTTCGATCTGCGACAGTTCCACGTACTCATCGGCCTTGTGCGCCACCTCGATGCTGCCGGGGCCGCAGATCAGTACAGGGGTTTCGCGCCAGCTCTGCTTGAACAAGCCGCCTTCGGATCCGAAATCGACCTTGGTGCGGCGGGTGCCGGGGGGCAGCAGGGAACTGAGCAAGCCCACGGCCGGCGAATCCTCGGGCGTGTTCAGGCTGGGGTAGCTGTTGGTCAGCTGGATGTCCGGCAAGGGCGCCTCGGGATGCACCGCATCGGCCGCCACGCGTTCGACCAGGCGTTGCAGCACGCGGGCCAGGATTTCCTCGGGCTGGTCCTCGGAGACATGGCGGATCTCGAAACTGAGCTCGCATTCGCTGGGCACGATGTTCAGGGCCCGGCCGCCGTGGATCACGCCGACATGGACCGTGGAGTAGGGCACGCCGTAGCCCTCCTCGCGAGGGCCGGTCTCCGACAGTTCACGCTGCACCTCGCGCACCGACGCGACGAGGTCGCTCGCCATGTGGACGGCGTTGATGAATCTGGGCGCCAGGCCCGAATGGCCGGCCTGGCCGCAGCAGACTGCCCGATAGGCGGACTTGCCCTTGTGACCCGTGCCGATGCGCATCAGGGTGGGCTCGCCGACGATGCAAAGATAAGGTGCGGGAAGGCCGTTCTCTAGCCGGCGCAGCAGGTGGCGCACGCCGACGCAGCCGATCTCCTCGTCGAAGGACAGGGCCAGTTGCAGGGGTCGCTTCAGCGGTCTGCGGGCCGCAGCCACCATGGCGATGACGGCACAGGCGACGAAGCCCTTCATGTCGGCCGAGCCGCGTCCGTAGATGCGGCCGTCCTTGTGCGTCGCCTCGAAGGGTGGCGAAGTCCAGGGCTGACCGTCCACGGGCACCACGTCGGTGTGCCCGGAGAGCAGGACACCCGGAACGCCTTGCGGGCCCACCGTGGCGAACAGGTTGGTCCTGCTGGCGTCCTGTGGGTCCAGTGCAAGGATCGATTCGATGCCGGCTTCCGCCAGGATCTCCTGCACCTTGTGGATGAGCCCGATGTTCGGCCTCAGGGAAACCGAGGGGAAGGCAATCAGGGTTTCCAGCAGCGAGATGCTGGACATGCTTGCGGCACTTTCTTGATCCATGGCGATGCGTTGGGCGCTTCAGGGCGCTGCGATGTGGGGGTCGAAAAATCTCGCCGCGCTCATGCCGGGGATGTACTGGTCGGAGATGTAGGCACGGCAGCGCTCCATGAAGACGCGGGTCAATCGCGACTGCTTCATCGGCTTGTACGTTGCCAGGCCAAGCTGCATCGGGCGATTGGTGCCGGCCAGACGCACACGCACCATGCGTTTGCCGTCGAGCGCCTGGTTCGATTTGGGCCGCACATTGAACAGCGCATACCCGATGCCGTTGGCCACCATGGACCGCACCACCTCCTCGGACCGCGAGCGCGCCACGATGTTCGGCGTGACGCCGGCCTTGGCGAAAAGCGAGGTGAAATACTCCCGGCTCATCGGCAGATCGAGCAGCACGTAGGGCTGGGCAGCCAGCTCCTCGAACGTGACAGCCTTCTCCTGCGCCAACGGATGCAGTTCGCTCACCAGCACATAAGGCGGCAGCGTCGCCAGGGTTTCGAACTCGATGTCGTCGCCCAGGTGCAGGTCGTAGGTGATCGCCAGATCGATCTCGAGCGCACGGATCTTGTTCATCAAGACCACCTGGTCGCCTTCGACCATCTCCACTTCCACCGCCTCGAACGCCCGGGAAAATCCGAAGATGACCTCGGGTGCAATCATGGCGGTGAGCGACTGGAAGCTGCCCACCCGCAAAACGCCTTGCATGACATCGCTCGAATCCGAGGCGATCTCATACAGGCGGGAGGACTGGTCGAGCACGTCTTCGCACTGCCGCAGCACCAGGGTGCCGATGGCGGTCAGTCCCAGTCCCTTGGAAGGATGGCGGACGAACAACTGCACGTTGAGTTCGGACTCGAGATGCGCAATGGCCGCGGAGATCGAAGGCGAGGAGATATGGATCTGCGCCGACGCGGCGGCGATGCTGCCGTGCGTCGCGGTGGCGACAAAATACTCCATCTGACGCAAGGAAACGCGGTTGAGCATGTCGAGTAGAGAAGAGGCTGGGGAGCGGCGCGGGACGTTGACAGTCCAGTGTACCGGCGGCCCTTCAGAGGTTTCCAGGCACCCCGAAGCTGGGGGCTGCGCGCGGGTCGAGCGCCCGCGTGATGTAGGCCTGCAGCTGCGGTTCGTACACCTTCCAGGTGGCGTAGAGGGCCTGCACCGGGTCGAGTTCCACCCAGTCCAGCCGCAGATCCACGATCGGCCAATTCTGCTCCCCGTAGACCAGCAGGCCGGCCGAATGCACAGGGCCTTCCTCGCCACCAGCCGCCTGGCCGGCGAGCATGGCCTGCATCAGGCGTTCGGCCAGCGGGCCTTCTGCGCTCTCGAATGCCGAGAGCATCGCCTGGGGCACCTCGGGTGTGAGCAGCATGTTGCCGGCGCAGGCAGCATGCGTGCCGACCACGCTGGCCAGGGTGCCGAGCGCCTTGGCCCCGGTGAAAACCACCGGCGGGTTCGACGCATCGATAGCCATCACCTGGCGGTAGTCGATGAAGGGACGCTTTTGCAACTCGGCCACGGCTTGCGCCGGCGTCAATCCGCTGGCGAGCAGGTCCAGGGCGAGCGGACCCAGGTCCGGATCGGTGATGTTCTGGCTGGCGGCGGCGCCCACGTGCGTGCGGCCGCGGATGCAACGCGAGGCGACCGCGGGGGAGGACGAGGCAACGGCGGCACCGAACTGCCCGGTGGCCGGGCAGCGCGCGATGATGGAGAACGTCATGGGGCTCAGTCGGGAATCATGGCAGTGGCATCGATTTCCACCAGCCATTCCGGACGGGCCAGGGCAGACACCACGATCCCTGTCGACACGGGGAAAACCCCTTTCAGCCAGCGGCCCACGACGAGATATACGGCCTCGCGGTAACGCGGATCGATGATGTAGATCGTGATCTTGCAGATGTCCTGGAGTTCGCCGCCGGCCTCCTTGAGCAGCATCGCTATGTTCGCCATGGCCTGCTCGGCTTGACCGCTGACATCGCCGATACAGACGCTCTCGGACGTTTCAAGGTTCTGTCCGATCTGCCCTCGCAGGAAAACGGTGCTGCCTCGAGCGACAACGGCCTGGCAAAGGTCGTTGTCGAGCTTCTGTTCCGGGTACGTGACCTTGGTATTGAAAGGCCGGATGCGGGTGTGTTTCATGTTGCGGAGGGCTGATGACGGGAATGGCAATGGTCATCGGCGTCGGACATCGGTGCCATTTGTATTTTCCGGGCGACCGTTTAGGAATTTCCGAGCTTTGCCCGCCGACCCGCGCCCATCAGGAAAATTGAGGCACCTCTAAGTAAAAGGCGACTTGGCCGCAAGTCGCGAGTTCCACATCATCCGGTCGCTGAGGTGAGTGGACATGGTGCTGGCGCAATGCCTGCACCTTCAGCGCGACTCGCCGACGGATTGCCTGCTCCGACCAACGTTCAACTTTTCGATCTGAGGGTTTTCAATGATTCGCAAGCTTTTGACACTGTGCGTGCTTTCCGCCACGCTGGCCGCCACATCGGCCTACTCGCAGGACAACGCCCTGGTGGTGAGCACATGGGGTGGCAGCTTCCGCGACCTCATCGACGAGAACATCGGCAAGGAGTTCACGAAACAGACCGGCGTGCCGGTGAAGTACGTGACCGGCGGCACCATCGACCGCCTGAACAAGGCCAAGCTCGCCTCCAAGCCCGAAAGCGACATCACGTTCACGACCTCGCATGTCGGCTGGCTCTATGTCAACAGCGACCTGTTCGAGCAGCTCGACAACAGCAAGATCCCGAACGCCAGCCGCCTGGTCGACCGCGCCAGGATCAGCCCATACCACATCGGCAGCTGGGCCTATGTGTATTCCATCGGCTATCGCGCCGACCTGCTGCCGCCCAGCGTCAAATTCGAAAGCTGGAATGACCTGTGGAATCCGGCCCTGAAAGGCAAGATCAGTGCCCCCGACTTCGACCCCAGCCATTTGATTGCGGTTTCCGCCATGCTGTCGGGCGGAGATGCCAAGTCCTGGGAAAAAGGGCAGGACAAACTCAAGGCGCTCAAGCCCAACTTCAAGGCCTTCTATACCAACGACGCCAATGCGCAGCAATTGATCGCCACCGGGGAAACGCCCGTGGAAGTCATTCTCTCGATGAACGCGTACCACATGGCCAGCCAGGGCGTGCCGATCAAGGTGGTCATGCCCAAGGAAGGTGCGGTGCTCGGCGTCGACACCATGGCCATCATGAAGGGAAGTACCAAGACCGACCTGGCCCACAAGTTCCTGAACATTGCGCTGTCGCCCGAAGTGCAGTCAAAGATCGTGGCTTCGAAGAAGGCCAGCCCGGTCGTCGACAACGCGACGGTTTCGGCCGAAGACGCCAAGCTGCCCGGCGTGTTCACCACCAAGGCACAGTGGGACACCCAGACCATCGTCATCGACAACAAGCTGCGCGCCGAGAAGACTGCGGAGTGGCGCAAGTGGTTCACCGAAAACATCATGAACTGACCCCGCTGGTCTCTGGAACAAGGTTCAGGAATGCGCTCCGATCTACGGGCCTGGCTGGTATCTCCAGCCGTCATTGTTGCGATGGGCATCGCTGTTTCACTGGCCGCGGTGTTCCAGTTCAGCTTTCGGGCGTTTGTCCCCGGCTCGCTGGATGTCGGCGGGCTGACTTTCGCCAACTTCTCCGGCATGGGCAAGTCGATCTATCTCGATGCGTTTGCCAATACCTTGCTGCTGAGTGTGGAGACGACGGTTTTCTCGCTTGTCGCCGCCTATCCCCTGGCCTACGCCCTGGTTCGTGTGAAGAACCGGGCTCTCAAATCCTTCATCCTGATCGTTTCGATCACGCCGCTGTTTCTGGGTGAAATCGTCCGGACCTACTCGTGGATCGCCGTC
Organism: Variovorax sp. VRV01; assembly: GCF_014852545.1. Taxonomy (NCBI): domain Bacteria; kingdom Pseudomonadati; phylum Pseudomonadota; class Betaproteobacteria; order Burkholderiales; family Comamonadaceae; genus Variovorax; species Variovorax sp. VRV01. The sequence continues at coordinate 321,224 of NZ_JACVBS010000003.1, forward strand.
CTGGGCAGCAACGGCTTCATCAACGGCACCTTGCGAAAGCTCGGCTTGATCGAATGGCCGTTCGAACTCATGTTCACCCACCTGGGCGTGCTCGTCGCGCTGGTGCACGTGACAATTCCCGTGGTGGTCCTGATGCTCGCCACGGCGATCTCGCACATCAACCGCGACTATGAAAAGGCCGCGCAGAGCCTTGGTGCAGGCCCCGTCAAGACTTTCGTCACGGTCACGCTGCCTCTTTCGATGCCAGGAATTCTGGCCAGCATCACGACCGCCTTTGCCTGGACTTTCAGTGCCTTTGCGACGCCTCAGATGATTGGCGGAGGCCGCGTGCCCACGGTGTCAACCCTGGTCTACCAGCTCGGCTTTTCCTCGATGAATTTTCCACTGGCAGCCAGCCTGAGCGTGATGGGGCTGCTGATGACGACCGCGGCGCTCTTTGCCTTGGGACTCTTGACGAAGCGCCTGAAGACCGTTGGAGGACACTGAAATGAAAATCCGAAGTTCCCTGCCTCTGCCGCTGCGTGTTGCCGGACCGCTCCTGATCGCCATCCTGCTTGCATTCGTATTGTTGCCGGTGGTGGTGGTGACGATCGCCGCATTCAACGAAAAAGCGATCCTTGCCTTTCCGCCTGAATCGTATTCGCTCAAGTGGTTTGCGCGGGTGTTCAGCTATCCGGATTTCCAGGAAGGATTTCGCTCGAGCATGGTCGTCACCGGATGGTCTTCCTTCCTGGCCTTGGTGATCGGGACCTGTCTGTCCATCGCGGTGAAGCGGCTGGAGTTCCGCGGCAAGCAGCTCCTCCTCGCGATCCTGCATTCGCCGCTGGTGGTGCCGCATTTCACGTTGGGGCTGGGCCTGCTCATCCTGGTGTCGCAGACCTCGGTGCAACGTGGATACGGCATCGTCATTCTGTGCCACGTCATGCTGGTGCTGCCCTTTGTGCTCAGGAGCGTCTATGTTTCCATGGAGAACCTGGACGAACGGCTCGAGCAGGCGGCGGCCAGCCTGGGCGCGTCGCCGGTGAAGACGCTTTTCACCGTCACGGTTCCTCTTTTGGCTCCGGGGCTCTTCGGCGGATGGCTGTTCGCCGCCATCATGTCATTCAGCGAATTCACTGCATCGCTTTTCGTGACGACACAGGATACGCAGACGTTGCCGGTGGCCATGTACAACTATGTTCGGGAGTTTGCCGACCCGACCCTGGCGGCGCTCTCCGCTGTCTACATTGCGGTGACCGCGGCGCTGCTTGCGTTTGCCAACTATTTTCTGGGTTTGGGAAAAGTCCTCAACATCGAGGACAACCACTAGCGTAGCGCCAACCGATTCAACGCCCGGCTCGGACTTGATGTCGCCTTGGGAGTGCCTGGGCCAGAAACCCCGCGCCCACCAGCGCTTCACGATCCGGGCGCGAGAACTCGCTCGTATTGCCGAGCCCAGCCTCCTCACTCCACCGTCACGCTCTTCGCCAGGTTGCGCGGCTTGTCGACATCGGTGCCCCGCGCGCACGCCGTGTGATACGCCAGCAGCTGCAGCGGCACCACATGCAGGATCGGCGACAGCGCACCGTAGTGCTCGGGCATGCGGATCACGTGCAGCCCTTCGCTGCTCTTGATCTTCGTGTCGCCATCGGCCAGCACATAGAGCACGCCGCCGCGCGCACGCACTTCCTGCAGGTTGCTCTTGAGCTTTTCGAGCAGGGTGTCGTTGGGCGCCACGGCCACCACGGGCATCTCGCTCGTGACCAGAGCCAGCGGGCCGTGCTTGAGCTCGCCGGCGGCGTAGGCCTCGGCGTGGATGTAGGTCACTTCCTTGAGCTTGAGCGCGCCTTCGAGCGCGATCGGATAGTGCAGCCCGCGGCCCAGGAAGAGTGCGTTGTCCTTGCGCGCGAAGTCCTCGGCCCAGCCGATGATCTGGGGCTCGAGCGCGAGCACCGATTGCAGCGCGACGGGCAGGTGCCGCATCTCCTTCAGGTAGCGCGCCTCGTCGGCCTCGCTGAGGCGCCCCTTGGTCTGCGCAATGGCGAGCGTCAGCAGGAACAGCCCGGCCAGCTGCGTGGTGAAGGCCTTGGTCGAGGCCACGCCAATCTCCACCCCGGCACGCGTGATGTAGGCCAGCTTGCATTCGCGCACCATCGCGCTGGTGGCCACGTTGCAGATGGTCAGCGTCTGTTCCATGCCGAGCGAGCGCGCATGCTTGAGCGCGGCCAGCGTGTCGGCGGTTTCGCCCGACTGGCTGATGGTGACCACCAGCGTCTTCGGATCGGGCACCGAATCGCGGTAGCGGTACTCGCTCGCGATCTCGACCTGCGTCGAGATCTTCGCGATGCTCTCGAGCCAGTACTTGGCGGTGCAGCCGCTGTAGTAGCTGGTGCCGCAGGCCAGGATGAGGATCTTGTCGATGTCCTTGAACACGCGGTGCGCGCTCGCGCCGGTGGCGCCGTCCTGCCCGATGCCGTCGAACAGCTCGGGCACGATGCCGGCCACGCCCTCGAGCGTGTCGCCGATGGCGCGCGGCTGCTCGAAGATTTCCTTCTGCATGTAGTGGCGGTACGGGCCGAGCTCGGCCGCGCCGCTGTGCGCCTGCACGGTGCGCACCTGGCGCTGCACGGGCTTGTGGTTGCGGTCGACGATCCAGTATTTGCCGGGCTGCAGGTCGACCACGTCGCCTTCCTCGAGATAGACGATCTGGTCGGTCACGCCGGCCAGCGCCATGGCGTCGCTCGCAAGAAAGTTCTCGCCGCCCTCCTTGCCCGCGCCCAGGATCAGCGGCGAGCCCGCGCGCGCACCGACCACGCGCTGCGGCTCGTCGCGGCAGATTACGGCAATGGCATAGGCACCGTGCAGTTGCAGCACCGCGGCCTTCACGGCCTCGAACAGGTCGCCGTCGTAGAGGCTGTCGACGAGGTGGGCGATGACCTCGGTGTCGGTCTGGCTCTCGAACACGTAGCCCCTGGCTTCGAGCGCCGCGCGCAGGGGCTCGTGGTTCTCGATGATGCCGTTGTGCACCAGCGCGATGCGGCCCGGCCGCGCGCCTTGCGCATCAGCGCCCGGGCCATGGCTGAAGTGCGGATGGGCGTTGTGCACGGCGGGCGCGCCGTGCGTGGCCCAGCGCGTGTGGGCGATGCCGGTCAGGCCTTCGACATGGTCTTCGCGCACCTGCGTGACGAGGTCCGCCACGCGCGATGTGGTGCGCGCCCGCGCGAGCCCGCCCGCATGGACCGCCACGCCGCAGGAGTCGTAGCCGCGGTATTCGAGCCTCTGCAGGCCCTGGACCAGGACCGGAACGATGTTGCGATGGGACGCTGCGCCGACGATGCCGCACATGGTGAGCTGCCTTTGAATGAAGTAGAGGCTCGATGGTAGGAAGCAGTTGAAAAAATATGCATCCGAGATTCATGAAATTTCGAACTTTTCTTTCATCAATCGAGATCTCTGGATTTTTATTCCATAATTCAATTAAATATGGAATCAATTTCCCTGGATGCAATAGATCTCCGTCTGCTCGATGCGCTCCAGCGCGACGCCTCGCAGACCAACCAGCGGCTGGCCGCCGAGGTGGGCATCTCGCCGCCCACCTGCCTGCGCCGCGTGCAGCGCCTGCGGCAGGAGCGGCTGATCGAGCGCCAGGTTGCGCTGCTCTCGCCCGACCGGCTCGCCACGGTGCTGGGCCATGGCTTGCAGGCGGTGGTCGAGATTTCGCTGGACCGGCAGGACGCCGCGGCCCTCGATGCCTTCGAGGCCCGCGTGATCGCCGACGACGCCGTGCAGCAATGCTGGCGCGTCTCGCCGGGGCCGGACTTCGTGCTGGTGGTGGCGGCGCGCGACATGCCGGACTACGGCGCGCTGGCGCAGCGCCTGTTCACGGCCGACGCCAATGTGCGCAACGTCAAGGCTTTCTTCAGCCTGAAGCGCGCAAAGTTCGAGCCCAGGGTGCCGTTGGCGCCCTGAGGCGCCGCGGCAGACGCCCTTCGATCAGGCCTTCGGCTGTTTCTGCGGGCGCTTCCAGTTCGCAAAGCTGACCTGCTTGCCGCGCGCCACGGTGAGCGCGCCAGGCTCGGTCGATTTGTTCACCGTCGAGCCGCCGCCGATGGTGCCGCCCGCGCCGATGGTGACCGGCGCCACGAGCACGCAATTGCTGCCCACGTGCACGTCGTCCTCGATGACGGTTCGGTGCTTGTTGGCGCCGTCGTAGTTGGCCGTGATGCTGCCCGCGCCGTAGTTGACGCGCTGCCCCACGCTGGCGTCGCCCAGGTAGGCCAGGTGGTTGGCCTTGGCGCCGGCGGCGAGCGTCGAATTCTTCACTTCGACGAAGTTGCCGATGTGCACCTCGGCGCCCAGCTGCGCGCCCGGCCGCAGCCGCGCGAAGGGACCGACCAATGACCTTTCGCCCACGCTCACGCCGGCCTTCTCGCCGTCGATGTGGGTGAACGGATGGATCACCGCGCCCGCCTCGATGCGCGCGTTGGCAATCACGCAGTTGGCGCCGATGCGCACGCCCTCGCCCAGGAACACCGACCCCTCGAACACGCAGTTGACGTCGATCTCGACGTCGGCCTCGCAGGCCAGCGCGCCGCGCAGGTCGAAGCGCGCGGGATCGGCGAGCCGCACGCCTTGCGCCATCAGCGCATCGGCCTGCCGCAGCTGCCAGGAGCGCTCCAGCGCCGCCAGCTGCGCGGGGCTGTTGATGCCGGCGACCTGGAGTTTGTCGGTGATGACATGCGCGACCACGGGCACGCCGTCGGCCGCGGCCAGCTTGACGATGTCGGTGAGGTAGTACTCGCCCTGCGCGTTGCGGTTGTCCAGCCGCGAGAGCCAGCCCTTGAGCAGGGCGGCGGGCACGGCCATCACGCCGCTGTAGATCTCGCGGATCTCGCGCTGCGCCTCGGTGGCGTCCTTCTGCTCGACGATGGCCCTGACCTCGCTCCCCGCCTGCCCTTCGGCGCGCACGATGCGCCCGTAGCCGGTAGGATCGTCGAACTCGATGGTCAGCAGTGCGAGCCGCCGGCCTGCGCTGGCGGCGATCAGCGCGCGCAGCGTGTCCTCGCCGATCAGCGGCACGTCGCCCGACAGCACCAGCACCGTGCCGTCGTCGGGCAGGAGCGGCGCCGCCTGTTGCACCGCGTGGCCGGTGCCAAGCTGCGGCTCCTGCCGCGCAAACTGCAAGGCGGCGCCGATGGCGTTGCCGGCCATGGCGGCCTCGACCTCGGCCGCACCGTGGCCGGTGACGACGACCACATGGCGCGCACCGATGCGCGCGGCGGTATCGGTCACGTGCCCGAGCAATGCGCGCCCGGCCAAACGATGCAACACTTTGGGCAGCCTGCTTTTCATGCGCGTGCCCTTGCCGGCCGCCATGATGACGACGTCGACCGGTCCCTGGTTGTCTTGCGGAATCTGATTCATGCGTCTTTCTACCCGAATGCGTTGCGCCAAGCTGGCGCGGATTATCGGCGTGCTGCTGATGGCCGCCGCGCTCGCAGGCTGCAGCACGGTCAGGCTGGCCTACAACAACCTGCCCGAGGTGAGCTATTGGTGGCTCGACACCTACCTCGACTTCGACGGCTCCCAGACGCCCAAGGTGCGCGACGAGCTCGCGCAATTGCTGAGCTGGCACCGGCAGAACGAGCTGCCGCGGATCGCCGGCCTGCTGCAGGAAGCCCAGGCCCTGGCGCCGCACGACGTGACGGCGGCCCAGGCCTGCCGCATGGCGGACCAGATCCGCGAGCGCCTGCTGGCGGTCGCCGAGCGCGCGGAGCCGGCGGGCACCGAGCTGGCATTGAGCCTGACCGTGGCGCAGCTGCAGCAGCTCGAGCGCAAGTACGCGAAGAACAATGCCGACTACCGCAAGGACTGGCTCGAGCGCAACGCCGCCGATGTGCAGGAAAAGCGCTACGACCGCTTCCTCGACCGCCTGGAGGATTTCTATGGCCGGCTGAGCCCGGAGCAGCGCGAGCTGCTGCGCCGGCAGGTGGCGCAGTCGGTGTTCGACCCGCAGCTGGCCGATGCCGAGCGCCGCCAGCGCCAGCAGGAGGCGCTGCAGATGCTGCGCGGCTTCAACGCCACCAAGCCCCCGGCGTCCGAAGCGCGCGCGGCCATCCATGCCTACGTGATGCGCATCGCCGAGCCGCCCCCCGGCCCCTGGCGGGAGCATCAGCAGGCCCTGCTGCAGGAAGGCTGCCGCAACCTGGCCGCGCTGCACAGCACCACGAGCGCCGGCCAGCGGGAGCAGGCGGTGCGCCGGCTGCAGGCCTACCAGGACGACCTGCGGCAGCTGGTGGCCGCGCGTTAGATCAGCGGCGTCGGCCGCATCGGACGCTCGAAATAATCCCCCAGCGCCTCGAGCGCACGGGGCTCCAGGATGCGCAGCCAGCCTGCGTCGAGCTTGTAGAGCCCCAGGTTCTGCAGCCGGCGCAGCGTCTTGTTGGTATGCACCAGCGACAGCCCCAATGCATCGGCCAGGTGCTGCTGGCTGAACGGAAACTCGACCCAGCCGTCGCGCACCATGCCCACGCGCTGGGCCCGGCGGTACAGGTGCATCAGCAGCATGGCCACGCGCTCGGCCGCATTGCGGCGGCCCGTGGTCACCAGGTTGTCGTCCACCAGCTTTTCCTCGCGCGCGGCCAGCCAGGTGATGTCGTAGCCGAGCTTCGGCTGGGCATGGAACAGCTCCCAGAGCCTGCCGCGCGGAAATACGCAGAGCGTGGCCTCGCTGGCGGCCTCCACGCCGTGCGTGTGGCCGTCGGCAAACTCGTCCTGCAGGCCGATGAAGTCGCCGGGCAGCAGAAAGCTCAGGATCTGCCGTCGGCCGTCGCTCAGCGTCTTGTAGCGAAAGGCCCATCCGGCATAGAGCGTGAACAGCTCGGCGCTCGGCCGGTGCTCGTCGATGATGGTGGCGCCGGCGGCGACGCGGCGGGAGCCGGCCCTGAAGGATGCGATGGCTTCGAGCTCTTGCGGCGCGACCGGCAGGAAGGCTTCCATCCTGCGCAGCGCGCAGGCCTCGCAGGGATGGGGCCCCGGAGGGGGCGAGGCGGGGGGTGCATGGTCCTCGAATTTCACGCGCCACTATAGGCTTCGGGCCTGTGTCTTTTGACATTTCGCACGGCCCGGGAGATTCATACACTTCGCACGCCTTCCGCTTCCGAACGCATGACAGAAAAGCAAGCTCTCCACGAAGTCTTCTATTGCAGCATGCTCGCGCCGGACCTGCCGCCGGCCACCGTGGGCTCGATCGTGACCCAGGCCCGCGCGCGCAATGCCCAGTACGGCATCACCGGCCTTCTGGTCTTCGACGGCATGCGTTTCTGCCAGCACCTCGAAGGCCCGCACGGGGCAGTGGAGACGCTGATGCGCCGCATCGAACGCGACCCTCGGCACACCGACATCAAGGTCTTCCGCCGCGGCCCGCTCGCGGCGCGCCGCTACAGCGGCTTTGGCGTGGGCCTGGCCGAAAGCGAGGGGCCCGACCTCATGGCCGGCATCCGTGCGCTGGAGGGCGAAGCCGCGCTGGCGCACTTCCTGGCGCTGCGCCCCAGTTTCGACATCAACGGCTGAAAAAGAAAAAGGCGGCCGAAGCCGCCCTTTGCGTCCATGGAGGGATGACCGTTCAGGCCTGGTCCCACGAGTAGGTGGCACCGTAGCCATCCCATGCTTCCATGACGATGCGCTGGCCTGCGGCCACGTTCAGCGATTCGCCCGGGGCCAGCACCAGGTCTTCGCTGGGGCTGGCGGCCGTGGCGTCCGGCGTGACCCAGACCCGGCCTTGCCTGACCCGCAGCACACTGGCCGACCGCGCCTTCAGGCTCATCGCCTCGCCGGGAGCGATCTGCCAGGCACCGCGGCGCACGGCCGGCGGAACGGCGGAAGCGGCGCGGGTGGAAGACGGCAGGGAAGCAAGCGATTCGGTGGTGCAGACGGCAGTGGACATGATGAAACTCCTTGGGCGTTCTCCGAAGTGCGATGACAAGACAGAGGCAATAGCGCAGTTCGGGAATGAATGATCGTTTCCATGGCGTTGGCAGTCCAATGAAAACGAGGTAGCCTACTGATTCCGAATCCGCATCAATGCTCCGATGCCGCCCATGTCCCCATCCATGCAGCATTCGCAAACCCACCTGCGCTCCCGCCCCATTTCCGCGGGGCACCTGCGCGCCTTCGAGGCGGTGGCGCGCCACCTCAACTTCCGCGCCGCCGCCGAAGAAATGGCGCTCACCCAGTCCGCCGTGAGCCGCCAGATCCAGTCGCTCGAGGAAGAAGTGGGCGTGGCGCTGTTCCTGCGCCACACCCGGGCCGTGGAGCTCACGAGCGCGGGGGCGCAGCTGCTGCTCGCGGTGCAGCAGTCGCTGCCGCGCATCGATACGGCGGTACGCCAGATCCGCCAGAGCGCGGGGCGCAAGAGCGTGTCGCTCACCACCTTTGCGTCTTTCGCATCGATGTGGCTGATTCCGCGGCTGGAGGCCTTCCAGCGCGACAACCCCGAGATCGACATCCGCATCGACGCCAGCGACGTGGCGGTCGACCTGGAGGTGGCGGACGTCGACATCGCGCTGCGCTACGGCACGCGCGAGGTCATGCCGCCCAACGCCGTGCGCCTCTTCGGCGAAACGCTCACGCCGGTGGCGAGCCCCTGGCTCCTGAAGAGCAGCCCGCCCATCAAGACACCCGCCGACATCACCGGCTTCACGCTGATCGAGGCCGGCGACGCGCACCGCACGCACCTCGAATGGCTGACCTGGCGGCGCTGGTTCGAGGTCAACGGCCTGGAGCGCGCGCAGCCCAGGCGCTGGCTCTACTTCAACTACGCCTACCAGATGGTGCAGGCCGCGCTCACCGGCCAGGGCGTGACGCTGGCGCGCAGTTCGCTCATCGCCGAAAGCCTGGCCAACGGCGACCTGGTGGAGGTGCTGCCGCAGCACCGCATGGATTCGCCGATGGGCTACTGGCTCATCGCCGGGCCGCGCAATGCGCTGCGGCCCGAGATCAAAGCCTTCTGGGACTGGCTGCAGGTGCAGGCCATCACCACGCGCGAGACCATCGGCGAGGTGCCCGATCCGGACACCGTCGACAACCTCGATTGAAACGAGCCCCCCCCCGTCCCTCGCTCACTCCGTGTAGCTCGACTCCCCCCCTCGAGGGGGCAACACCGGCGGCCCGGCAAAGCCGGTTCCGCGGTGTTCCTGGCCTGGGCCGCGCTCGTTTCGCGACGGGCTCAGCCGGCAGGCCAGACCACGCCGTTGTCGTTGAGGATGGCATCCAACGGCAGGTCGTGCGCCTCGGGCTCGAAGTCTTCGAGGAAGCCGTTGGTGAAGCCCAGGCCCACCGTGAACGGGCGCGGCTCCAGCGCGGCCAGCGTGCGGTCGTAGAAGCCGCCGCCGTAGCCCAGCCGGTAGCCGCCGGCGCTGTAGCCCACGCAGGGCACGAAGAGCAGCGTGGGCACGATCAGTTCGGTGTCCTTGGGCTTGGGAATGCCGTAGGCGTCTTCCTCCATCTGGCAGCCCGGATACCAGGCGTGGAAGGTCAGCGTCTTGTGGACCTTGTTCATCACCGGCAGCCCGATGCGGCGGCGCTGAGGCTCGTCGATCAGCTCGCCGTCCTCCTTCCAGCGGTGCAGCGCGGGCAGCGGATCGAACTCGCCCTTGATCGGCCAGTAGGCGCCGATCACGGTGTCGGGCCGGCCCACGAGCCAGATCCGCATCACGCGCTGCAGCAGGTCGGCCCTGGCGAGCCGGTCGGGCATCGCCAGGCGCTGCTCGATCAGTGCTTTTCTCACCTGATCCTTGAGAAAACTCGTGGTCGCCGAGGTGTCGGCATCCTTTGACTTGTCCATAATCCCCCGATGCAGTTCCCAAGCATTTTGGCACCCATGCGGCATCGCCCGCGCAATGCAGCGTCCGCGCTGGTTTTTTCCGCCGTCCTGGCTGCCGCCGCACTGCTTTTCCAGCAGCCCGCCGCCGCACAGGCCAACAGCAACGACGACGTCCTGATCCAGATGAAGCAGGCGTTCCAGCGCGGCGACAAGGGCCGGCTCGCGGCGCTGCTGCCGCAGGCGCGCGGCCATGCGCTCGAACCCTGGGCCGCCTACTGGGAACTCAAGGCTCGCCTGCAGGAAGCCGCGCCGAACGAGGTGCAGGACTTCTTCGCCCGCTACCCCGGCACCTACCAGGAAGACCGGCTGCGCAACGACTGGCTGCTGCTGCTGGGCCAGCGGCGCGACTGGGACGGCTTTTCCGCCGCGCTGGCGGGCTTTCGCATGGGCGACGATCCGCAGGTGCGCTGCTACGCGATCCTGGTCGAGGCGCTGCAGTCCGGCAACACCACGCAGGCCCAGGCCCACGAGGTGCGCCGCGACTGGTTCGCGCAGAAAGAGGCGGACGACGGCTGCCTGACCGCGGCCGACCGCCTGGTCGCGGCCCGCCTGCTGTCGCCGAACGACGCCTGGAAGAAGGCGCGCCTGGCCATGGAGGCCAACCGGCCGCAGGCCGCGCGCGGCGCCGTGACCATTGCCGCGCCCGATGCGCTGCCGCTGTTCGAGGAACTCAACGCCAGCGCGGCCAAGTTCCTGACCGGCCGCGCCTTCGTGGCCGCCAAGTCGCGCAAGGAGCTGGTGGTGCTGGCGCTCATCAAGATCGCCATGGCCGACCCGGAGCAGGCCGCCACCCAGCTCGACAGCAAATGGGGCCCGATGCTTTCGGCCGAGGAGCGCAACTGGCTCTGGGGCACCATCGGCCGGCAGGCCGCCAGCAAGCTCTCGCCGCTGGCCGGCAGCTACTTTGCCAACGTCACGAAGAACGGCGACCTGTCCGACGACATGCTCGGCTGGCGCGTGCGCGCCGCGCTGCGCAACGGCCAGTGGAAAGAGGTGGTGCCCGCCATCAACGCCATGAGCGAAACCGCCCAGCTGGAGCCGACCTGGGTCTACTGGAAGGCGCGCGCGCTCAGCGCGGTGGGCGGCGACGACCGCCGCGCACAGGCGAGCGAGCTCTACCAGAGCATTGCGGGCACCCGCGGCTTCTACGAGATGCTGGCGCTGGAGGAACTCGGCCAGCGCACCGTGGTGCCCACGCGCCCGGCGCCGCTCACGCCCGAAGAAAAGAACGCCGCGCGCAGCAACATCGCGCTCAACCGCGCGCTCTACGCCATTGCGATCGGCCTGCGCTCCGAGGGCACGCGCGAATGGAACTACGCCACCAACCTGCACGACAAGGGCGGCATGGACGATCGCGCGCTGCTGGCCGCGGCCGACTTCGCCTGCCAGCGCGAGGTGTGGGACCGCTGCATCAACACCAGCGAGCGCACCAAGGGCATGATCGACGCCGAGCAGCGCTTTCCCATGCCCTTCCGCGACACGGTGCTGCGCAAGAGCCAGGACATCGGGCTCGACCCGGCCTACGTCTACGGCCTGATCCGCCAGGAAAGCCGCTTCATCATGGACGCGCGATCTGGCGTCGGCGCCTCGGGTCTGATGCAGGTCATGCCCGCCACCGCGCGCTGGACCGCGCGCAAGATCGGCCTGGCCGGCTTCACGCCCGGGCAGATCAATGACCACGAAACCAACATCACGATCGGCACCAACTACCTGAAGCTCGCGCTCGACGACTTCGACGGCTCCATGCCGCTGGCCGCGGCCGCCTACAACGCCGGCCCGGGACGGCCGCGCAGCTGGCGCAACGGCCCGGTGATGGAAGCCGCCATCTGGGCCGAGAACGTGCCCTTCAGCGAAACTCGCGACTATGTGAAGAAGGTGCTGGCCAACACCAACAACTACGCCGCGCTGATCAGCGGGCGCCCGCAGTCGCTGAAGGAGCGCCTGGGCCGCGTGGGCCCGCGCGACGCGTCGGAGCCCGAACCCAACAAGGACCTCCCCTGACATGAGCTGGGCCGGCCAGGTGCTGGACACCGTCGCGGCCGAATTCTCGGACGTGGGCGACGCCGCCCAGTTCACGCGCATCGTCGTTCGGCTGATGCTCGCGGCGGTGATCGGGTTCATGCTCGGCTTCGAGCGCGAGCAGCAGGGCAAGGCGGCCGGCGTGCGCACCCACATGCTGGTGGCCATCGGCTCGGCGCTGTTCGTGCTGATTCCGCAGCAGACCGGCATCGCGCCGGCCGACATGAGCCGGGTGGTCCAGGGGCTGGTGGCGGGCGTGGGCTTCCTTTGCGCCGGCACCATCCTCAAGCGCGGCCCGGACGAACATCACGTGCAGGGCCTCACCACCGCCGCGGGGCTGTGGATGACCGCCGCCATCGGCATGGCCTGCGGCCTGGGCCGCGAAGTCACCGCCATCCTGAGCGCACTGCTGGCGCTGGCCGTGCTTGCGCTGGTGCCGCGCCTGGTCGAGATGGTCGAGCGCCTGGTCGGGCCGCCGCGCGGCGAAGCCAAGTCCGGCGATGCGCCGCGCGTGATCGCTTCGCCCGACGACCCGCAGCAGCCGCCGCGCTGAAGAAGAATGCAGCGCCGCGGCGCATCAATTCGGCCGCATTTCGGCATCAATTCGCGGACGCGGCCCCGCTAGCATCGACGGTTTTTCTCTCTCTCATCCCAACCGCAGGATCGCACCATGCGCAAGCTCTACATCGGCAACAAGAACTACTCGTCCTGGTCCATGCGGCCCTGGGTGCTCATGAAGCAGGCCGGCATCCCGTTCGAAGAGGTGAAGGTCCGCTTCGATTCCTTCGCGCCCGACTCGCACTTCAAGAAGACCATGGGCGCGATCAACCCGGTGGCCGAGGTGCCGGCGCTGGTGGACGGCGAGCTGGTGGTGTGGGACACGCTCGCCATCGCCGAATACCTGGCCGAGAGCTTTCCCGAGAAGCAGCTCTGGCCCCGCGCCGCGGCCGACCGGGCCCGCGCGCGCAGCGTCTGCGCCGAGATGCATGCGGGCTTCGGCAACCTGCGCAGCCTCTGCCCCATGAACATCGAGGCCTCGCTGCCCGACGTCGGCGCACGGCTGCTGAAGGACAACCCCGCCCTGCAGGCCAACCTCGGCCGCATCGTGCAGATGTGGAGCGGCCTGCTCGACGCCCACGGCGGCCCGCTGCTGTTCGGCGGCTTCAGCATTGCCGACAGCTACTTCGCACCGGTGGGCACGCGCATCAAGACCTACGGCCTGCCGGTGCCGCCGGCCATCAGCGCCTACATCGAGCGCGTGCAGGCGCTGCCCGGCGTCAAGGCATGGATCGACGACGCCCTGGCCGAGAAGGACTTCGTGGCGTTCAACGAACCCTACCGCCAGCACCGCTGACCAGGGCGCGGCCCAGGCCGGGAACACCGCGGAACCGGCTTCGCCGGGCCGCAGGTGTTGCCCCCTTGGGGGGGAGTCGAGCTACACGAAGTGAGCGAGGGACGGGGGTGGGCCCTCAGAACCTGTAGGTCGCCGAGAGGTAGGTCACGATCGGGTTCAGCTTGAGCCTGGCCTCGCTGGTGGCGACCGGCAGCCCGGTGAGCGTCGTGGTCGTGAGCTTGGCCTTGGTCTTCAGCGGAATGTAGGAGACCGAGAACGACACGCCCCAGTGCTTGTCGATCTGGTAGGCAAGGCCGGCATTGAGCACGGGCGCGAACGAGCTGTCGAGCTTGGCGGTGGTCGAGGTGGAGAACGGACGCTGGCGCAGCTGGCTGCCGAGCGCACCCTGCAGCTCCGGCGTGAGCTGGATGTCGCTGTACCAGACATAGGTCGCCCCCAGGCCCACGAACGGGCGCAGCGCGGCATTGCCCTCGTTGAAGTAGTACTTGCCGAGAATGGTGGGGCTCCATTGGCGGGCTTCACCGAGTTCGCCCACGCGGGCCAGCGTGCCGGTACCTTCGAGCTTGAATTTCGGCGGAATGCCGAACACGCCCTCGACGGCCCAGTGGCTGTCGATGAAATAGATCGCGCTCAGGCCCAGCGTGTCCGAATCCTTGACGGATGCGCCCGAACCGGCCACCACGCTGCGCACCGGCGCGGTCAGCGTGAGCGGCTTGCTCGAATCCTGCGGCGCGAAATGAAGCCAACCCGCGCCGACCACCCAGTCTCCAGCGCTCTGCGCCCACGCGCCTCCCGACGCCAGCGCGCCGAAGGCCGTCAGCGCAAGCATTGTTTTCTTCATGACGTGATTACTCCTTTTGGTTTAAAAATCTTAAGCACGCGGCCTCCACTGCGACAGCGGCTACTTTTCGGGCATATCGACGAACGATCGTCCGATCGGCCCAAAAATTATCGAACGGTCGTTCTATTTTTCGATCCCGCGTAATCCCTACACTGGGCGCATGAAAACCTATCTCGTCGGCGGCGCGCTGCGTGACCGGCTGCTGGGGCGGCCGGTGTCGGACCACGACTGGCTGGTGGTGGGCGCCACGCCGGAGGAAATGGCGGCGCGCGGCTACCTGCCCGTGGGGCGCGACTTTCCGGTGTTCCTGCATCCGCAGACGCGCGAGGAATACGCGCTGGCCCGCACCGAACGCAAGAGCGCACCGGGCTACCGCGGCTTCACCGTGCACGCCTCGCCCGATGTCACGCTGGAACAGGACCTCGCGCGGCGCGACCTCACGGTCAACGCCATCGCGCTGCCCGCGGAGTTCGTGGACGCCGACGGCCGCTTCGAGCCCGACGCCGAAAAGCTCGCCGACCCCTTCCATGGCCGGCGCGACCTCGAGCAAAAGCTGCTGCGCCACGTCACCGACGCCTTTCGCGAAGACCCGGTGCGCATCCTGCGGGTGGCGCGCTTTGCGGCGCGCTTCGACGATTTCTCGGTCGCGCCCGAGACCATGGCGCTGATGCGCGAAATGGTCGAAGCCGGCGAGGCCGATGCGCTGGTGCCCGAGCGCGTCTGGCAGGAGCTCTCGCGCGGGCTGATGGAAACCCGCCCGTCGCGCATGTTCGAGGTGCTGCGCGCCTGCGGCGCGCTGGCGGTGTTGCTGCCCGAGGTCGACCGTCTCTGGGGCGTGCCGCAGCCCGAGGCGCACCACCCCGAAGTGGACTGCGGCGTGCACCTGATGATGGTCATCGACACCAGCGCGAAGCTGCAGGCTTCGCTGCCGGTGCGCTTCGCCTGCCTGATGCACGACCTCGGCAAGGGCACGACCGAGCCCGAGCTGCTGCCGCGCCACATCGGCCATGAGAAGCGCAGCGCCGAGCTGCTGCGCGCCGTGTGCGAGCGCTGGCGCGTGCCGGTCGAGATCCGCGAGCTGGCCGAGGTGGTGGCGCGCGAGCACGGCAACATCCACCGCAGCGGCGAACTCGCGGCCGCGGCGCTGGTGCGCCTGCTGGAGCGCTGCGACGCGTTTCGCAAGCCGGCGCGCTTTGCCGACGTGCTGCTGGCCTGCGAGTGCGATGCGCGCGGCCGGCTCGGCTTCGAGGACCGGCCCTATCCGCAGCGCGAGCGGCTGCTGGCCGTGCTGGCCACCGCGGCCGGCGTGCCCACCGATGCCGTGGCGCGTGCGGCGCAGCAATCCGGCGCCGCCGGGCCGCAGATCGGCGAGGCGATCCACCGCGCACGCGTGGAGGCCGTGGCGGCGTCGCTGGGCTGAAGCCCCGCCACAGACGTCCGACTTTGGCCGACAAGGGAATTGCCAGGCCCGTGTTATGGTTTTCACCGATGCCAATGTCCTCCCAGTTGCCACCTCCGTTGGGCCGAGATGCAGCCCTCTTTCTCGACTTCGACGGCACCTTGGTCGCGCTCGCACCCACCCCCGAGGCGATCGAGGTTCCTCCCGCCCTGGTGGCCCTGCTCGAAGATCTGCGCGACCAGCTCGGCGGCGCGCTGGCCGTGGTGTCGGGCCGCCAGATCGATGCCATCGACCGCTTCCTCGCGCCGCTGCGCCTGCCCGCCGCGGGTGAGCACGGCGTGCAGCGCCGCGACGCGCAGGGCCGCATGCAGGAGCAGCATGCACCCGATCTCGCGCCCATCCTGGACATCGCCAACGAACTGGCCCGCGTGCATGAAGGCCTGCTGGTCGAGCGCAAGCACGCGGCCATCGCGCTGCACTACCGGCTCGCGCCGCAGCTGGAGGCCGTGTGCCGCGATGCCATGTCGCGCGCCATCGCGGGCCGGCCGCTGCTCGAGCTGCTGCACGGCAAGTTCGTGTTCGAGGTCAAGCCCACCGGGGTCAACAAGGGCATTGCCATCGAATCCTTCATGACGGAGGCGCCGTTCGCGGGCCGCCTGCCGGTCTTTGCCGGCGACGACACCACCGACGAGAGCGGCTTCGCGGTGGTGCAGCCGCGCGGCGGCATCGGCATCAAGGTCGGCTCGGGCCCGAGCCTGGCGCTGCACCGGCTCGAATCGCCGCGCGCGGTCTTTGAATGGTTGGTGCAGCTGCGCGACCAGCTGGCCGCGCCGGCCCGCAAGAAAAACGAATCCCCGAGGAGCGATGGATGAGCGAGCTGCAATTGTCGAAAGCACCCGAGGATCGCGCGGGCATGTCCATTTCCGGGGCAGCCGGGCCTGCCGACCAGGCGCCGGTCGACCCGCGCGTTGCAGCTTCCGGTGCGCTGCGCGGCTTCGGGCCGCCGGCCGAGCCTTCGCTCAACGTGGGCGTGATCGGCAACTGCGCCTACAGCGCGCTCATCGATGCACGCGGGCGCGCCGTGTGGTGCTGCCTGCCGCGCTTCGACGGCGATCCGGTCTTCAATGCGCTGCTGCACCCGGGCGAGGAGGCCGGCGCCTGGGCCATCGAGATCGAGGACTTCGCCTCCAGCAAGCAGTGGTACGAGCCCAATACCGCGGTGCTGCGCACGCAGCTGTTCGACAGCGCCGGCCAGGGCATCGAGATCACCGACTTCGCGCCGCGCTTCTACAGCCGCTCGCGCTACTTCCGCCCGCTGATGATGGTGCGCCGCGTGCGGCCGATTGCCGGCGCGCCGCGCATCCGCGTGGCGCTCGATCCGCGCTTCCAGTGGGGCGCCTCGGGGCCGCTGGAGGTCACGCGCGGCAGCAACCACATCCGCTACGTGGGGCCGGACGTGACGCTGCGGCTCAACACCGACGCATCGATCTCGCACATCCTTTCGCGCCAGCCCTTCGTGATCTCGCGCGAATACAACTTCATGTTCGGCGTCGACGAAACCCTGCTCGACGGCATTGCCGACACCGCGCGCAGCTTCGAGCAGGAAACCATCGCCTACTGGCGCACCTGGAGCAAGCGCCTGGCCATTCCCTTCGAATACCAGGAGGCGGTGATCCGCGCGGCCATCACGCTCAAGCTCTCGCTCTACGAGGACACCGGCGCCATCGTCGCCGCCATGACCACGAGCATTCCCGAAGCGCCGGGCAGCCAGCGCAACTGGGACTACCGCTACTGCTGGCTGCGTGATGCCTTCTTCGTGGTGCGCGCGCTCAACTCGCTGAGCGAGGTGGGCACCATGGAAGACTACCTGCGCTGGCTCGGCAACGTGGTGATCGGCTCGCACGGCGAACACATCCAGCCGCTCTACGGCATCGGGCTGGAACGCGAGCTGCCCGAGTCGATGGTCGAGAACCTGCAGGGCTACCGCGGCATGGGGCCGGTGCGCGTGGGCAACCAGGCGCAGGAGCACTTCCAGCACGACGTCTACGGCAACATCGTGCTCGGCGCGGCGCAGGCCTTTCATGATCACCGACTGCTGAGCCGCGCGGGCGTGGCCGAGTTTCCGCACCTCGAAGCCGTGGGCGAACAGGCCATCCGCGTCTATGGCACCCCCGATGCCGGCATGTGGGAGCTGCGCACCCGCGCCCGCGTGCACACCAGCTCCGCGCTCATGAGCTGGGCCGCCTGCGACCGGCTCGCCAAGATCGCGCGCGCGCTGGCGCTGCCCGAACGCGCCGCCTACTGGCACGGCCACGCCGCGCGCATGAAAGAGGAAATCCTCGCCAAGTCGTGGTGCGAGGAGCGCCAGGCCTTCGCCGAAAGCTTCGGCGGCCACGAGCTCGATGCCAGCATCCTGCTGATGGTGGAGGTGGGGCTGATCGAGGCGCGCGACCCGCGCTTCATCTCGACCGTCGACGCCATGGAGAAGACGCTCTGCGACGGCCCTTACATGCGCCGCTACGAGGCGGCCGACGACTTCGGCAAGCCCGAGACCGCCTTCAACATCTGCACCTTCTGGCGCATCGACGCGCTCGCCAAGATCGGCCGCAAGGCCGAGGCGCGCCAGATCTTCGAGACCATGCTGGCCGCGCGCAACCCGCTCGGCCTGCTCTCGGAAGACACGCATCCGGTCACGGGCGAGATGTGGGGCAACTTTCCGCAGACGTATTCCATGGTCGGCATCATCAATGCGGCCGTGCGGCTTTCGGCGCCGTGGGATTCGTGCATATGAGCCGCTTGGTCGTCGTTTCCAACCGCGTGGCCGACCCGCGCAAGCCCGCCGCGGGCGGCCTGGCCGTGGCGCTCGGCGAAAGCCTGCAGCAAAGCGGCGGCATGTGGTTCGGCTGGAGCGGCCAGATCGTCGAGAACGGCCCCACGGGCGAAGGCGAGCTGCACATGCTGCAGGCCGGCAAGGTCACCCTCGCCACCATCGACCTGAGCCGCGAGGACCACGACAGCTACTACCTGGGCTACAGCAACGACGTGCTGTGGCCGGTGTTCCACAACCGCCTCGACCTCGCCCACTTCGACGCCGGCTTCATCGGCGGCTACCGGCGCGTGAACCAGCTGTTCGCGCGCAAGCTCAAGCCGCTGCTGAAGGACGACGACATCATCTGGATCCACGACTACCACCTGATGCCGCTCGCGGCCGAGCTGCGCGCCATGGGCTGCAGGCAGCGCATCGGCTTCTTCCTGCACATTCCGCTGCCGCCGCAGATCATCATCGCGGCCGTTCCGCAGCACGAATGGCTCATGCGCTCGCTGTTCGCCTACGACCTGATCGGCTTCCAGGCGCAGCAGGACGTGCAGCATTTCGAGCACTACGTGCGCAACGAGGCGCACGGCGAATACCTGGGCGACGAGATGTACCGCGCCTACGGCCAGACGGTGCGATGCGGCGCCTTCCCGATCGGCATCGACGTCGACGAATTCGCGGCGCTCACGCATGCGAAGGAATCGCGCGACATGTTCGAGACCATGAAGCGCGAGTATTCGCAGCGCCGGCTGCTGCTGGGCATCGACCGGCTCGACTACTCCAAGGGCATTCCGCAGCGCGTGCGCGCCTTCCGCGAACTGCTCGCCAACTACCCCGAGAACCGCCGCAGCGCCACGCTGATCCAGATCGCCTCGCCCACGCGCGAAACCGTCGACGCCTATGGCGACATCCGGCGCGAGCTCGAATCGCTGTGCGGCGCCATCAATGGCGACTACGGCGAGCTCGACTGGATGCCGGTGCGCTACATCCACCGCATGGTGGCGCGCAAGCGCGTGCCGGGGCTGTGCCGCGCGGCCGCGGTCGGGCTGGTGACGCCGCTGCGCGACGGCATGAACCTGGTTGCCAAGGAATACATCGCGGCGCAGGACCCGGCCGATCCTGGCGTGCTGGTGCTGTCGCGCTTCGCCGGCGCGGCCGAGCAGCTGAAGGAAGCGCTGCTGGTGAATCCGTACGACACGCACGGCACGGCCGAAACCGTGCAGCAGGCGCTGCAGATGCCGCTGGAGGAACGGCGCGAACGGCACCAGAAGCTGCTGTCGCGCATCCGCGAGCAGGACATCCACTGGTGGCGGCGCAGCTTTCTTGAGGCGCTGCGCCATGCCGCAAGCCAGCGGTAGGCTGGACGTCGGCTAGGTTCCGGTCAGTAGCCGCACCAGCCGCATGACGGGCCGGGCCTCTGCTGGCCGGACCGTGGATGCGGGCGCCTGCTGCGGCGCATGCACGCGCAGCCGCACCGGCGCCAGCGCCGACAGCTCGATCCAGCCGCCGCGTTCCAGCCGGTGCACGTCGCCCTCGGTCAGCGCGGTCTTCGCGGTGAACACGGTGTCGCCGAACCATGAGGGCGGCGAGACGAGCAGCGCGCGGCCCTCCAGCATCTCGAGCCAGGTGGCGGGGTCGAGCGCCGCGCGCAAGGCCTCGCCGGGTTGCAGGACGACGGTATCGGGCAGTCGGTCGAGGGTGGTGGGGGACATGGCGCGCCTTCTGGAGTGGGTGCGTTCATCGTAGGAATTCGGGCGCCCGGAAAACAGGCACACGCCCAGGCGATTCGCACCGGAACAGCGGTGGCTGCGGGGCATCTGTTATGGTCGTTTTCCTTCGCAACTGCATCTGTTTCTGGATGCGCGACAGAGGGAGCATCGAGGCCATGGATTCGCTACCGCTCTACCGCCAGCTCGCAGCGCACTACGTGGATGCGATCCACACCGGCTCGCTCAAGCAGGGCGACAAGCTGCCTTCGCTGCGCCGCCTCATGCGCCTGCACGGCATCAGCCTGTCGACCGCGCTGCAGCTTTGCCGCACGATGGAAAGCGACGGCTGGGTCGAGGCGCGCGACCGCTCGGGCTACTTCGTGCGCCGGCCGCGGCGCCTTGCCATCGCGCCGATGGAGGAGCCCGCGGCCGGCGTGCCGCCCGACCCGGCGCAGTACGTGGGCATCCACGCCAAGGTGTCGGACTTCGTGGCGCGCCGCCGGCAGCTTTCCGAGAAGCTCAACCTTTCGATCGCGCGCGGCGCACCCGAGCTGTATCCCGCGGAGGCGCTGCGCAATGCGATGACGCGCATGCTGCGCCAGCAGCCCGACATGCTGACGGTCGCGGCGCCGCTCAAGGGCCACCGCCAGTTCCGGGAGGTGCTCGCGCAGCGCAGCCTGCGCGTGGGCATGGCGATCTCGCCGGAAGACATCCTGGTCACCAACGGCTGCATCGAGGCGCTCAACCTCGCGCTGCGTGCGGTGGCGCAGCCGGGCGACACGGTGGCGGTGGAGTCGCCCACCTTCTACGGCCTGCTGCAGGTGCTCGAGAGCCTGGGCATGCGCGCGCTGGAGATCCCGACCAGCCCGCAGACCGGCCTCTCGATCGAGGCGCTGGAGCTCGCGATCCGTACCTACGACAACATCAAGGCCGTGGTGGTGGTGCCGCACCTGCAGAACCCGCTGGGCAGCGTGATGCCCGACGCCCACAAGGCACGGCTCGCGCAGCTGTGCGAACGGCATGAGATTCCGCTGATCGAGGACGACACCTACAGCGAACTCGTCGACGCCCCGACGCCGCCGCGTGCGCTCAAGTCCTGGGACGGCAGCGGCAACGTGATCCACTGCGCCTCGCTGCACAAGATTCTCGCGCCCGGCCTGCGGCTGGGCTGGATCACGGCCGGACGCTGGCACGCGCGGGTGGAGATGCTCAAGTACGCGCAAACCCGCAACAACGAGGGCCTCTCGCAAAGCGGGGCCGGCCTGTTCATGGCCACCGGCGCCTACGACCGCCACCTGCGCCATCTGCGCGCCTGCCTGAAGACGCAGCGCGAGCAGACCGCCGATGCGATCGCCGGCTACTTTCCGGCCGGCACGCGCATCAACCTGCCGCCCGGCGGGCTGCAGCTGTGGGTCGAGCTGCCCGAGCGCCTGTCGTCGTCACGGGTCTTCGATGCGGCACTCGCGGAGCGGATCGTGGTGGCGCCCGGCACGCTGTTCTCCAACTCCTCGCGCTTCGATCATTACCTGCGCATCAACTGCGGCTGGCCGTATGGCGAGGAGGTCGACACGGGCCTGCGCCGCCTGGGCCAGATCGTCGGGACGCTGATGAGCCGCGGTGCGCCGGCCTCAGAAGGTGTGAAGGAGCCGTCACCTTCTCAGTCGAGCAGTGCCAGGGCGGCGTAGTCGCCGACCTTTTCACCCAGCCCCGCGGGCACCAGCAGCACGCCGCGCGTGAGCGGCTTGAGCTTGCCGTCGACCTGCGCCTGCAGCCGCGGCAGCAGGAAGTCGCGGTGGTGCCAGAACACGCTGCCGCCCAGGCTGATGCGCTGGAGGTCGAGCGTGGCAATCAGGTTGTAAATCATCCGGCCCATCACGCGGCACAGCGCATCGACGATCTCGACGGCATGCGGCTCGCCGTCCGAGGCGGCCGCGAACAGGTCGGGCGCGGGCTGCCCGAAGCGGCGCGCGATGGAGTTGCCCGCCACCAGCGCTTCCACGTCGCCGTGGTTGCCGCAGCCGCACAGCGCGCCGCTGGCGTCGTCCGCCACGAAGCTGTGGCCCGCATGGCCGGCATTGCCGTTCTTTCCGCGCAGCGCACGGCCATCCACGCACAGGCCCACGCCCACGCCGGTGCTCCAGGTGACGTAGGCGCAGTGGTCCAGGCCCTGCAGCGCGCCCCAGTGGCGCTCGGCCTCGAGCGCGGCCACGGCGTCGTTCTCGACCCGTACGCGGCCAAAGCGCCGGGCCAGCGGGGCCTCGATGATCGCCGTCATCCAGTTGTTGGGAAGGCCGCGCGCGGGCCCCGCAATGCCGCCGCAGATGTTGGGCGTGGCCAGTTCCACCATGCCGTCGCGCAGCTCGAAGGGGCCGGTGGACGAGACGCCCACGCGGTCGATGTCGGCCGGCGCGATGCCCTGCTCGGCGCAGACCTCGTCGATCATGCGCATGATCTGCACCGCCACGGCGTCGTTGTCGCCGGTCTTGGCCGTGGGCTCGCTGCGGCGGCCGGCCAGCGGCGCATCGCTCGAAGGGGAAAGGCTCACGGCCACCTTGGTGCCGCCGATGTCAACGCAGGCTCTCATCGCGTGGTTCTTCTCTCTGGGTCTCAGGACGGGTTGTTCATCAACGGCGCTAGACGAAGCGCGCCACCAGCGCCGCGATCATGCTGAGCACCAAGGTGCTCGAGATCGGCAGCTGCCACTCGCGGCCGAAGGCGCGGAATTCGAAATCGCCCGGCAGCCGCCCAAAGCCGAACCGGCGCAGCCAGGCCGTGAGGCCGCTCATGAGCACCAGGGCAAGGACGACGACGATCAGCCAGCGGATCATGGGAACAGTCTAGGCCGCCAGGATGGCCATGGCTTGTCGGTGAAGTTCGGGCGTTGCGGCCGCGATCACCCGGCCGTCGGACGCCAGCCCCAGCGGCTGGCCCTGCCAGTCGGTGATGACGCCGCCCGC
Source organism: Variovorax sp. VRV01 (assembly GCF_014852545.1). Lineage (NCBI taxonomy): Bacteria > Pseudomonadati > Pseudomonadota > Betaproteobacteria > Burkholderiales > Comamonadaceae > Variovorax > Variovorax sp. VRV01. The sequence continues at coordinate 344,180 of NZ_JACVBS010000003.1, forward strand.
GGCCTCGATCACGCCGGCCGGGCCGAGGTAGTCGTAGGGCTGCAGCCCGGTTTCCACCACGAGGTCGATGGTGCCGCCCGCGAGCTGCGCATAGCCGTAGCAGTCGCCCCCGAAGCGCCGCATCGCGCACTGCCGGCTCAGCCGGTCGAAGGCCTGCCAGTCGGTGGGCGCGAAGATGTCGGGCGAGGTGGTGACGATGCGCGCCTTGGCCACCTCGGTGCAGCCGCTGGCATGCACCGGCTGGCCATCGCGCGTGGCGCCCTGGCCGGCCTGGCCGACCCAGCGCTCCTTGAGCACCGGCATGTCGATCATGCCCAGCACCACGCGCGAGCCCTGCAGCACGCCGATCAGCGTGCCCCACAGCGGCGATCCGGTGATGAAGCTGCGTGTGCCGTCGATCGGGTCGAGCACCCAGACGCGCTCGGCGTCGAGCCGCTCGAGGCCGTGCTCCTCGCCGAAGATGCCGTCCGCCGCGGCGCGCACGGCAAGGATCTCGCGCATGGCCGTCTCGGCGGCGCGGTCCGCCAGCGTCACCGGGCTCTCGTCGGCCTTGGTGATGATGTCCAGCGGCGTGCGGAAATGGCGCATCGACTGCGCGGCGGCGGCATCGGCCAGGGAATGGGCGATCGACAGCAGATCGGGGGCGGAAGAGCTCATGGGAAACCAAGCGTGCCAAAACCTGCGATTAGACCCGAGCCGGGCCCGGTTTGACACGCGGGGGGCCACCGCCCTAGCATGGTCCCGAAATTGCCGCATCGACCACATGGCTTCATTTCAACATCCGCGTCGCGCCCTGTTGGCGCTTGTGCTCGGCCTTGCGGCCGCAGCGGCCCAGGCCACCCCTTCCGCGTCGGAGCAAAAACTCATCGACACGCTGATCCTGCGCGTCTCGAAGATGACGACGATGACCTTCATGCGCAACGGCAATGAGCACGACGCCGCCGATGCCGCCAAGCACATGCAGGCCAAGTTCGACTACTTCAAAGACGAGATCGCCACCGCGGAAGACTTCATCGACCGCTGCGCCTCCCGCTCGGAGGTGACGGGTAAGCCCTACAAGGTCAAGATGCCGAACGGCTCGATGCGCGACGCCAACGAATTCCTCAACGCCGAATTGCGTGCGCTGCGCCGGGGCGGCGACAAGGCCGGCGCGGGTTGAGCCCGCTGCATCAGGGGAAAAAGCAGTCAGAAGGGCGCGTCGCCCACGATGGTGGTGCGGTTCAGGCGGCGGCGCAGGTGGTCAGGCGTGCCGGCCGCCAGGTGCATCAGCGAGCGGTTGTCCCAGAACACCAGGTCGTGCGGCGCCCATTGGTGGCGGTACACGAACTGCGGCTTCACGCTGTGCGCGAACAGCTCGGCCAGCAGCTCGTCGCTTTCCTGCTGCGGCAGGCCGACGATGCGCGTCGTGAAATGCTCGCTGACGAACAGCGCCTTGCGGCCCGTTTCGGGATGCGTGCGCACCACCGGCTGGACGGCAGGCGCGACCTGGTCGATCTGTTCCTGCGAGAGCTTGGGCCGCCACGGGTTCTTCGCGCGCAGCTCTTCGTACTTGGCGAGATAGCTGTGCTCGGCCTTGAGCGGCAGGATGCGCTGCTTCACCTCGGGTGAGAGCGTTTCCCACGCAAGATGCTGGTCGGCAAAGAGCGTGTCGCCGCCTTCGCTCGGCAGCTCCTGCGCATGCAGCAGCGAGCCCAGGCTGGGCTGTGGCTTGTACGAGATGTCCGAATGCCAGTAGACGCCCGCGTCGCCCAGGCCGATGGGCTCGCCGTTCTCCTTGATGTTGGAGACGATCAGGATCTCGGGATGGTTCTTCAGATGGAACTGGTGCAGCACATGGATCTCGAGCGGGCCGAAGCGGCGGCTGAATTCGATGTGCTCTGCCGGGGTGATCTGCTGGTTGCGGAACACGAGCACGTGGTGATCGAGGTGCGCACGGTGGATGCGTGCGAAGTCTTCGTCGTTGATGGGCCTGGAGATGTCGAGGCCGACGATTTCTGCGCCTACGGGGGCATTGAAGGGGCGCACTTCGAAGTGCTGGGGGGCGGTCATTGCGCCAATGTAGGTTTTGACGAGGGTTTTCTCAAAGAAATCTTTGTTGGTTGCTTATGGTTCTTTTTGAGTTCCGGGGCCGGGTCTCGCCCCGGCGGGCGAGCTACTTTCCTTTGCTTCGCCAAAAGAAAGTGAGGCCGCCGCCGGGCGGAATCCCGGCCCCGGAACAAAACAATTCAAAGCGTGTGACTCCGGTCCCCCTGCGAAAACCCCATCGCCTCCCACCCCTCCCCCACCGCAAACCCCACCACCTTGAACAGCTCCCCCATCTCATGCTCATGAATGAGCCGAGCAGCCATGCCCCTTTCGGCCGTGCTGCCCTGTCCCATTCTTTCGAGCAGCCCGCAGTTCAGCAGAAAGCGCGCCTGGCTGGTGTAGCCCAGCACCTCGAGCCCCGCCTCCTGCCCCGCAAGCGCAATGCCGGTGAAATTGACGTGCGCCGTGATGTCCTTGTAGCCCACATCCGAGAGGGGATCGCCGTCGGCCTGGTGCGCACGATGGCACATCACCGTGCCCATGTGGCGCTGCGGGTGGTAGTACTCGCGCTCCGGAAAACCATAGTCGATGAAGAAGGCCGCACCTTTCTTCAGGCGGTCCGCGAGGGTTGCGACAAAGGCCTCGGCCTGCGGATGGATCTCGGTCAGGTAGTCGTGCTCGCCAGGCACCTCGAACGGCGGCCGCAAGGCGGTTTCGCGGTCGGCCCAGGCCCAGCCGTCGGCGCGCGCGTTGCGCACCACGCCGCGCTCGAACCACTGGCCGCCCACGCGGGCCAGCAGCTGGACCGGCATCGCATCGAGCACCTCGTTGCCGACCACCACGCCCTGCATCGCATCGGGCAGTTCACCGAGCCACTCGACGCGGTCCGCGTAGCGCACCAGCGCCTGCTGCTGGCGCTCGCGCAGGGTGCCCGACAGGTCGACGATCCGGTAGCGCACGTCCGCGCGGCCCATCTCGTCGAGCGCATGCAGCAGCTGCACCGCGAGCGCGCCCGTGCCGGCGCCGAACTCCCAGACCGTGTCGGTGCCGGTCTTCGCGAGCGCCTCGGCCACCTGCGCCGCGAGCGCCTGCCCGAACATGGGCGTGAGCTCCGGCGCCGTCACGAAGTCGCTGCCCGAAGACGGCATGTGGCCGAACTTGGCCGAGCTGTTGGCGTAGTAGCCCAGCCCCGGCGCATACAGCGCGAGCGCCATGAAGCGGTCGAAGCCGATCCATCCGCCCGCCCGCTCCACCGAACGGGCAATCAGGATATCGAGGGCGATGGGTAAACTGTTTGTCGTCGTTTTTGTCGTCACCCGCCGATTCTCCCTTCTCTGCCCGCATGAGCACAGCGCCACTTCCTCCTGTTACGCCGGCCCGCCGCACCGTCCTCGTCACGGGTGCCGGCCGCCGGCTGGGGCGCGAGATTGCGCTGGCGCTGGCCGCGGGCGGCTGGCAGGTGGCGGTGCACTACCGCAGTTCGCAGGCCGAGGCCGCCCAGACGGTGGCCGATTGCGCGGCCCTCTCGGGCACGTCGGCATCGTTCGAGGCCGACCTGCTCGACGAAGGCGCCACCCGCGACCTGCTGCCGCGCGTGGCGGCGCACTTCGGCAGCGTCGATGCGGTGGTCCACAGCGCGGCCCTCTTCGAGCACGACGACGCCGCGAGCTTCAGCTACGCGCTCATGGAGCGCCATGCGCGCAGCAACACCGGCGCGGCCATCGTGCTGGCGCAGGCGCTGCACGACCACCTGGCGCTGCGCGGCGACGCGCAGGGCGCGGTGGTGCACATGCTCGACCAGAAGCTCTGGAATCCCAACCCCGACTTCCTGAGCTACACGCTCTCCAAGGCCGCGCTCGAGGCCGCCACGCCCATGCTGGCGCTGGCGCTGGCGCCGCGCGTGCGGGTGGTGGGCGTGGCGCCCGGCCTCACCCTGCCCAGCCACATGCTGGACGAAGACAGGTTCTCGAAGCTGCACACGCTGTCGCCGCTGGGCCGCTCTTCCACGCCGGCCGACGTGGCGGCCACGGTGAAGTTCGCGCTGGAGAACAACTCGATCACCGGCACCACGCTCGTGGTGGACGGCGGCCAGCACCTCATGAAATTCGACCGCGACTTCTCGCTGATGTGAGCCCCACCATGCCTTCCAACCCGATCGGCCGCCAGACACTCACCCTGCAGGGGCTGCGCTTCGACGCCAACCTGGGCATCCTCGACCAGGAAAAGACGGCGCCGCAGCCGATCCAGGTCGATGCCGAGCTGCATCTGGGCGCGCAGCCGCTGATGCCGAAGGACGACGACATCTTCCACGTGCTGGATTACCGCAAGGTGCGCCGCATCATCATCGACGAGTGCACGGCCGAGCATGTGAACCTGCTCGAAACGCTCATCGGCAAGCTCGCGCAGCGGCTGCTGCAGCTGCCCGGCGTGGTCGGCGTGCGGGTGAAGATCGCCAAGCTCGAGATCTTCGACGACTGCGAGGTGGCTATCCGCATGGAAGCCGGGGAATGGTGATCCAAGGCAAAATCGGCCCCTCCTCCCCCGATTTGCCTGACCGAAGCAGCCCACCCATGAACGCCGTCTGGATCGACGAGGCGCCCGTCGCCGGCGCCACCCCCGCCAATTCCCTGAAGATCGAACGCGAGACGCACAAGCTTGAGAAGCGCCTGTGCCGCGAGGTGGGCCGCGCCATTGTCGACTACAACATGATCGAGGACGGCGACAAGGTCATGGTGTGCGTCTCGGGCGGGAAGGACAGCTACGCCATGCTGGACATCCTGCTCAAGCTCAAGGCCCGCGCGCCGATCCATTTCGACATCGTCGCGGTCAATCTCGACCAGAAACAGCCCGGCTTCCCCGAAGAGGTGCTGCCCAAATACCTGAGCGAACTGGGCGTGGACTTCCACATCGAGAACCAGGACACCTACAGCATCGTCAAGCGCGTGATCCCCGAGGGCAAGACCACCTGCGGCCTGTGCAGCCGGCTGCGCCGCGGCATCCTGTACCGCGTGGCGGACGAGTTGGGCGCCACCAAGGTCGCGCTCGGCCACCACCGCGACGACATGCTCCAGACCTTCTTCCTCAACATGTTCTTCGGGGGCAAGCTCAAGAGCATGCCGCCCAAGCTGGTGAGCGACGACGGCAGGCACATCGTGATCCGCCCGCTCGCCTACGTGGCCGAGAAGGACCTGGTGCGCTGGGCCCAGCACCGCGAATTCCCGATCATTCCGTGCACGCTCTGCGGCAGCCAGGAAAACCTGCAGCGCAAGCAGGTCGGCGAAATGCTGCGCGAGTGGGACAGGAAATTCCCCGGCCGCGTGGAGAACATGTTCACCGCGCTGCAGAACGTGGTGCCCTCGCACCTGCTCGACGGAACGCGGCACGACTTCAAGGGTCTGAAGGCAACCGGCGTGGCCGACGAAGACGGCGACAAGGCCTTCGACGCGCCCTCCTTCGACCTGCTCTCCCAGGCACCTGCCGCCCTGCGCATCCTTCAGGGCTGAGCGGGCAACCCAGGGGAATTTTGGGCCGACTAGCCCGGAGATCCTCATGAAACGTGCGTTTTCAGCTCTTCTTCTGATAGCAAGCCTGAGCGGCTGCGCCACCTCCTGGGTGGTCGACAGCGATGTGAAAAGCTTCGCGTCGCCGGGCACCGTGGCGCCCGGCGCCAGCTACCGCTTCGAGCGCCTGCCGTCACAGCAGGCCGACCCCGCCCGGCAGGAATCGCTCGAGGCCATGGCCGCCGCCGCGCTCGAAAAAGTGGGACTGCGCCGCGACGATGCCAGGCCGCAATACAGCGCGCAGATCGGCGCCCGCGTCACGGCCGGCCTCTCGCCCTGGGCCGACCCGTGGCTCTTCGACGGGCCCTGGGGCTATGGCTACGGCTATCCCGGCTACGCACGCCGCTGGTATGGCGGCGGCTGGTACGGCGGCCCGGCCTTCATGCCGCCCGCGGCCAACCCCTGGTACGAGCGCGAAGTGAGCATCGTGCTGCGCGACATCGGCTCGAACCGCGTGGTCTACGAAACGCGGGCCCGCAACGAGGGCCCGTACAACGTCAGCGCGACCATCCTGCCGGTGATGTTCGAAGCGGCGCTGCAGGGCTTTCCGAATCCGCCGCAGGGCGAGCGCCGGGTGAACATCGAGCTGTCCACCGCGCAGAAGAAATGACGCGCTTCTAGAATCTGCCCGATGGAAGAAATCACCCGCCTGATTGCCGTTCGCCATGGCGAAACCGCCTGGAACGTCGACACGCGCATCCAGGGCCAGCTCGACATCGGGCTCAACGACACCGGGCTCTGGCAGGCCCGGCGCGTCGGGCAGGCGCTGGCGCACGAGGACATCGGCGTGATCTACGCCAGCGACCTGTCGCGCGCCTGGCAGACCGCGCAGGAAATCGCCAGGCCGCACGGCCTCGCGGTGCAGCCCGAACCCGGCCTGCGCGAGCGTGCCTTCGGCCGCTTCGAGGGCATGAGCTTTGCCGAGATCGAGTCCACCCTGCCCGAGCAGGCCCGGCGCTGGCGCGAGCGCGATCCCGAATTCCAGCCCGAGGGCGGCGAGAGCCTGCTGGTCTTCCGCGAACGGGTGACGCGCATCGCGTCAAAACTGGCCGCGCGCCATCCGGGCCAATTGGTGGCGCTGGTGGCGCACGGCGGCGTGATGGACGTGCTCTACCGCGCCGCCACGCGCCAGGAGCTGCAGGCGCCGCGCACCTGGCAGCTCGGCAATGCGGCCATCAACCGCATGCTGTGGACGCCCGAGGGCTTCAGCCTCGTCGGCTGGAGCGACACCGCCCACCTGGCGGCAGACGACGACGTTCTCGACGAGACAACGACCTAGGCGTGCGAGGCCGCATGCCCCGCGGCACCGCCGGCCTCGGCCTTGGCTTCGCCCGGCAGCTCGACCATCGGCCCGGTGCCGCTGTAGCGGTCGAGCGCCAGGTAGATCGCGGGCGTGATGTAGAGCGTGATCACCTGCGAGAAGATCAGCCCGCCCACCACCGCCACGCCCAGCGGCTGGCGCAGCTCGGCGCCGGCGCCCAGCCCCAATGCGAGCGGCAGCGCGCCCATCAGCGCGGCCAGCGTGGTCATGAGGATCGGTCGGAAGCGCAGCCGGCAGGCCTCGCGGATCGCATCCACCGGCTTCATGCCCTCGGTGCGCTGCGCATCGAGCGCGAAGTCGATCATCATGATCGCGTTCTTCTTCACGATGCCGATCAAAAGCAGGATGCCGATGGTCGCGATCAGCGTCAGGTCGAAGCCGAAGAGCTTCAGCGAGAGCAAGGCGCCCACGGCCGCCGACGGCAGCCCGGCCAGGATGGTCAGCGGGTGGATGTAGCTTTCGTACAGCACGCCCAGCAGCACGTAGATCACGAGCACGGCCAGCACCAGCAGCACGGCCTGGCTGGCCTGCGAGCTCTGGAACACCGCCGCATCGCCGCCATAGGTGGTGATGATCGACTGCGGCATTTTCAGCTCCTGCTTGAACTGGTCGATCTTCGCGGTCGCGTTGCCCAGCGGCACGTCGGGCGCGAGGTTGAACGAGACCGTCACCGCCTGCAGCTGCCCCTGGTGGTTGACCGAGGTGGGCCCCACGGTGCGCTTGACGGTCGAGAAGGCCGACAGCGGCACCAGCCGGCCGCTGGTGCTGCGCACCGACAGGCGCGACACGTCGTCCTCGAACTGCCGGTCGTTGTCGGCGGCCGAGAGAATCACCTGGTAGGTGTTGCTCGCGCCGTAGATGCTGCCGATCTGCCGGTCGCCATAGGCGTTGTAGAGCGCGGTGCGCAGGTCGCCCACGGCGACGCCGAGCACGCCGGCCTTGTCGCGGTCGATCTCCAGCGTGGCCTGCAGGCCGCGGTTCTGCGAGTCGCTGGTGACGTCGCGGAAGGCCGGGTCGGCGCGCATGCGCTCCATGAGCCGCGTGGCCCAGGGCACCATCTCGCCCGCATTGACGCTCTGCAGCGTGTACTGGAAGCGCGCCTTGCTCTGGCGGCCGCCCAGGCGCAGGTTCTGCACCGGCTGCATGTAGACCGCAATGCCCGGGATCTCGCGGAAGCGCTGGCGCAGCGACTCGAGCACCGCGGCCATCTTGGGACGCTCGCTGCGCGGCTTGAGCACGGCGAACAGCCGGCCGGAGTTCTGCGTGGCGGTCGGCCCGCCCACGCCGACGAACGAGCTCACGTAAGCCACGCTCGGGTCGGCCTGGAGCGAAGCGGCCACGCGTTCCTGCAGCGCGTTCATGGCGGTGAAGGAGATGTCCTCGGCCGCTTCGGTGGTGATCTGGATCTGTCCGATGTCTTCCTCGGGGAAGAAGCCCTTCGGAATGGAGACGAACAGCCAGGCCGTGACCACGAAGGTGCCGCCCGCCAGCAGCAGCATCAGCCTGCGGTGCGCGAGCGTCCAGTCGAGCGTTCGCATGTAGCCTGCATGCACCCAGCGGTAGCCGCGCTCGAAGGCGCGGCCGACTGCGGTGCCGGGCTCGGGGTGCTCTTCCTCGTGGTCGAGCACGCCTTCCTTGCGCGGCACGTGCTTGAGCAGCCGGCTCGCGAGCATCGGCACCAGCGTGAGCGACACGATGGCCGACACCAGCACCGCCAGCGCCACCACCACCGCGAATTCATGGAACAGGAGGCCGATCACGCCCGGCATGAAGAAGATGGGAATGAACACCGCCACCAGCGAGATCGAGATCGAGATGATGGTGAAGCCCACCTCGCGCGCCCCGCGCAGCGCGGCAGCCATCGGCTCCATGCCCTTTTCGACATAGCGCATGATGTTCTCGAGCACCACGATCGCGTCGTCCACCACCAGCCCCACGGCCAGCGTGATGCCCAGCAGCGAGACGTTGTCCAGGCTGTAGCCGAAGGCGTAGAGCAGGGCCACCGCACCGATCAGCGAGATGGGAATGGTCGCGGCCGGGATCAACGTGGCCACCAGCCGGTGCAGGAACAGGAAGATCACCAGCACCACCAGCGCAACGGTGCCCAGCAGCGTGAGCTGCACGTCGTGCACAGCCTCGCGGATGGAGAGCGAGCGGTCGTTCACCATGTGGATCTCGACCGATTGCGGCAGTTCGGCCTTGAAGCGCGGGATCAGTGCGCGCACCGCGTCCACCACCTCCACCGTGTTGGCATTGGGCTGGCGCTGAACGGCCAGCGAGATGGAACTCTGGCCGTTGAAGCTGCTCGCGGTCTTGACCGATTCGAAGCTGTCTTCGATGGTGGCCACTTCGTCGAGCCGCACCGGCGCGCCGTTGCGCTGCCCGACGATCAGCTTGGCGAAATCTTCCGCCTTGGTGAGCTGCCGGTTGGCCTGGATGGTGAGCGTCTGGCGCGGCCCGTCGAGCACGCCGACGGGCGTGTTGGCATTGGCCGAATTCACCGCCTTGGCCAGCTCGTCGAGCGTGATGTTGCGCGCATTGAGCAGGTCGGCATTGGCCTTGATGCGCACCGCGAAGGCCTTGCGGCCATACACCGCCACCTGCGCCACGCCGTCGATGGTGGAGAGCGTGGGCGAGATCAGGTTCTCGGCATAGTCGTTGAGCTCGGACGGGTTCATCGACGGCGAGATCAGCGAGATGAACAGCACCGGCGCGTCGGCCGGGTTCACCTTGCGGTACGAAGGCAGCTGCGTCAGTTCCTGCGGCAGCTGGCGCTGGGCGCGCAGCAGCGCGGCCTGCACGTCGACCGCGGCGGCGTCGATGTCGCGGCTGCTCACGAATTCCAGCGTGATCGAACTCACGCCCTGGGTGTTGACCGAGCTGATGGTCTGCAGGCCCGGAATGGTCGAGAACTGCTTTTCCAGCGGCAGCGCCACCGACGAAGCCATGGTGTCGGGGCTCGCGCCCGGCAACTGGGCGTTCACGTTGATGACCGGCGTGTTGTAGCTCGGCAGCGCGGCAACCGGGATGCTGAAATAGGCAAAGATGCCCGCCACCACCGCCGCCGCAGACAACAGCACCGTCATCGCGGGACGACGGATGCACAGCTCGGAGATGTTCATGCGCGTTCCCGCGGAGCCTGGGTGTCCGAGGAGGCTGCGCTGCCCGGCGTGACACCGGTGGTGCCGGCCGGTGCGGGCTTTTTGTCGACGCGAACCTTGCCGCCCGGGCGCACGTTCTGGCTGCCCTCGATGACTACCTGCTCGCCCGGCTCGACGCCGCTCACCGCCACCTTGGTGCCGAAGGTGTAGAGCACCTGCACCTTGCGGCGCTTGGCATTCATGGCCTGGTCGACCACGTAGAGCGAAGCGCCGTCGGACAGCATCATGAGCGCCGCGGCCGGCACCACCGTGGCGCCGGAGAGCGTGCGGACCGTGATCCGCGTGCCGACGAACTGGCCCGGCCAGAGGCTCTGGTCGGCGTTGTCGAACACCGCCTTGGCGCGCACGGTGCCGATCTGCGGATCGACCGTGTTGTCGACGAAATTGAGCACGCCGCTGAGCGGCTCCTTGCGCCCACTGACAAGCGCCTCGACCTTGGCCCGGCTGCGCGCCGCCGCCAGCAGGTCCTGCAGATTGGCCTCCGGCACCGGGAAGCTCACCGCGATGGGATCGAGCTGCGTGATGGTGACCAGCGACAGCGTGGGCTGCACCAGCGTGCCGGGGTAGATGTTGACCGCGCCAATGCGCCCCGCAATGGGCGCGCGCAAGGTGGCGTAGCCCAGCGCCACCTGCGCCGATTGCACCGCGGCGCGGTCGGCCGCCACCGCGGCGCGCTGCGCCTCGAGCTGCGACAGCGTGGCGTCCGTGGCGCTCTTGGAAATGAAGTTCTGCGCCAGCAGTTCCTGGCTGCGCCTGTACTGGCGCTCGAGGTCGGCCATGGTGGCCTCGTCGCGCTTCTGCTGGGCGCGCGCACGCGCCAGGTTGGCCTGGTCGTTGCGGTCGTCGAGCGTGAAGAGCAACTGGCCCTCCTTGACGAACTGCCCTTCCTTCACGTGCACCGCCGCAACGGTGTTGGTCACCTGCGGCCGCAAATCGACACTGTTGAGCGACACCACGCTGCCGTTGACCTGCACCGTGACCGGCACGTCCTGCCGCTCAGCGGTGGCGAGCGTGACGAGCGCGGCCGGCGCGCCATTCGCGGGGGCTCCACCGGCGGCGGCCGGCCTGGCGCTCTTTGCCGCCATGCGATCGCCCGACCCGTTCCACCACCATCCCGCGACGGCTACGATCAACACACCTGCAAGAGCGAGGACGAGTTTTTTCTTCATGGGTTCTTGTGCACTTTGGGCTGACAGCGGCTATTGGAGCAGCCGTCGACTCGCAGTGTCCGTGAGTGCCGTAAAGATAAGTAAAGCCGCAATGCCAGGGCCCATGTACAACCCGCTGTGGCAGGCGCCGGGGATGATTTCACCCCGCCGCTAAAATCGCCGCTCCACAGCCTCTGGATATACCCCATGAACCGCTGCAAGAAACCCACGAATGCTCTCACTTTCATAGCGCTTTGCACAGTAGCTGCAAGCCTTTTTTCCATTGGCGCCGCGGCCCAGTCCGAGGTGCCCCGGCCGCAGACCCAGAACGAGTCCCTGGTGGGCGGGCGCACCTTCCCGGTCGGCACGCTGCGCGGCAAGTTCATGGTGATCGACGGGGTCGACGTCGAACTCGACGGCAAGCCTGACCGCATGGCGCCGGGCGGCCGCATCCGCAGCGCGCAGAACATGCTGGTCATGTCCAGCACCATCACGGGCCAGAAATTCCTCGTCAACTACACGCGCGATGCCGCCGGCCTGCTGCGCGAGGTCTGGATCCTCACGCCCGACGAAGCCGTTGCCAAGCGCGAGTCGCTCGACAAGCCGCTGCTGAACATCTGGCCGTTCACTTCGAACGACACCGTCAACACGCAATAAAGATGCCGGCGGCCGCGCCCGCCGCGCCGCAGGACCACACAAGCGCCCTGCATCGGCCTTCCCGGCGAGGAAGGCCAGGAAAGCACCCCATGAGCAAAAAAGTATTTATCAAGACCTTCGGCTGCCAGATGAACGAGTACGACTCGGACAAGATGGCCGACGTACTGAACGCCGCCGAGGGCTACGAGCCGACGCAGAACGTGGACGAGGCCGACCTGATCCTGTTCAACACCTGCTCGGTGCGCGAGAAGGCCCAGGAAAAGGTGTTCAGCGACCTCGGCCGCGTGAAGCACCTGAAGGCCAGGGGCGTGAAGATCGGCGTGGGCGGCTGCGTGGCGAGCCAGGAGGGCGACGCCATCATCGCGCGCGCGCCCTACGTCGACATCGTGTTCGGCCCGCAGACGCTGCACCGCCTGCCCGAGATGCTGAAGGACCGCGAGCGCCTGGACCGTCCGCAGGTCGACATCAGCTTTCCGGAGATCGAGAAGTTCGACCACCTGCCACCCGCGCGCGTCGAAGGCGCCACGGCGTTCGTCTCGATCATGGAAGGCTGCTCCAAGTACTGCAGCTACTGCGTGGTGCCCTACACCCGCGGCGAGGAAGTGAACCGGCCGCTGGACGACGTGCTGGTGGAAATCGCCGGCCTGGCCGACCAGGGCGTGCGCGAAGTCACGCTGCTGGGGCAGAACGTGAACGCTTACCGCGGCCGCATGGGAGACACGGCCGAGATTGCCGACTTCGCGCTCCTGATCGAGTACGTCGCCGAGATCCCCGGCATCGAGCGCATCCGCTACACCACCAGCCACCCCAACGAGTTCACGCCGCGCCTGATCGAGGCCTATGCCAAGGTGCCGCAGCTGGTGAGCCACCTGCACCTGCCGGTGCAGCACGGCAGCGACCGCATCCTGATGGCCATGAAGCGCGGCTACACCGCCATGGAATACAAGAGCACGGTGCGCAAGCTGCGCGCCATCCGGCCCGAACTCGCGCTCTCCAGCGACTTCATCGTCGGCTTCCCGGGCGAGACCGACGAAGACTTCGCAAGGATGATGAAGCTGATCGACGACTGCCAGTTCGACAACAGCTTCAGCTTCATCTTCAGCCCGCGCCCCGGCACGCCCGCCGCCGCGCTGCACGACGACACGCCCCATGCGGTGAAGCTGGCCCGCCTGCAGACGCTGCAGCGCGTGATCGACGGTAACGTGCGCCGCTTCGGCGATGCGCTGGTCGGCACCACGCAGCGCGTGCTCGTAGAAGGGGCTTCCCGCAAGGACGCGAACGAGCTGATGGGCCGCACCGCCTGCAACCGCGTCGTCAACTTCGAAGGCGACGCGCGCCTGGTCGGGCAGATGGTCGACCTGCGCATCACGCGCTCGCTCGCCTACACGCTGCGCGGCGAAGTGGCCACGCGCGAATCGTCAACGGTGCCGGTTCCCGCCGCGCTCGCCGCCTGATGGCGAAGCGGCCGTCCAGACGGGGCTCGTTCCAGCAGCTCCTGCTTTTCGCGTTCCTGCTGATCACCGCCCTCCTGGTGGGCGTGGCGCTGCGCTCGGTATTCCAGTACGACGCGCTCATGACCCAGAGCCGCGATGCGGCGGCCCGCGCGCTGCGGCTCTCGGGCGCGGCCCAGTCGCTGGCCGAGCGCAGTGCCGCCATGGAGCGCGCCGGGCGCCAGTCGCTGGTGCTGAACGACGCCGTGCTGCGCCGCCGCTTCGACGACGCCGCGCGCGAAGCGCACCAGGTGCTCGAACGGCTCGAGAGAAACGGCCTCGCACCTTCGGGCATCGAGCTCTGGCGCGCCCAGCTCGGCGTGATCGAGGGGCTGATGAGCGGCAGCGCCGAGAGCGCGCTCTCGCGCGAAAGCGGCATGGCCATGCAGTTCCGCGAGCTCGATTCGCTGAACACGAACCTTGCGCAGCAGGCCCAGTTCCTGATCGAAATGCAGAACGACGCGCTGGCCAAGCGCATCGAGAATGCGCGCCGCCGGCTGATGCGCGAAGTGGTGGCCGCCAGCATCCTGGCGGTGTCGCTGGCGCTGGCTTTCGGCATCTGGCTCGCGCGCCCTTTCAAGCGGCTCGAGCACGCCATCGTCGGACTCGGCCAGAACCGGCTCGACGAGCCCATCGACATCCGCGGCCCGGCCGACGTGCGGCGCCTGTCGCAGCAGCTCGAGTGGCTGCGCCTGCGCCTGACCGAACTCGATGCCGACAAAGCGCGCTTCCTGCGCCACGTGTCGCACGAACTCAAGACGCCGCTGGCGGCGCTGCGCGAAGGCGTCTCGCTGCTGGAAGACGGCGTGACGGGTCCGCTCAATCCGGCCCAGCTCGAAGTGGCGCAGATCCTGAACCAGAACACCGTTTCGCTGCAGGGCCAGATCGAGGCGCTGCTGCGCTTCAACGCCGCCGCCTTCGAGGCCCGCGAACTGCGCCGCGAACGCACCGACCTGCTGCCGCTGGTCGAGGAGCAGATCGAGGCGCAGCGCCTGCAATGGCAGGCCCACGGCCTGCGCGTCCATGCCGAGGGCGAGTCGATCACGCTCCCGGTGGACCGCGCCAAGCTCGGCACGGCGGTGGCCAACCTGCTGTCCAACGCGATCCGGTATTCGGCGCGCGGCGGCGTCATTTCGATCGTGGTGTCCGGCACGCCCACCACCGCGTGCATCGATATCAACGACGCGGGCCCGGGTATTGCCGAGGGCGATCGGGACCGGATTTTCGAGCCTTTCTACAGGGGCGAACGCCAGCCCGAGCATGCCGTCAAGGGCACGGGCATCGGCCTTTCGATCGTGCAGGAGTACATTGCTGCCCATGGGGGCCGCATCACCCTGCTGCCAGAGGGGCCCGGCGCGCGCTTTCGCATCGAACTGCCGCGCACGGCCTGAACCCACCGTGAAGCCCCAGGGCATCCACCTGAAAACAAATACCGCCTCTTGCCTTTTCTTCAATCCATGCTTTTTCCGTTCGTCCGCAGTTCGACCCTGTCCGGGGCGGTGGCCATGCCTTTCGTCCTGCTGCTGGCCGCCTGCGCGACACAGCCCGCACCACCCGCCGAGGCCGAGGCCCTGCCGCCGCCGCCCGCCGTGCCGCGCGTGATGCCGGTCGAGGCCGAGCCCAAGGCGCCCGCCACGCAGCCCGCCTCGCTCTTCACGCTGATGACCCAGGGCCCGGTCGCGGCCATGCTGGCCTATGCCGACAAGATGCGCCCGCTGGGCGGCGCCGAGCTGGCCGCCGAAATCACCCGCGCCGGCGATCCGGGCGATTCGCCCACCGCCCAGATGCAGCTTGCACTGCTGCTCGCGCAGACCCGGGTGCCGGCCGACCTCGCGCGCGCGCTGGGCCTGATGCAGCGCGTGATCTCCAACCCCTCGCCCGAGGCGCAGCCCCTGCAGCCGCTGGCGCGCGCGCTCGCCGCGCGCTACGTGGAACAGCGCCGCGTCGAGGACGACCGCGACAAGCAGGCGCAGCAGGTGCGCGAAAGCCAGCGCCGCATCGACCAGCTGAACGACCGCATCGAAGCGCTGCGCGCCATCGAGCGCAGCTTCGCGCGTCCCAACAACGTGCCGGCGCCGACCCTGCCTCCGCCCTCCGGCACCAGGCCCAATCCATGAACCGCAGCCGGCGATTGCCCAAGGAGCCCCATCGATGAGCACGACCGGCGCGCGCCTGCTGGTGGTCGACGACGACCCGGACATGCTGCGGCTGCTCTCGATGCGGCTGAGCTCGGCGGGTTACCAGGTCACGGCCGTGACCTCGGCCGAAACCGCGCTCACGCAGCTCGAGATCGAGCATCCGCAGCTGGTGCTCAGCGACGTGCGGCTGCCCGGCCGCGACGGACTCCAGCTGTTCGACGAGATCCGAAAGCGCCACCCCTCGCTGCCGGTGATCCTGCTCACCGCCCACGGCACCATTCCCGATGCGGTCGAGGCCACGGCGCGCGGCGTGTTCACCTATCTCACCAAGCCCTACGACGGCCGCGAACTGCTCGACAAGATCGCGCAGGCGCTGGCGCTCGGCGCACCGGCCAGCACGCCCGCCAAGGCCGGCGACGAAAGCTGGCGCGCCGAGATCGTGAGCCGCAGCAACCGCATGTCCGAGCTGCTGGCCGAGGCGCGCATGGTCGCCAAGTCGGACGCCTCGGTGCTGCTGCGCGGCGACAGCGGCGCCGGCAAGGAACTGCTGGCGCGCGCCATCCACCGCGCCAGCCCGCGCGCCGACAAGCCCTTCGTGGCCGTCAATTGCGGCGCCATCCCCGAGGCGCTGCTCGAATCGGAGCTGTTCGGCCACATGAAGGGCGCCTTCACCGACGCCCACGCCAACCACAAGGGCCTGTTCCAGCAGGCCGACGGCGGCACGCTGCTGCTCGACGAAATCGGGGACATGCCGCCAGCCCTGCAGGTCAAGCTGCTGCGCGTGCTGCAGGAGCGCGCGGTGCGCCCGCTCGGCGCCAGCCAGTCGATCGAGGTCGACGTGCGCATCATCTCGGCCACCCACCGCGACCTGGATGTCGCCATGGAAGCCGGCCAGTTCCGCGAAGACCTCTATTACCGGCTCAACGTGGTCACGCTCACGCTGCCGCCGCTGTCGGCCCGGCGCGAAGACATTCCGCTTCTGGCCAACCACTTCCTGCAGAAGCTCTCGACCAAGTACGGCAAGCGCCTGTCCGGCTTCGCGCCCGAGGCACTCAAGGCGCTGGCCACCGCGGCCTGGCCCGGCAACGTGCGCCAGCTCTACAACGTGGTGGAACAGGTCTGCGCGCTGTCGAGCTCGCCGCTGATCCCGCTGGCGCTGGTGCAGCGCGCGCTGCGCGTGCCCACGGTCGAGGTCCAGACCTATGCCGAGGCCAAGCAGCGTTTCGAGCGCGACTACCTCGTCGGGCTGCTCAAGCTGACCGACGGCAACGTGGCCGACGCCGCCCGGCTGGCCGACCGCAACCGCACCGAGTTCTACCGCCTGCTGCAGAAGCACGAACTCACGCCGGGCCACTTCAAGGCCGACGCTGTCGCTCCGGGCAGCGAGCCTGTCGCCGACTAGCGACGCCCCTAAGTTGTTGATTTAAAAGGCCATTCTCCACCAGCCTCGCGGGCTTGTCGGGATTCGGCGACAAAAACCGGGGTTTCGGGGCCTTCCAGCCGGCTCCAACCCTGAAAACAGCATCCAGATCGCCATAAGTCGTTGATCTGAAAGCGTTTTTCCAGCCTGGCACAGGGTTTGCCCCTGTACAGGCATGACAGCACTCACCAGCCCATCTTTCGCACTGCGCCAGCAGCGCGACGGCCTGCGTCAAAAGCAGTTTTCCCCCGTGCGGCCTCGTGCCGCCGGTCATTCGGTGGCCGCGCTCGCAAGCGCGGGCGGCGCCGAACCGGATTGCGTGATCAAGCGCTTTCCTGCCATTGGCGACACCCCTTCCCTCGACAAGCAACGTTGGTAAATCACACATGAAGCCGAACGACTTCTCCCAACTGAACGTGCTGACCGAAGCCGACTTTTCGCACCGCAGCCCGGTGCGCGAAGAACGCCACCCCAATTCCGTGACCGCTCCGCCGGTCAACCGCGGCTCCATGACGCCCCGCCCCTGGCGCGGCTTCTGGAACAGCATCGGCACGGCCCTCCTGGTCAAGCTCGGCGCCGGCGGCAAGCCGGAAAGCCAGACCGCCGAAGCCGGCGCCCAGGTTAAGCAGCCCTGGCAACGCGCCGCGGCCCAGCGCCGCTTCGCATTCATGGCGCTCACGCTGCTGAGCACCGTGATCGCGTCCGTGCTGTTTGCCGGCGTGCAACCCGACTACGACAACGTCTGGCTCGAATACGGCCAGATCGGCCTGTACGGCCTGCTCTCGGGCTGGGTCGTCACCGGCTTCGTGACCGCGCTCATGGGCTTCTACGTCTCGGTGCGCGGTGACAAGCACGCGCTCTCGGTCAAGCAGGTGGCCCACCACCCGATGAACCCCGAGGCACGCACCGCGATCATCATGCCGATCTGCAACGAAGACGTTGCCACGGTGTTCGCCGGCCTGCGCGCCACCTGCGAATCGGTCGCAGCCACCGGCCACGCGAAGCAGTTCGACGTGTTCGTGCTGTCCGACAGCTACTCGCCCGAAACCGCCGCCGCCGAGCGCGCCGCCTGGGAAGACCTGCGCGCCGCGCTGGCCGACAGCCCCAACCAGCCGCAGGTCGAGGTGTACTACCGCCTGCGCACCCGCCGCACGCACCGCAAGGCCGGCAACGTCGCCGACTTCTGCCGCCGCTGGGGCAAGGACTACCGCTACATGGTCGTGCTCGACGCCGACTCCGTGATGAGCGGCGATTGCCTGACCTCGATGGTCAAGCTGATGGAAGCCAACCCTACCGCCGGCATCATCCAGACCGCCACGCAGGCCATCGGCCACGTGACGCTGCATGCCCGCGCGCAGCAATTCGCCTCCCGCGTGACGGGCCGCCTGTTCACGCTGGGCATGCAGTTCTGGCAACTGGGCGAATCGCACTACTGGGGCCACAACGCGATCATCCGCGTCGAGCCCTTCATGAAGCACTGCGCGCTGGCGCCCATCAAGGGCACCGGCGGCATGTCGGGCGGCATCATGTCGCACGACTTCGTCGAAGCCGCGCTGATGCGCCGCGCCGGCTACAACGTGTGGCTCTGCGCCGACCTGGTCGGCAGCTACGAGCAGCAGCCGCCGGACCTGCTGGCCGAACTGCAGCGCGACCGCCGCTGGTGCCAGGGCAACCTGCAGAACGCCCGCCTGATGGCCGAGCCCGGCATCCACCCGGTGCACCGCGCCATGTTCGTGACCGGCACCATGGCCTACGTCTCGGCGCCGCTGTGGCTCGCATTCCTGACGCTCGGCACCGCGCTGTGGCTGAGCGGCTCGAGCCTGATCTCCAGCTGGAGCGTGCTGCCGGCGGAACTCGCCGGCCTGTGGGTCTGGACCCTGTGCCTCCTGTTCCTGCCCCGCGTGCTCGGTATCGCGGCCGTGCTGATGCGCGGCGAGCAGCGCCAGTACGGCGGCCTCTGGGGCCTGGTGAAGAGCTCGGTGCTCGAAAGCGGCCTGGCCATCGTGCAGGCGCCGGTTCGCATGCTGGCCCACTCGCTGTTCGTGCTGGTCGCCCTCACCGGCATCAGGCTCGACTGGAAGTCGCCCCCGCGCGAAGCCGCTGCCGTGCCGTGGAAGGTCGCCGTGACGCAGCTCGCTCCCATGAGCGTGGTGGTCGGCGCGCTGGCCCTGGGTGTCGCAATGATCGATCCGAGCGCGCTGATCTGGCTCATGCCGGTGGGCCTGCCGCTGCTGCTGGCCATTCCGCTCACGGTGCTGACCAGCCAGATCGCGCTGGGCACCTCGCTGCGCGACCGCGGCTTCCTGCTGATTCCCGAGGAATCGCGTTCGCCGGCCGTGCTGCGCCGCGCCTGGATGCATGCGCTGCGCCTGGCGCGCCCTGCGGCACTGGCAACGGCCTGATGCGCTGAAGACACAGTCTCGAAAAAAGCCGACCTCGAGGTCGGCTTTTTTCATGGCGCGTGGCTAGAATCGCGCCTTCTTTTTTCAACCCACGGATCCCTCGATCCCCTGGAGCGCCAAGTGCCCCGATTCGCCGTCACAACCCCCTGACGCCGACAACACCACTTCACTGGTCATGTCGGGCGCCAAGCTGCGCATCCCGCTGACCAGACACGGCCTCCTCGGTCGCTGAAGTCGACTCTCTTCCCAGCTTCGCTCCCGCACGTTGTCGGTTCTTCCTGATTTGCATCCGGAGAACAACGTGTTCCCTCTCTCTTCCCTTTCATCGGTTCCACTGCTCAAGTACCCGCGTACTGCGCATCTGGAAGGCTCGCGCCTGCAGGCCGGCGACACCGACGCTGACCAGACGCCGTTGTCCGCGCTGCAGGGCCAGCATGTGGTCATCGAGGAAAAGCTCGATGGCGCCAACGCGGCCGTGTCGTTCACCTCCGCGGGTGAACTGCTGCTGCAGTCGCGCGGCCACTATCTCGCGGGCGGGGCCAGCGAGCGGCAGTTCAACCTGTTCAAGCACTGGGCCGCTGCGCATGAAGCGGGGCTGCTCGAACGGCTCGAAGACCGCTACGTCATGTACGGCGAGTGGTGCTTTGCCAAGCACAGCTGCTGGTACGACCGGCTGCCCGCGTTCTTTCTCGAGTTCGACCTCTACGATCGGCAGAGGCAGTGTTTCCTGTCGACGCCGGCACGGCACGCGCTGCTCGACGGCAGCCCGGTCGTTTCGGTGCCGGTGCTCTACGACGGCGAGATGCCGCGCCACGCGAAAGCACTGCGCCTCCTCGTGCGACCGTCGCTCGCGCGCAGTGCCGGCTGGAAGGCGGCCTTCGAACAGGCCGTGATGCAGGAAGGCCAGCCGCTCGACCTCGTGCGGCAGCAGACCGACCTGTCGGACCTGGCCGAGGGCCTGTACCTCAAGACCGAATCGCAGGGCGAGGTCACCGGCCGCTACAAGTGGGTTCGGCCTGATTTCGTGCAGACCATCCTCGACTCGGGCTCGCACCACAGCCGCCGGCCCGTGCTGCCCAATCGACTGGCGGCAGGCGTGGATCCGTACGCACCGACGCCCACGACCACATGGCAAGACCTGGGATTGCGCACATTGCACGCCCCAGCCGAACTCACGCCCCCCGGGAGAACGCGATGACCTGCGACGACTTGCGCGCCCTGGTGCCCGCGCCTGGCAAAGACACCGACTGGCGGCAGTGCTGCGAGCTGCTGCCGGGCCTGCTGCGCCTCGAAGAGACGCCGCAAGACCCGTACTACCACGCCGAAGGCAACGTCGGCATCCACACGCGCATGGTGCTCGACGCGCTGATGCAGGATCCGCACTACCAGCGCGCCGATGTCGACGGCCGTTTCGTGCTGTTCATGGCCTGCCTGCTGCACGATATCGCCAAGCCTGACACCACGGTGATCGACGAAGCCAGCGGCCGCATCGGTCAGCCCGGCCATTCGCGCCGCGGTTCGGTCGACGTCCGCGTGCTGATGTGGAAGGCGCGCGTGCCGTTCGCGCTGCGCGAAGCGGTATGCCGGATCATCGCGGTGCACCAGTTGCCGTTCCATGCCTTTGCCTCGCGCAAGGGGTTGCGGCCCGAGTGGCTGGTGCACAAGCTCTCGTGGGAGCTGAGCCTGCCCGACCTGTGCTGCGTGGCGCGCTGCGACATGCTCGGGCGCCACTACGAGAAGCGCGCGGACAGCATGGCCGATATCGCGCTCTTCGAGGAGCTGGCCCAGGAAGAAGGCAGCTGGGAAGGCTCCCGCCAAATGGCCGATGCCCACACTCGGCTGGCCTACTTCCGTGGCGCGGACACCAGTCCCGATTACCCCCTCTTCCAGACGACGGGTTCGCAGGTGACGGTGATGTGCGGCCTGCCCGCGAGCGGCAAGAACCACTGGGTGGCGCAGCACCGCAAGGGCTGGCCGGTGGTGTCCTTCGACGATGCGCGTGCCGAACTCGGGTTGAAGCACGGCGAAAACGACGGGCTGGCCGCGCACCACGCGATCGATCGGGCCAAGGCGCTGCTGCGCAGGCAGGAGCGCTTCGTCTGGAACGCCACGCACCTGAGCCAGCAGATGCGCGCCAAGACGCTGGACCTGCTCTGGGCGTACCACGCCCGGATCGAGCTGGTGTACCTGGAGGTGCCGCATCCCGAGCTGATGCGCCGCAACCGCGAGCGTGACACCACGCTGTCGAACGCGGGCATCGAGCGGATGCTGCATCGCTGGGAACTGCCCGCGCCGGTGGAAGCGCACGCGACGGTCTACGACGTGCAGACCTGAAAACGACGAAGCCCGCCGGAGCACCCTCCGGCGGGCTTCTATCTATATATATGCGTGGGGCTCAGAACGGCAGCTTGGGACCGCCGGGCCCACCCATCCCGCCCATCCCCTTCATGCCGCCCATCTTCTTCATCATCTTCATGAGGCCGCCGCCCTTCATCTTCTTCATCATGCCCTGCATCTGCTCGAACTCGTTGAGCAGGCGGTTCACTTCCTGAACCTGCACGCCCGCGCCGGCCGCGATGCGGCGCTTGCGCGTGGCCTTGAGCAGCTCGGGCTTGCGGCGCTCCAGCGGCGTCATGCTCTGGATGATGCCTTCCTTGCGGCGGATGTCGCGCTCGGCGCGGGTCATGTCGGCTTCGGTGGCCTTGGCGGCCATCTGCTGCGGCAGCTTGTCCATCAGGCTGGAGAGGCCGCCCATCTGCTTCATCTGCTGCAGCTGGCCGAGGAAGTCGTTCAGGTCGAAGCCCGCGCCGCTCTTGACCTTGGCCGCGAGCTTCTGCGCCGCCGCCACGTCGACGCCGGCCGTGACCTGCTCGACCAGCGCGACGATGTCGCCCATGCCAAGGATGCGGCCCGCATGGCGCTCGGCGTCGAACACCTCGAGGCCGTCGATCTTCTCGCTGGTGCCCGCGAACTTGATCGGCACGCCCGTCACCTGCCGCACCGACAGCGCCGCACCGCCGCGCGAATCGCCATCGGTCTTGGTCAGGATGATGCCGGTGAGCGGCAGCGCTTCCTTGAAGGCGCGGGCGGTGTTGATCGCATCCTGGCCCTGCATTGCGTCGACCACGAACAGCGTTTCGACCGGATCGAGCGCGCCGTGCAACTGCTTGATCTCGCTCATCAGCACTTCGTCGATGGCCAGGCGGCCCGCGGTGTCGACCAGCAGCACGTCGAAGAAGTGGCGCTTGGCGTGGTCGAGCGCGGCGCGCGCGATGTCGAGCGGCTTCTGGTCGGGCGTGCTCGGGAACCATTCGGCGCCAGCCTGCTTGGTGACCATCTTGAGCTGCTCGATGGCGGCGGGCCGGTAGACGTCGCCCGACACGGTGAGCACTTTTTTCTTGCGCTTCTCGATCAGGTGCTTGGCCAGCTTGGCGGTGGTGGTGGTCTTGCCCGCGCCCTGCAGGCCGGCCATCAGGATCACCGCGGGCGGCTGCGCCGCAAGGTTGATGTCGGACACGCCCTCGCCCATGGTCGCGGCGAGCTCGCGGTTGACGATGCCGACCAGCGCCTGGCCCGGCTTGAGCGAGCCCAGCACTTCCTGGCCGAGCGACTTTTCCTTCACCCGGGCGACGAAATCGCGCACCACGGGCAGCGCCACGTCGGCCTCGAGCAGCGCCATGCGCACTTCGCGCAGCATGTCCTGCACATTGCTTTCGGTGATGCGAGCCTGGCCGCTCATCGTCTTGACGAGGCGGGAGAACTTTTCTGTGAGGGCGGTGGCCATGAAGGAGATGCCTTGCTGCCCGCCGCGGCGGGTCATTGGAAAGTCGTGAACTGGTATCGGCCGCTTGCTGCCGCTTCGCGAAACACCGGGAACCGGTTCTGCCGAGCCTCTGGTGTCGCCCCGTTGAGGGGGTTGGCGCCGCGACGCGAAGTGCGCAAGCCTGGGGGAGATAAACTCCGGCAATGATTTTAGCGATCCCCTCCCCACTTGCCGTGGCGCTGGGCATCGCCACCGCGGCTGCCTATGGATTTGCCGCTGCCGCGGGTGCCCGGCTGAGCCGCAAAGCCACCCAGTGGGCCCTCGGGCTGGCGTGGCTTCTGCATGCCGCGGTGCTGGGCCATGGCCTGGTCGGCAGCCAGCCGAAATTCGGCTTCGCGCCCGCGCTTTCGGTCACGGCCTGGCTGGTGCTCACGGTCTATGCGGTCGAAAGCCGCATGTACCCGCAACTCAAGGTGCGCCGCGCGCTGGCCTGGCTGGGCGCGGCCGCCGTGCTGCTGGCCATCCTGTTTCCCGGCACGCCGCTGCATGTGTCGGCATCGCCCTGGCTGCCGCTGCACCTTGCGCTGGGCATCGCCTCGTACGGCCTGTTCGGCGCCGCGGTGGTCCATGCCTGGCTGATCACGCGCGCCGAAAAGCAGATCCGCCTTGCCGCCGCCGAGCCGCAAGGCGGTGTGCCGCTGCTCACGCTCGAGCGGCTCACCTTCCGCTTCGTGATGGCCGGCTTCGTGCTGCTTTCCGCCACGCTGCTCGCGGGTCTGCTGTTCAGCGAAACGCTGTACGGCGCGAGCGTGCGCGGCTGGAAGTGGGACCACAAGACGGTGTTCTCTGTGCTCGCCTGGATCAGTTTCGCGGTGCTGCTGATCGGCCGGGTCCGCTTCGGATGGCGTGGCCGCACGGCGCGGCGCGTGCTGTATGCCGGCTCCGCCCTGCTGCTGCTGGCCTATGTGGGCTCGCGCTTCGTGCTCGAAGTGGTGCTGGCGCGCGGCGCGACATGAAATACCTGCTCGTTCTCGCGGTGCTCTGGGTGGCGATCTGGCTCTGGCGCAAGAACCGCCGGGAGGAAATGCGCGAGACCCTGCGCGAAGAGGCGGCCCGCGCCGCCAAGCGCCCGCCCGCCGCGCCGGCTTCGCCGCAGGCCATGCTGCGCTGCGCCCATTGCGGCTTGCACCTGCCTGCAAGCGATGCGATCGCGGGGCCTGGCGACGCGGTCTACTGCAGCGCGGCGCACCGCCAGGCCGCCGAGCGCGGCTGAGCGGGCGCCGCATCGATGAGCGCAGCGCCAGGAATGCACCGGTGAGCTCTTCTCCCTGGGCGCGCGGCGAGCCCGCCACCGACTGGAGCACGCTCGAGCCGGGGCGCGGCGAAAGTGCCGCGCTGCTGCGGCTGTGGCGCGGCTTCATGGCGGCGCGCTGCTTCGTTGCGCTGGTGCTCGTGCTGCTGCAGGGCGTGGCCATGGCGCTCGGCCAGACGGTGCAGCCGCTGGCCGTGGCCCTTTCGGCCGGCTATCTGGCTGCCACCTGGCTGGGCGCCCGCTACGCGCATTTCACGCCACCGATCCGGGCCTTCGGCATGCTGTGGTTCCTCACCATCGGCATCGACCTGGGCACCTTCACCGCGCTGCAGGTGCTCCAGGGCGGCAGCATCAACTACACGCCGCTGTTCGCGCTGCCGGTGCTCATGAGCGCGGTGCTGGGCACGGTGACCGTGGGCCTGGGCACCACGGCCACGGTCACGCTGCTGCTGCTCGCCGATGCCGGCTGGCACTGGCTGCTGCAGCAGCCCGGCGATTCCTCCACCCGCTTCGTGCAGGCGGCGCTCACCGGCACCGGGCTCTTCGTGGTGGCCCTGCTGGCGCACGAGCTGGCGCGCCGGCTGGCACGCGAGGAAGAAACCGCGCTGCGCAACCGCAGCAGCGCGCAGATGCAGGCGCAGGTCAACGACCTGGTGATCGAGACGCTGAGCGAAGGCGTGCTGGTGATCGACGCCGAAGGCATGGTGCATGCGGCCAATCCGGCGGCCGACGCGATCCTGGGCCAGGGGCTGGGCCGGCTCGGCCTGCCGTTCGCGCTGCATGCGCAGCCCGCCTGGCATGCGCTGGCCGCGTTGGCGCGCCAGACCTTTGCGCGCCGCGCGCCGCAAAGCGAGGAAATCCCCGTGGCGCAGGCGCGCGGCGCCGCGCGCGAGGTGCGTGTGCGCACGCGGCTCACGCCCACCAGCGACCGGCACGTCGACAGTCTTTGCGTCATGTTCCTGCAGGACCTGCGCGAGCTCGAGGCCCGCATCCGCACCGAGAAGCTGGCGGCGATGGGCCGCATGTCGGCCGCGGTGGCGCACGAGATCCGCAATCCGCTCGCGGCCATCACGCAGGCCAGCGCGCTGCTCAACGAAGACCTCACCGACCCCGCGCACCGCAAGCTGACCAGCATGGTGCAGCACAACGCGCAGCGGCTCGCACGCATCGTGGACGACGTGCTCGACGTCTCGCGCGCGCGCCAGCAGCGCGTACTCTCGCTCGGCGAGCAGGTCGTGCTCGATCCCGCCGTGCAGGCGCTGGCCGAGGAGTGGGTGCGCCAGACGCAGCGCCAGGGCGTGCTGATCGCGCTGGACGCCGCCGACGCCGAAGTGCGCTTCGACGTCGAGCACCTGCGCCGGCTGCTCGTGAACCTGCTGGACAATGCGGCGCGCTACGCCAGCAGCCGCGCGGGCGCGATCCAGGTCGTCACCACCACGCAGCGCGGCAGTTCCGGCCGCCCGAGCCTGCAGGTGTGGAGCGACGGCGCGCCGCTGGAGCCGGCGGTGCAGCGCCACCTGTTCGAGCCTTTCTTCTCATCCGAGAGCCGCTCCAGCGGGCTCGGCCTCTTCCTGTGCCGCGAGCTGTGCCGGCGCCACGGCGCCACCATCGGCTACGAGCGGCGCGCACTGGTCGCGGGCGGGCCCGAGGGCAACGAATTCTTCGTCAGCTTCGCGCCCAGCGAAAACCGGCTGACACAATAGCGCCGTGAGCACTCCCCATCCCTCCATGCAGCGCCCGGCCAACATCCTGGTCATCGATGACGAGCCCGACCTGCGTACGCTGTACGAGCTGACCCTGCTGCGCGAAGGCTACCGCGTCGAGGCCGCCGGCAGCGTGTCCGAAGCCTGGCAGCACCTCGAGGCGGGGCAGTTCGATGCGGTGATCACCGACATGCGGCTGCCCGACGGACAGGGCATGGAAATCATCCATCGCATCCAGAAGAACCAGCGCAGCGAGCGCTGCGTGGTGATGACGGCCTACGGCTCCGCCGAGAACGCGGTCGAGGCGCTGAAGGCCGGAGCCTTCGACTACCTGACCAAGCCGGTCGACCTGAAGCAGTTCCGCGCCGTGGTCGCTTCCGCGGTGCAGGCGCAGCAGGCAGCGCCGGCCAAGGCCTGGCAGGCGGCGCCCGCGGGCCAGCCGCGCGCCGGCGCGCCGGCCGTTCCGGACAGCGGCGTCGCCGCGCTCGAGCGGCTGGTCGGCGACTCGGAGCCAATGCGCCTGGTCAAGTCGCGCATTGCCAAGGTGGCGCGCGGCATGGCGCCGGTGCTGGTGCGCGGCGAATCGGGCACCGGCAAGGAACTGGTGGCACGCGCCGTGCATGCCTGCAGCCAGCGCAGCGAGGGCCCGTTCGTGGCGGTCAACTGCGGCGCCATCCCCGAGAACCTGCTCGAGGCCGAATTCTTCGGCGCCCGCAAGGGCTCCTACACCGGCTCGTCGCAGGACCGCGACGGCTACTTCCAGGCCGCGCGCGGCGGCACGCTCTTTCTCGACGAAATCGGCGACCTGCCGCTGGCGATGCAGTCCAAGCTGCTGCGCGCGATCCAGGAGCGCAGCGTGCGCTCCATCGGCTCGACACAGGAAGACGCGGTCGACGTGCGCATCGTGAGCGCCACCCACAAGGATCTTCACGCCGAAGTCCAGGCCGGCCGCTTCCGGCAGGACCTGTTCTACCGGCTCAACGTGATCGAGATCGCCGTGCCCGCGCTGCGCGACCGGCGCGAGGACCTGCCGGCACTCTGCGCCGCGCTGCTCGCGCGCATTGCGCAGGACGGCGGGCTGCCGGTGCCGCATCTTTCCGCCGAACTCCTGCGCCGCCTTGCCCAGCACCGGCTCGACGGCAACGTGCGGGAGCTCGAGAACCTGCTGCACCGCGCGGTGGCGCTCAACGACGGCGACGAACTGCATCTGGACCTGATGGCACCGCGGCCGGAGGCTGCCGAAGCGCCGGCCGAGACGGCCATCGCCGAACCCGCACCCTCTTCTGCTGCGGCGTCCGGCGGCGAAACGCCTAGGTCGCCCGCCGCGGCCGTCGCGGAATCCAAGCCCTCGGCGCCCGCCCTCCCCTCGGACCTGCAGGCCTACCTCGATCAGCAGGAGCGCGAGATCCTCGTGCGCGCGCTGCACGAAAGCGGCTTCAATCGAACGGCCGCCGCCGCGCGGCTCGGCATGAGCCTGCGCCAGATCCGCTACCGCATCGCGCGGCTGGGCATCACCACGCCCGGCGGCGACGAAGGTGCCAGCACCAGCCATGCCGACGACTGAAGCACAGGCGAGCAACGACGACGGGCTCTGGCAAGCCGGCTGGTACCGCTTCGCCAAGGCGCTGCGCTCGCCGAATTTCGGCCCCCGGCCCGCCGGCGCGCAGACCGACCTGATCGTGCTGCACTCCATCAGCCTGCCGCCCGGCGAATACGGCGGCGACGCCGTGCAGCAGCTCTTCACCAACCAGCTCGACTGGGATGCGCACCCCTATTTCCAGTCGATCCGCGGCCTTGCGGTTTCCTCGCACTTCTATGTGCGGCGCAACGGCGAACTCTGGCAATTCGTGAGCTGCGACGAGCGCGCCTGGCATGCGGGCGTGTCGTCGTGGCGCGGGCGCGAGAACTGCAACGACGACTCCATCGGCATCGAGCTCGAAGGCCTCGAAGGCCAGCCGTTCGAAGAGGCGCAGTACGAGGCGCTGGCCAGCCTCTGCCCCGCCATTGCGCAGCACTACGCCATCGCGCACATCGCCGGCCACGAGCACATCGCGCCGGGCCGAAAACAGGACCCCGGCGCCGGTTTCGATTGGCAATTGCTGCGCGGGCACCTCGGCTGGAGTCCACGGATGTTTCCTCCGCAGGTGGTGCAGCGCTAATTTTTTCAATCGCGCGGCACCTCGCGATGCGCCGATCCCGCGGCGCAGCAATGAGAAAATTGCAATCGCCGCATTCAGCAACCATGCGCCCTGCAAGCCCAAATCGGCCTGCAAGCCACGCCCCATGCGGGTTGCGACAACATAGGCCAGTATTCATGCGGCATCGACGGCCGTATGCCGGACCGAAAGAAAAAACGGCAGGGGTTGTATCCACTGGAAAACGCTACATCTAGTGGGTTGTACACCCCTCAGACCCTAGATATAGTGTCCTCCGTCCGGTCAACAACGCCGGCGCGGCGCCTAACCAAGGCATCGCCATCCAACAAGAATTGCCAACCGAGAGGAAGCGAATGCAAACAGCCCTGAACACCCCATCGACCTCGCGTGCCGTTCCCTCCACGCCCACGCAGCAGCAGCGCGACACCGCTGGCTCGCCCGCCGGACAGAACCTCGCGCACTACCAGATCATCCGCCGCAACGGCGCCGTGGTTCCCTTCGAACCCAACAAGATCGCCATCGCGATGATGAAAGCCTTCCTGGCCGTGCACGGCACCCAGGGCGCGGCTTCGGCCAGCGTACGCGAAACCGTCGACGCGCTCACGCAAGGCGTGATCCGCGCGATGGTGCGTTCGCGGCCGGGCGGCGGCACCTTCCACATCGAAGACGTGCAGGACCAGGTCGAACTCGGCCTGATGCGCGGCGGTCACCACGAGATCGCGCGCGCCTACGTGCTCTACCGCGAGCGCCGCACGCAGGAGCGTTCCAAGCAGGTCGAGCAGGAAGCGCCGGCCACGCCGACGCTGCACGTGCTGGACAACGGCGAACGCGTCGCGCTCGACCTGAACCAGCTCAAGGGCCTGATCGAATCGGCCTGCGAAAACCTGGGCGACAGCATCACCGCCGCACCGATCGTCGCCGAGACGATGCGCAACCTGTACGACGGCGTGCCGCTCGACGAGGTCTACAAGGCCTCGATCCTGGCGGCCCGCACGCTGATCGAAAAAGACCCCGACTACACCTTCGCGACCGCCCGCCTGCTGCTGCACACGATCTTCAAGGAGATCATCGGCCGCGAAGTGATGCCCGCCGAGCGCGCCACGGCCTACGCCGACTACTTCCCGCAGTTCATCAAGAAGGGCGTCGAGAACGACCTGCTCGACGAGAAGCTGCTGCAGTACGACCTGCCGCGCCTGGGCGCCGCGCTCAAGGCCGAACGCGACCTGCAGTTCGACTACCTCGGCCTGCAGACCCTGTACGACCGCTACTTCCTGCACGTGCGCAAGTCGCGCATCGAACTGCCGCAGGCCTTCTTCATGCGCGTGGCCATGGGCCTGTCGCTCGGCGAGATCGACCGCGAAGCCCGCGCCATCGAGTTCTACGAGGTGCTGTCGTCTTTCGACTTCATGTCGAGCACGCCCACCCTGTTCAACGCCGGCACGCTGCGCTCGCAGCTGTCCAGCTGCTACCTGACCACCGTGCCCGACGACCTCGACGGCATCTACGAGTCGATCAAGGAAAACGCGCTGCTCTCCAAGTTCGCGGGCGGCCTGGGCAACGACTGGACCCGCGTGCGCGCGCTCGGAAGCCACATCAAGGGCACCAACGGCGAATCGCAGGGCGTGGTGCCCTTCCTCAAGGTGGTCAACGACACGGCCGTGGCCGTGAACCAGGGCGGCAAGCGCAAGGGCGCCGTCTGCACGTACCTGGAAACCTGGCACCTGGACATCGAGGAGTTCCTGGAACTGCGCAAGAACACCGGTGACGACCGCCGCCGCACGCACGACATGAACACCGCCAACTGGATTCCCGACCTCTTCATGCGCCGCGTGATGGAAAAGGGCACCTGGACGCTGTTCTCGCCCTCCAACGTGCCCGACCTGCACGACAAGTTCGGCGCCGACTTCGAGCAGGCCTACACCGCCTACGAAGAAAAGGCCGCGCGCGGCGAGATCAAGCCCTCGCGCACGGTCCAGGCCTCGGACCTGTGGCGCAAGATGCTCACGATGCTGTTCGAGACCGGCCATCCGTGGATCACGTTCAAGGACGCCTGCAACGTGCGCTCGCCGCAGCAGCACGCCGGCGTGGTGCACTCGTCGAACCTGTGCACCGAGATCACGCTGAACACCAGCGACACCGAAACCGCCGTCTGCAACCTGGGTTCGGTGAACCTGCTGCAGCACCTGAAGGACGGCAAGGTCGACCAGGAAAAGCTCAAGAAGACGATCTCGACGGCAATGCGCATGCTCGACAACGTGATCGACATCAACTACTACGCCGTGAAGAAGGCGCGCGACTCGAACCTGCGCCATCGCCCGGTCGGCCTGGGCCTGATGGGCTTCCAGGACGCACTGTACGAACTGCGCATTCCCTACGCTTCGCAGGAAGCCGTGCAGTTTGCCGACGAGTCGATGGAAGCCATCTGCTACCACGCCTACTGGGCTTCGACCGAGCTGGCCCGCGAACGCGGCAAGTACTCGAGCTACAAGGGCTCGCTCTGGGACAAGGGCATCCTTCCGATCGACACGCTCGATCTGCTCGAAAAAGCCCGCGGCGGCTACGTCGAGGTCGACCGTTCGGCCACCCTCGACTGGGAGGCCCTGCGCCAGAAGATCAAGGCCGACGGCATGCGCAATTCCAACTGCGTGGCCATCGCCCCGACCGCGACCATCTCGAACATCATCGGCGTCGACGCTTCCATCGAGCCCTGCTTCGGCAACCTCTCGGTCAAGTCGAACCTGTCGGGCGAGTTCACCGTCATCAACCACTACCTGGTGCGCGACCTGAAGCGCCTGGGCCTGTGGGACGACGTGATGGTGATGGACCTGAAGCACTTCGACGGTTCGCTGCGCCCGATCGACCGCGTGCCGCAGGACGTGAAGGCGCTCTACGCCACCGCGTTCGAAGTCGAGACCACCTGGCTGGTCGAAGCCGCAGCGCGCCGCCAGAAGTGGATCGACCAGGCGCAGTCGCTCAACATCTACATGGCCGGCGCATCGGGCAAGAAGCTCGACGACACCTACAAGCTCGCATGGCTGCGCGGCCTGAAGACCACCTACTACCTGCGCACGCAGAGCGCGACGCACGCCGAGAAATCCACCGTGCAATCGGGCCGCCTCAACGCGGTGTCGTCGGGCAGCGATGCACCTTCGGGCATGAGTGCACTCGAAGCGGCGGCTGCCGCAGCGAAGGCGCAGATGAGCGCGATGCCTGCCACCGACATCGCCTTCTGCGGCGTCGACGATCCGACTTGCGAAGCATGCCAATGACGCGCGAGTGATGTCAGAGAGGTGCATGCACGACGCGCGAACTCTCAGTCGATCACGGCATCGACTGACATCGCGCGATGCATGAGAGCAACATAACAACCACATAAATGGAGCGCGACGTGAACGAGCACTTTGCAACTCACATCGTTGCTCCGATAATTGAGCATTGGATTTTTCTATGTTGACCTGGGACGAAGAAGTCAAGCCCTCCTTATCAAAGGATATGCAACAAGGATTGCAGCAACACCACGCATCGACCAGCGGCCTGTCCGCAGGCCGACCGGTGGATGCTCCGACTTCGCCGATTGCACAACCCGCGGCACCCGCCGCGGCGCAGCGCGTCAAGGCTTCCGACAAGCGCATCATCAACGGCCAGACCGACGTCAACCAGCTGGTGCCGTTCAAGTACAAGTGGGCCTGGGAAAAATACCTCGCCACCTGCGCCAACCACTGGATGCCGCAGGAAGTGAACATGACGCGCGACATCGCGCTCTGGAAAGACCCGAACGGCCTGACCGAAGACGAGCGCCGCATCGTCAAGCGCAACCTCGGCTTCTTCGTGACCGCCGACTCGCTGGCCGCCAACAACATCGTGCTGGGCACCTACCGCCACATCACGGCGCCCGAATGCCGCCAGTTCCTGCTGCGCCAGGCCTTCGAGGAAGCGATCCACACGCACGCCTACCAGTACATCGTCGAGTCGCTCGGCCTGGACGAGAGCGAGATCTTCAACGCCTACAACGAAGTGCCGTCGATCCGCGAGAAGGACCAGTTCCTGATCCCGTTCATCGACGCCATCAGCGACCCCAACTTCAAGACCGGCACGCACGAGACCGACCAGACCCTGCTCAAGTCGCTCATTGTGTTCGCCTGCCTGATGGAAGGCCTCTTCTTCTACGTCGGCTTCACGCAGATCCTTGCGCTGGGCCGCCAGAACAAGATGACCGGTGCCGCCGAGCAGTACCAGTACATCCTGCGCGACGAGTCCATGCACTGCAATTTCGGCATCGACCTGATCAACCAGCTCAAGCTCGAGAACCCCGGCCTCTGGACCCCCGAGTTCAAGGCCGAGATCAAGGCCCTCTTCCTGAAGGCCGTCGAGCTCGAGTACAAATACGCCGAAGACACCATGCCGCGCGGTGTGCTCGGCATGAACGCCTCCATGTTCAAGGGCTACCTGCGCTACATCGCCAACCGCCGTGCGCAGCAGATCGGCCTCGAAACGCTCTTCCCGAACGAGGAAAACCCGTTCCCCTGGATGAGCGAAATGATTGACCTGAAGAAAGAGCGCAATTTCTTCGAAACCCGCGTGATCGAATACCAGTCGGGTGGTGCGCTCTCCTGGGATTGAATCTTTCGACAAGAATTAATGATTTCAAGAATTGCCCTTGCCACCGATCGCGCCGAAGAGCGCGGCATGGACGAGGGCTCAGGTGTTCATGGTGCTGGAGCTCAGATTCCAACGCCATGGATCGCTTCACGCTACCAACGTGCGTGGAGTGCTTCAATAGGTTGATTTTTTCAACTTGATCAAGGAGAAATAGAAATGGCAACTGCAAAGAAAGCGCCGGCTAAGAAAGCCGCTGCAAAGAAGGCTCCGGCAAAGAAGGTCGCGGCCGCTAAGAAGGCTCCCGCCAAGAAGGTAGCTGCGAAGAAGGCTCCGGCCAAGAAGGTCGCAGCGAAGAAGGTAGCCGCCAAGAAGGCGCCGGCAAAGAAGGTAGCCGCCAAGAAGGCAGCTCCGGCAAAGAAGGCCGCTGCCAAGAAGGCGCCGGCGAAGAAGGCCGCAGCGAAGAAGGCTCCTGCCAAGAAGGCGGCGGCGAAGAAGGCTCCGGCAAAGAAGGCCGCTGCCAAGAAGGCCCCTGCGAAGAAGGCCGCCGCCAAGAAGGCTCCTGCCAAAAAGGCCGCGGCCAAGAAAGCCGCGAAAAAGCCCGCTGCCAAGCCTGCCGCTGCTGCCAAGAAGCCTGCTGCGAAGAAGGCTGCCAAGGCTCCTGCCGTAGCGCCTGCTCCTGCTGCGCAAACGACGCTGAACCCCCAGGCAGCCTGGCCGTTTCCGACGGCCAGCAAGCCCTGAGTCTGCTCAGCGGCCTTGACGGCAAAAAGCCCGGCACCTCACGGTGCTGGGCTTTTTTTATGGGCGCCTGCCAGCGGGTGGCTCAGAGGCCCAGCGCCTTCAGGTCGATCTGGTAGTTCTGCGGCCCGCGCTGCGCGATCTTGAGCGCGCCGATGCGGTTACCCAGTGCCGCGCACTGCGCGAGCGGCCATTCCTTCTCCAGACCGAACAGCAGCGCGCCGCGCCAGGCATCGCCGCAACCGGTGGGCTCGACCACCGCCGCCGGCGTCACGCCCGGCACATGCTCGCGTTCGCCGTCGATCCAGACCTCGCAGCCCTCGGCCGCCAGCGTCACGACCAGGCCGCGCACCCGCTTCGAAATCTCGCCCAGGCTCCAGCCGGTGCGCTGCGACAGCATCTTGCCTTCGTAATCATTGACGACGACCCAGCTCGCCAGGTCGACGAAGTGCCTGAGCGCCTCGCCGTCGAACATCGGCAGGCCCTGGCCCGGATCGAACACGAACGGAATGCCGGCTGCGGCGAACTGCTCCGCGTGCTGCAGCATCGCCTCGCGGCCGTCGGGCGCGATGATGCCGACGCGGATGTCTTCGCGCGCGGCGATCTTCGTGAGGTGCGCCTGCTGCATCGCGCCGGGGTGGAACGCGGTGATCTGGTTGTTGTCGACGTCGTTCATGATCATCGCCTGCGCGGTGAAGGTGTCGTCGAGCTGGCGCACGAACTCGGTGCTGATGCCCAGCATGCGCATGCGCTCCAGGTAATCGGCGCCGTCGCTGCCCAGGGTGGCCATCGGCAAGGCAGTGCCGCCCAGCGCATTGAGGCTGTAGGCGATGTTGCCGGCACAGCCGCCGAAGTCGCGCCGCAGGCCCGGCACCAGGAACGACACATTGAGGATGTGCAGCTGGTCCGGAAGGATCTGGTCGGCGAACCGGCCCTCGAAGGTCATGATGGTGTCGAACGCGAGGGAACCGCAAATCACTGCTGCCATGGGTGAGCCGTTGGGTAGAAATGGATGAATGGAATGAGAAGGCGGGCGCGAGCCAAGCCTAAGGATAGAACGCTTCGACGCGGTAGCCGGCAATGGGGGGCAGCGCGGCCGCTTCGGTCGCGGACAAACTCAGCGGCAATGACGCCGCCTGATCGGAGCGCGCCGCAAGCACCGCTGGCGCGCCGTAGTCCGCAGCCATCAACACGCGACGCACGACGGCGCGCTCCTGCGTGTCGAGCAGCGAGAGCTCGACGGCCGGCATGGCCAGCGGAA
Organism: Variovorax sp. VRV01; assembly: GCF_014852545.1. Taxonomy (NCBI): domain Bacteria; kingdom Pseudomonadati; phylum Pseudomonadota; class Betaproteobacteria; order Burkholderiales; family Comamonadaceae; genus Variovorax; species Variovorax sp. VRV01. The sequence goes on from NZ_JACVBS010000003.1 coordinate 379,034, forward strand.
CGGCCGCGCCATTGCGCAGCGTGAAGTTGAGCCGGTAGTCGTTGTTGCCGGTTTTCTCGCGCGCGAAGGCCGCGCCCTCGATCACGATGTCGCCGATCTGCCGCAGCGCGGTGAGCTCGCAGCCAGTCGCGCGGCACAGGGCCGCGAACGCGGGACGCAGGTTCGGCTGGCGCGCGACGATGCCGTCGCGTTCGTGGCGCAGGACCTGCACAACCAGAAGCAGGACGGCGAGCGCGGCCAGCAGCCAGAGCCAGCGCCGTGCCCCAGGGCGCTGCCAGACGCTTGCGGCGCGACGGCCCAGGTTCTCGCTGCCATCGGAAAAAGGAAGCCGCTCCGAATCTTCCGCATCGTCGCGGACCGCCGGCAAAGGCGAAGGGAGCAGGCCCGGTTCGGGCTCGCTCGCCTCCCGCACCATCGAGGCCGACATCTTTGCGGCGGCGCGCTCGTCGCGCGCCTTGGCGCTCGCGATCTTGGCCGACTTGATGCGGGCCCGGCGCAGCGCCTTTTGCATCTGCACCTGGTCGCGGTCTGGTTCGGGCGCGTGCTTTTCGTCTTCTTCGCTGGCGGTTGTCGCCATCTCGCGCGCCTGGAGGCGCAGGGCCGGCAACGGTGGTGCGGGCGGGGGCGGCGGCGAAGGCGGAGCCGCCAGATTCAGGTCGATGTTCGGAAACGGCGGCAGCGAACTCGCCGGCGGCCGCCATTCGGGCTCGTTGGCTTCGAAGTCGGTCCACAGCTCGTCGGCGACGATGCCGTGCGCCGGCAAGGCGAAGGCGGGCGCGGGAGCTGGTGCAGGCGCGGGGTCGGGTGCCGGCACCCGCTCGGCCTCGGAAGGCGCAGCTGCAGCCTCCGGCGGCTCGCGATGCTCGGGTTCGTCGTCGAAGAAATCAGCGTCTTCGATCGCATCGGAGGAGGACGGCTCGGTCGATGCAGCGGGTGCCGGTGCCGGTGCCGGTGGAGGCGCAGCGCTCGTGGCCGGCGGGCCATCGGGCGCCTCGTGCAGGTCGAGCGTGGCGTCGAACACGTGGCTGCAGCGTCCGCAGCGCACCCAGCCATCCGAAATGCGAAGCTGGTCGCGCACCACCTTGAAGGTGGTGGCACAGGCGGGGCAGCGCGTGACGAGGCTCATGACGGGGCGATTGTAGGGTTGGGCCCTCGCCGCGCCAGTGGGATCAAACGCGAAACGGCAGGCGCGCGCGTCCTCAGCAGCGCGCCATCATGAGGATCCAGCCATCCTCGCTGTCGCTGACTTCGAGCGCGGCATAAGGCGCATAGGCCTGCTTCAGCTCGTCGGCCTGGCGCTCGAGGATGCCGGCCAGCACCAGCGATCCACCGGCCGCCACGTGGCTGCGCAGCAGTGGCGCAAGCACCTTGAGCGGCGTGGCCAGGATGTTGGCCAGCACGGTGCCGTAGCGGCCCTTGGCCGCTTCGGGCAAGCCGGCATTCAGCCGCACGCCGTTGGCTTCGGCATTGAGGCGGGTCGACGACACCGCCGCCTCGTCGATGTCGACGGCATCGATGTCGGTCGCGCCGAACTTCGCCGCGCCGATGGCCAGGATGCCGGAGCCGCAACCGTAGTCGAGCACGCGCTGGCCGGCGAACGAACCCTGCCTTGCGATCCAGCGCAGGCACATGCGCGTGGTGGGATGGGTGCCGGTGCCAAAGGCAAGCCCCGGATCGAGCCGGATCACCTGCCTTGCCTGCTCGGGCGGCTCATGCCAGGTCGGCACGATCCAGAATTCGGGCGTGATCTCGACCGGCGCGAACTGCGATTGCGTGAGCCGCACCCAGTCCTGCTCGGGCACCGGCGCCACGCCCAGCACCGCACAGCCTTCGAAGAAATCCTGCAGCGCAAGCACCGACGCGGCTTCTTTCGCAAGCGCTTCATCGGCAAACAGCGCAATCACGCGCGAACGCTGCCAGCCTTCCTTGGGCGGCGGCATGCCGGGCTCGCCGAACAGCGCCTGCTCGGCATCGGTCTGCGCGTCGGCGTCTTCCACCGACACGCTGAGCGCATCGAGTGCGTCGAGCGCATCGCTGAGCGTTTCGACCCGGTCTTCCGGCGCCATCAGGCGAAGTTCAAACATGGCGTCAGGTGTCCGCTTAGCGTTTGTGCGCTGCGAGCCACTCTTCCAGGTAATGGATGTTGGTGCCGCCGCTCATGAACTTGGCGTCGACCATCAGCTCGCGGTGCAGCGGGATGTTGGTCTGGATGCCTTCGATCACGGTTTCGTTGAGCGCCGTGCGCATGCGCGCCATGGCCTGCTCGCGCGTGTCGCCGTAGACGATGATCTTGCCGATCATCGAGTCGTAGTTGGGCGGCACGAAGTAGTTGGTGTATGCATGCGAATCGACGCGCACGCCAGGGCCGCCCGGCGGGTGCCACATGGTGATGCGGCCCGGCGACGGCGTGAACTTCCAGGCGTCCTCGGCGTTGATGCGGCACTCGATGGCGTGGCCGCGCATCTCGATCTGGCGCTGCGTGAACGGCAGCTTCTCGCCGGCCGCCACCATGATCTGCGTCTTCACGATGTCGATGCCGGTGGTGAACTCGGTCACCGGGTGCTCCACCTGCACGCGCGTGTTCATCTCGATGAAATAGAACTCGCCGTTCTCGTAGAGGAACTCGAAGGTGCCGGCGCCGCGGTAGCCGATCTTCTTGCAGGCCGCGGCGCAGCGCTCGCCGATCTTCTCGATCAGCTTGCGCGGAATGCCGGGTGCCGGGGATTCCTCGATGACCTTCTGGTGGCGCCGCTGCATGGAGCAGTCGCGCTCGCCCAGGTAGACCGCATTCTTGTGCTTGTCGGCCAGGATCTGGATTTCGACGTGGCGCGGGTTCTGGAGGAATTTCTCCATGTACACGGCCGGATTGCTGAATGCAGCGCCGGCTTCCGCCTTGGTCATCTGGATCGCGTTGATCAGCGCGGCCTCGGTGTGGACCACGCGCATGCCGCGGCCACCGCCGCCGCCTGCCGCCTTGATGATGACCGGATAGCCGATGGCGCGGGCAATGCGCTTGTTGGTGGTGGCGTCGTCCGAGAGCTCGCCCTCGGAACCCGGCACGCACGGCACACCGGCCTTGATCATGGCCTGCTTGGCCGAGACCTTGTCACCCATGACACGGATGTTTTCAGGCGTCGGGCCAATGAACTGGAAACCGCTCTGCTCCACGCGTTCGGCGAAATTGGCGTTCTCGCTCAGGAAGCCGTAGCCGGGGTGGATGGCCTCGGCGTCGGTCACCTCGGCCGCCGAGATGATGGCCGGCATATTGAGATAGCTCAGCGACGACGGCGCCGGGCCGATGCACACGGCCTCCTGCGCGAGCTTGACGTACTTGGCCTCGCGGTCCGCTTCGGAATAGACCATCACGGCCTTGATGCCGAGTTCGCTGCAGGCGCGCTGGATCCGGAGGGCGATTTCGCCGCGATTGGCAACCAGGATCTTCTTAAACATGTGCGCCCCCGCGGCTGCATCGCCCGCACGCTGCGCGTGCCAGGGCAATTTGACGGCCTTCGCCCGCCCGCGCCGAGGCGCGAGCCCCTCGGTTCGCAACCAGAATCTTCTTGAACATGGTCACTCGATGATGAACAGCGGCTGGCCGTATTCGACCGCCTGGCCGTTTTCGCCGAGGATCTGGGTGATCGTGCCGGACTTGTCGGCTTCGATTTCGTTGAGGATCTTCATTGCCTCGATGATGCAGACCGTGTCGCCCTCGTTGACCTTGCTGCCGACTTCGACGAAGGCCGGGGCGCCCGGGCTGGAGGAGCGGTAGAAAGTACCCACCATCGGCGACTTGATCGCGTGGCCGGTGGGTGCCGCTTCGGGTGCGGGGGCGCTGGGAAGCGCGGGTGCCGCCGGTGCGCCGGCAGCAGGAGCAGCGGCAGGTGCAGCCGCCACGGTCTGTACATATTGCACCGGGGCAGCGCCGCCGCCCTTGACGATGCGAACCTTGCCTTCGGTTTCAGTGATTTCCAGTTCGGAAATATTGGATTCCGACACCAAATCGATCAGTGTCTTGAGTTTGCGCAGATCCATGGAGCTCCAGTGCCGACTTTGCCGGTCAATAGGATGTAACTTGGCTAAAAATCGGTGATTTTCAGCGATTGGCGGCTAATGCCGAGTGTGTATCTGATTCTAACCGTGAACCAGTTCACGCCGCCAAGCGTCCAGGTCGGCCGCTTCGAGCTTGCCCATTTTACGAGCCGCCATTTCGCCCGTGCCGTTCAGGACCAGCGTGAACGGCAATCCGCCGCCCGTGTTGCCTAGGTTCTTGACCAGTTCGGTCCCCTGCAGGCCGGCCAGGCCCGTGGGATAGCTGACCGGCGTCTTCTGCAGGAACTTGCGCACCGCGCTGGGCTGGTCGATGGCCAAGCCCACAACTTGCCAGCCGTTCGCACTATTTTCGCGGAAGAAGCGGTCGATCATCGGCATTTCTTCAACACACGGCGGACACCACGTGGCCCAGAAGTTGAGCAACAGCGGTTTGCCGCGCAAACTGGAAAAAACCAGTTCGCCGCCCTCCGGCCGCTCGAAGCGCTGCTCCCAGAAACTCGCGGCCAGCACCTCGCCCTTCGGGCTGCTGCCGCGCTCACGCCACCATGCGCCGCCCAGGCCGGCCGCAGCGGCCGCGACCGCCACGCCGCCATAAAGGAGGCCTCGCCGTGTGGGCGAAGAAGTCATTCACTGTCCTTTTCACTTTCGATCAGCCGGCGCAGCGCCGCGAGGTCGCCGCGCGGCGTGCGGCCCTGGGCGTCGGGCCGGAGCGCACCGCGCAGGTCGTCAAGGTCGTACACCAGCAGGTGCACGCCGATTTCCTCGCCCAGGGCACGGCTTGCGGCGTGCACGCTCAGCGCCTCCACCTGCTCGCCGTGAAACCCGGTGACCATCCGCGGCTCGTAGTCCACGTGGTGGTCGATCAGGGCAATCTCGGCCGACTTGGAATCATCGCAGAACAATTGAATATAAATGTCTGACAACCGCGTGGCGGTGCCGTGCCAGACCGCGCCCCCCACATGCGGACGGAACGCCGCCATGCGCTCCATCCATTCGAGCGCGAGCAGCCGCAGCGCACGCAGCTCCTGCGGCTGGGTGTCGGCGCAATAGAGCGCGATGTAGTCGCGCACCTCAGCCTCCACCTCGTCGTTGTTCGGCAGCGCCGTGCGCGAGGACAAGCCCAGGTCGCGCAGCGCCCGGCGCTTGGCCGGACCGTACTCCAGCCCCTCCTCGACGACGAGGCGGGCTGCAGCGGCGGCAATCTCGCGCTTGGTGGACGTGTCCATCGGCACATTTTGCCCGCAGTACGGCGCCCCTCGCACAAACATCAGTACAAGGGACGAGGACTGGAGCGCGTGCACCGCTTGCCGCCTCCCTAGAATCGCCCGATGCACATTCATATTCTTGGCATCTGCGGCACGTTCATGGGCGGATTGGCCGCCCTGGCGCGCGAGGCAGGCCACCGGGTCACGGGCTGCGACGCCGGCGTGTACCCGCCCATGAGCGACCAGCTCCGGTCGCTCGGCATCGACCTGATCGAGGGCTTCGGCGCGGACCAGCTCGCGCTTTCACCCGACGTCTTCGTGGTCGGCAACGTGGTTTCGAGGGCCCGGCTGGCCGACGGCACGCCCAAGTTTCCGCTGATGGAAGCCATCCTCGACGCCGGCAAGCCCTACACCAGCGGCCCGCAATGGCTGGCCGAGCATGTGCTGCTCGGCCGCCATGTTCTGGCCGTGGCCGGCACCCATGGCAAGACGACCACCACCTCGATGCTGGCCTGGGTGCTCGAACAGGGCGGCAAGGCGCCGGGGTTCCTGATCGGCGGGGTGCCGCTCGACTTCGGTGTCTCGGCGCGGCTCGGCGAGGGCCCAGCCTTCGTCATCGAGGCAGACGAATACGACACGGCCTTCTTCGACAAGCGCAGCAAGTTCGTGCACTACCGCCCGCGCACCGCGGTCCTCAACAACCTGGAGTTCGACCACGCCGACATCTTCGACGACCTGGCCGCCATCGAACGCCAGTTCCACCACCTCGTGCGCACCGTTCCCGGCACCGGCCGGCTGGTGGTGAACGCCACCGAGGAAAGCCTGCAGCGCGTGCTGGCGCAGGGCTGCTGGAGCGAGCTGGCGCGCTTCGGCGCGGGCGGTGAATGGCAGGCCCGCGGCACGCATGACGCCTTCGACGTGCTGCGCCACGGCGAAGCCGTCGGCCGGGTCGAGTGGGACCTCTCGGGCCTGCACAACCAGATGAACGCGTTGGCCGCCATTGCGGCCGCCGAGCACGTGGGCGTGGCGCCGGCCGATGCGGCGCGCGCGCTGGGCAGCTTCAGGAACGTTCGCCGCCGGATGGAACTGCGCGGCACCGTCGAGCGCAGCGGCGGCGCGATCACCGTCTACGACGATTTCGCCCACCACCCCACCGCCATCCGCACCACGCTCGACGGGCTGCGCAAGAAGCTCGACGACGCCGGCCGGCAAGGCGAACGCATCCTTGCGGCCTTCGAGCCGCGCAGCAACACGATGAAGCTGGGCGTCATGGCGGCGCAGTTGCCGTGGAGCCTGGAAGCGGCCGACCTGTCGTTCTGCCACACGGCCGGGCTCGACTGGGACGCCGCCGCAGCCCTCGCGCCGATGGGCGAACGCGCACAGGTGGCCGCTGCCATCGAACCGCTGGTGGCGCAGATCGTCGCGGCGGCGCGGCCTGGCGACCATGTCGTGTGCATGAGCAACGGCGGCTTCGGCGGCGTGCACGACAGGCTGCTCGCGGCACTGCGCGCCGACGCCGCGCCATGACGGCCATGCGCGCCCGCGAACTGATCGAGACCCTCGCGCTGCAACCGCACCCCGAGGGCGGCTGGTACAGCGAGGTGTTCCGCTCGGCAGCGAGCGTCCTGCCCACCGATGGCCGCGCTGCGCGCAGTGCGCTCACCAGCATCTACTTCCTGCTCGAGGCCGGACAGCATTCGCGCTGGCACCGGGTGCTGTCGGATGAAGTGTGGGTGCACCTGGAAGGCGTGCCGCTCGCGCTCTGGACCTGCGACGCCGCGCTGCGCACGGCCCCGGCCCATGTGCGGCTGGGGCCGGTCGACGCCCATGGCACGCGGCCCCAGCACGTGGTGCCGGCCGGCCAGTGGCAGGCCGCCCGGCCCATCCAGGGCCACGCGAGCGGCGACTACACGCTGGTCGCCTGCATGGTCGGGCCGGGCTTCGACTTCGCCGACTTCTCCCTGGTGCCGCCAGACAGCGATGAAGCCGCCGCAATGCGGCACCACTGGCCCGAACTGGCCGGAATGCTTTAACCCCGGCGCCGCTTGATCGCCTGCGACAGGGTGTCGAGCACCTGCACCGAGTCGTCCCAGCCCAGGCAGGCGTCGGTGATGCTCTTGCCGTATTCGAGGCCCGAGAGCTGGTCCTTGCCCGGCGTGAACTTCTGCGCGCCGGCTTGCAGGTGGCTTTCGACCATCACGCCGAAGACGCGGTTCGAACCCTCGGCGATCTGGTTGGCGATGTCCTTCGCCACGTCGATCTGCTTCTGGTGCTGCTTGGAGCTGTTGGCGTGGCTGCAGTCGACCATCAGCGTGGGCGGGAGCTTGGCGGCCTCGAGGTCCTTGCAGGCCGCCTCGACGCTGGCGGCATCGTAGTTCGGCGCCTTGCCGCCGCGCAGGATGACGTGGCAGTCGCGGTTGCCGTTGGTCTGCACGATGGCGACCTGGCCGTTCTTGTGCACCGAGAGAAAGTGGTGGCCGCGCGCCGCCGCCTGAATGGCGTCGGTGGCGATGCGGATGTTGCCGTCGGTGCCGTTCTTGAAGCCGATGGGCGCCGACAGGCCCGAGGCCAGCTCGCGGTGCACCTGGCTTTCGGTGGTGCGCGCGCCGATGGCGCCCCAGGCGATCAGGTCGCCGATGTACTGCGGCGAGATCACGTCGAGGAACTCGCTGCCTGCGGGCAGGCCGAGCCGGTTGATGTCGATCAGCAGCTGGCGCGCCATGCGCAAGCCCTCGTCGATGCGGTAGCTCTCATCCAGGTACGGGTCGTTGATCAGGCCCTTCCAGCCGACCGTGGTGCGCGGCTTCTCGAAGTACACGCGCATCACGATCTCGAGCGTGCCGGCGTACTTTTCGCGCTCCGCCTTGAGTCGGCGGGCGTATTCGAGCGCTGCGGCCGGGTCGTGGATGGAGCACGGGCCCATCACCACCAGCAGCCGGTCGTCCTTGCCCGCCATGATGTTGTGGATGCTGCGGCGGGTGCCTTCGATCAGCGTCTCGACCGGCGTGCCGCGAATCGGGAAGAAGCGGATCAGGTGTTCGGGAGGGGGCAGCACGTTGATGTCCTTGATGCGTTCGTCGTCGGTCTTGCTGGTTTTTTCGACGCTCGCATACCAGCTGTCGCTGGCGGGGGCAGTGTTCGTGCTCATGGTGCTTTCCTTGTTGGAGTGGATATCGTCAGGGCATAAAAAAACCGCCGGGGCTCGAGGCGCCGGCGGTTTTGGGAGGGTGTTCGTTTGCTTTACGCGCTCGCCTCTCGTCCGCCGGAAACCGGGAACCAAAAGTAGGCAAAGAAATAAGCGCGGAGGGCGGACATGTGGGCGAAATGTAGCACGGAAAACGAAAAGCCGGGCAAAGGCCCGGCTTCAAGGGCTCAGCGGTAGCCGGATTCGTTGGGGTTGTGGATGATCCAGATCAGGTTGCCGCTGGAGTAGTCGCCCATGCCGCCGCCCGCGAAGACCAGACGGCCCTGGCCCTTGTAGGTCATCTCGTAGCGATGGCGGTCGCTGCCGAAATAGAACGGGATGAAGGCCTTGCCCGTCACGTAGGCGCCCTGGTCGGTCGGCGGGCCGGCAAGGTCGGTGACCTGCTTGGCGCTCATGCCGATCTGCAGCCGCGTGAACCTGCTGTTGCGCGCCGGATTGCCGGTGATCTCGCCTTCGTAGCCATTCAGGCCCTTGACGGTGCGGCCGCTGCCGGCTTCGACCTTGGAGGAATCAACGACGTTGCCCTTGGCGTCCATGCCGGCCTTGGCGCCGCCGCGTGCCGGGGCCGCGGGGGCGCTGGCCGCAGGTGCCGATGCCGCGGGCTGGCTCTCGCCCGAACCGCCACGCGAAGCGCAACCTGCGGTTGCCAGCGCCACGGCGGCAGCCGCGGCCCACAGGGCCGCAGACGAATTGATCCTGATCCTCATCGAATGCTCCTCTTTGTAAGAAATGAGGAGCGGAGCTTACAAGCTCTCAGGCCGTTCCGCCTACGGTCAAACCATCGATGCGCAGGGTGGGCTGGCCGACGCCGACCGGCACGCTCTGGCCTTCCTTGCCGCAGGTGCCCACGCCCGAATCCAGCGCCATGTCGTTGCCGATCATGGTCACGCGGGTGAGCGCGTCGGGGCCGTTGCCCACGATGGTCGCGCCCTTGACCGGGTACTGGATCTTGCCGTTCTCGACCCAGAAGGCCTCGCTGGCCGAGAACACGAACTTGCCGCTCGTGATGTCGACCTGCCCGCCGCCGAAGTTGGTGGCATAGAGGCCCTTCTTGATGCTGGCCACGATTTCCTTCGGGTCCTTGTCGCCGCCGAGCATGTAGGTGTTGGTCATGCGCGGCATCGGCACGTGGGCGTAGCTTTCGCGGCGGCCGTTGCCCGTGGTCTTGACCTTCATGAGGCGCGCGTTGAGCGAATCCTGGATGTAGCCCTTGAGGATGCCGTCCTCGATCAGCACGTTGCGCTGGCTGGCGTTGCCTTCGTCGTCGACGTTGAGCGAGCCGCGGCGGTCGGCAATGGTGCCGTCGTCGAGCACCGTCACGCCCTTGGCCGCCACGCGCTGGCCGATGCGGCCCGAGAAGGCGCTCGAGCCCTTGCGGTTGAAGTCGCCTTCCAGGCCGTGGCCGATGGCTTCGTGCAGCAGGATGCCGGGCCAGCCGGAGCCGAGCACCACGGTCATTTCGCCGGCGGGCGCCGGGCGTGCATCGAGATTGGTCAGCGCGGCCTTCACGGCCTGGTCGACGTATTCGGCAATCTGCGCGTCGTTGAAGTAGGCCAGGCCGAAACGCCCGCCGCCACCGCCCGAGCCGACCTCGCGCCGGCCGTTCTGTTCGGCGATCACGGTGACCGACAGGCGCACCAGCGGGCGCACGTCGGCCGCCAGCGTGCCGTCGGCGCGCGCCACCAGCACCACGTCGTATTCGCTAGCGAGGCCCGCCATGACCTGCGCCACGCGCGGGTCGCGCGAACGCGCCAGCTTCTCGACCTTTTCGAGCAGCTTGACCTTGGCCGTGCTGTCGAGGGTGGAAATGGGGTCGATGCCGTTGTAGAGCGACCGGCTCGAGGCGATCTTGCGGGTTGCGGTCTTCACGCGGCCGGTGCGGCCTGCGGAGGAAATCGAGCGCACCGTGCGGGCCGCGTCGAGCAGCGAAGCTTCGGAGATGTCGTCCGAATAGGCGAAGGCCGTCTTCTCGCCGCTGACCGCGCGCACGCCGACGCCCTGGTCGATGCTGAAGCTGCCGGTCTTGACGATGCCCTCCTCGAGGCTCCAGCCTTCGCTGCGCGTGTACTGGAAGTACAGGTCGGCGTCGTCCACCCTGTGTGCGGTGATCTCGGCCAGGGCCTTGCCCAGGTGCGATTCGTCGAGGCCGAAGGGCGTGAGCAGGAGCTTTTGCGCCGTGGCGAGGCGCTCGATGGTGGGTTCGCGGGAGATCATTCCTGATTATTGCTCGCCCCCAGGCTTCGCGCACTTCGTGTCGCTTTCGCCCACCCCCTACCGGGGGCAACACCAGAGGCCCGGCAAAGCCGGTTCCTCGGTGTTTCTGGAATTAGTTCTGGGCCAGCTTCCTGGCCCGGGCGATCGACATCAGGATGCCCAGCCCCAGCCCCAGCGTGACCATGGCGGTGCCGCCATAGCTGATGAACGGCAGCGGCACGCCCACCACCGGCAGGATGCCGCTCACCATGCCCATGTTGACGAAGGCATAGGTGAAGAAAATCATCGTGACCGCGCCCGCGAGCAGGCGCGAGAACAGGGTCTGCGCCGCAGCGGCGATGGCCAGCCCGCGGAAGATCAGCAGGATGAAGGCCGCGATCAGCGCCAGGTTGCCGACCAGGCCGAACTCCTCGGAATAGGCGGCGAAGATGAAGTCGGTGGTGCGCTCGGGAATGAATTCGAGGTGCGTCTGCGTGCCCTGCATGAAGCCCTTGCCGCCGACGCCGCCCGAACCGATCGCGATCATGCCCTGGATGATGTGGAAGCCCTTGCCCAGCGGGTCCTTGCTGGGGTCGAGCAGCGTGCACACGCGCTGCTTCTGGTAGTCGTGCAGCACGCGCCAGTCGACGCCGTCGGCGCACAGCTGCGACTCGAAGCCCACGATCAGCGTGACCGCCACGGCGCCGATCACCACCGGCGGCACGATCAGCTTCCAGGGCAGCCCGGCAAAGAAGATCACCGCCATGCCGGCCGCCAGCACCAGCAGCGAGGTGCCCAGGTCGGGCTGTTTCATGATGAGCCCGACCGGCACCGCCAGCAGCACCGTGGCCACCACGAAATCGAGCGGCCGCAGCTGGCCCTCGCGGCGCTGGAACCACCAGGCCAGCATCAGCGGCATCGCGATCTTGAGGATTTCGCTGGGCTGGATCACCACGCCCACGTTGATCCAGCGCTGTGCGCCCTTCTTGGTGATGCCGAACAGCGCCACCGCGATCAGCAGCGCCACCCCGGTCGCGTAGAGCGGCACCGCAAACATCATCAGCCGCTGCGGCGGCACCTGGGCCACCACGAACATGATGAAACCCGCCAGCAGCATGTTGCGGCCGTGGTCGGCAAAGCGCGAACCATGGTCGTAGCCCGACGAATACATGGTCAGCAGCCCGGCGAAAGCCAGCAGCAGCACGGCGAAGGCCAGAAAACCGTCGAAGCCCTGGAAGATGGGCGCGACCCGGCGCGCCAGGGAGGGCTGGTTGAACACTGCGGACATGGGGGCGGATTATCCGCGCCCCGCGGCGCACCTCAGCCGAAGCCGAGCTGAACGACCGTGCGCCCCGGTCGGCTTTCGAGCGCCAGCCGGGCGCCGATGGCGGCGGCGCGCTCCGCCAGCGCCCTGGGCACCTGCAGCGCATCGAAGCCCCGGCCGTCGTCGATCACGCGCAGCTGCACGGCGCCGGCCAGCGCTTCGGCCTCGATCCGGAGGGTCCTGGCCTGGGCGTGCTGCAGCACGTTGGAAATCGCCTCGAACAGCAGGAACTGCAGTTGCCGCATGGCTTGGGCGTCGAGCCGCTTCACGTCGGGCACCTCGTCCACCGCCCATTCGAACTGAATGCCCGCGGCCGCCAGGCGCGGCTCCAGCCGGTAGCGCAGTGCCGCCAGCAGGGCGCCGACGTCGCCTGGCGGCAGGTGAATGGAGTCGATGGCCAGCTTGAGCTGGTCGAGCGAGTCGCACAGCGTCCGCAGCAGTTCCTCCGGCCTGGCCTGGCCCGACTGCAGTTGCCGGATGGCCGAGCTGATGTGCGAGCCCACGCCGTCGTGCATGTCGCGCAGGATGCGCTCGCGCTCGTGGGTGCGCGCCTGGTCGCGCGCCACCTGTTCGAGCGCGGCGAAGGTGGATGCGAGTTCACGCTCGCGCTGCGCCACGCGTTCGGCCAGGGCAGCGACCGAGCCGCGCGCCTGCACGCTTGCGGCATGGAAGCGCCGCAAGACGATCAGCAGCAGCGCGATGCCGAAGAACACGGAGGAATAGCGCACCCAGGTGGTCTCGCCGTAGGTGTCGCTCAGGCGGATCACGAGCCAGTCGCGGGTGCCGAAGCCCAGCGTCACCAGTGCGGCGGCAGCCACGAGCACGCGGCCCACGTTCGGCCGCCGGATGGTGGCCACGGCAAAGGCACCGACGAACAGCGCAACGAACACGATCTCCAGTGCGAGCCAGCCGGTGAGCCAATAGGGCTGTTCGCGGTGGAGCGCGAGGGCGGTGGCCATCACGGTTCCGGGCACCACGCCGGCCATCGGCCAGCGCAGCCAGCGCATGCGCGGGCTGCCGTCCCAGCCTGCGAGCTGGTAGCAGAACATCATGGCGGACGCGGCCCAGCCCGCATAGCAGGCGGCCATGAGCACGCCCCAGGCGCCCCAGGGCAGCGGCGGCTCGGCGATCACGCCGTCGGCCACCCGGATCGCCCAGCAGAACTCGGCCAGCGCGGCCCAGAAATAGAGGCTGTCGCGCCGGCGCCATCCGGTGGCAGCGGCATCCACCTGCGTGAGCCACAGCGCCAGCGCGATGCTGCCGACAATCAGGCTGAAGGCGGTCAGGAGCACCGAGCCGGTGAAGCGCCAGGCATAGGCGCTTTCGAAGAGATCGGTGCGCACCGGCGCCGCGGCTCCGATGGTCACGCGCGAAAGCCCGGCCCGGCGGGCGCTGTCGGCGCGTATGCGAACCTGCAGGCGGTTCTCGCCGGCCTTCAGCAGGTGCCCCGGCACCGGCACGTACAGCGGCGCCTTGGCGTAGTCCGCCCCGTTGCCGCGGGTCAGGTCGCCGTAGACCTGCAGCAGCGCGTCATTGAGCCACACCTCCAGAACGCTGCCGGCGCGTGGAATGAAGATGCCCCAGGGCACCTCGGGCTCGGCTTCGAGCGTGAATGGCAGCTCGAAGGTCGCGTAGCCGGGGCGTCCGCCGTGCTGGCGGTCCCAGTGGTAGGAGAGTTCGACGGGCGCCTTGTGCGTGGCGCCGTCGACGGTGGTCCACACGGTGCCGCGGCGCAGTTCGATCGTGCCCTCGGCCGGCGCGGCCGCCGCCGGCTGCGCCGCCAGCATCAGAGTTGCCGCGAGCCATAGCTCAGCAAGCGCCCTGCCCGCCCGCCCGAACATGCGTCCGGCCACGCGATTCACCCCGGATGGGACAGCAGGCCGAGGCGCGTGGCCTCGAACACGGCCTCGCTCTTGGAGTGCACGGCCAGCTTGCCGTAGAGATTCTTGATGTGCGTCTGCACTGTGTGCACGCTCAGGCCCTTGAGGCGCGCGATCTCGGCATAGGAAAAACCGCGCGCTATCAAGGTCAGCACCTCGTGCTCGCGCGCGGACAGCAGGCTGGGCGCCGTGGTGGTGCCGAGGGCCGCCTCGGGTGGCGCGGCGGCGAGCGTTCCGGCCAGCTGCAGGCTGCGGTACTTGGCCAGCACGCGCCGCGCGATCATGGGCGAGATCGGCGAGGCGCCGGCCTTCATCTCGACGATGGTCTGCGCAATGTCTTCCGGCGCAGCGTCCTTGTGGATGTAGCCGACGGCGCCGGCCTCGATGCTGGCAAGCACGTTTTCCTCATCGCCGAAGACCGAGATCACCAGCGGCTCGCAGCCCGGAAAGCGCGCCACGGCCTCGCGGATCACGTCGAGCCCGCTGCCGTCGGGCATGCCGAGATCGACGAGCAGCACGTCGGGAATGATGGTGGTCTGGGCCATCCACGCCAGTGCCTCGTGCACCGTGCCGGCGCTACCGAGCCAGAAAAGGCTGGCGCTGCGCTGCACGCTCGCCTCGAAGAAGGCGCGCGCGCGGCTGTCGTCCTCGACCACGAGCACGCCCCAGCGGTGCGTCTTCCCGGTGTCCGTTGCCTCGATATTCATGGGCTTGAGCATAAGCTTCGGCGCAACGCAAAAGAGCCGGCGGACCTCCCGTTTTCATGGGATGCGGACAGCGGCGCGGGCCGTTGAAACTCGCTTCGACTTGCGAGTCCGGTCGCGCATTTCGGTTGAATACTTTTTGCCTCTCGGCATCGTCCATGGACCCTGTGGCAAACCAGCTTGCCCGTGCAGTAAGCCCTCATATCGAAGCCTCGTGCGCCGACGACCGCGTCGGGCGCACGGTCCTCATGCAAAATCAACCGGCTCCTTCCAGGGAGCTGTGTAGACCGCACCACTTCCAGTCTCCGCCCCGCATGGACCCGCAAACCACTCACCTGTTGTATCTGCACGGATTCCGCTCCTCGCCCCGCTCCACCAAGGCGCGGCTGATGGCAGCGCGCGTGGCCCGCGAGCACCCGGACCTGCAGTGGTGGTGCCCGCAGCTGCCACCCTCGCCACGCGAGGCCATCGACATGGTGATGAAGGGCATCGCGGACTGGCCGCGCAAGTCGATGGCCGTGGTCGGGTCCTCGCTGGGCGGCTTCTATGCCACCTACGTGGCCGGCATGACGCGCTGCCGCGCCGTGCTGCTGAATCCGGCGGTGCATCCGGCGCGCGACCTTGCGCGCTACATCGGCGACCAGACCGCCTGGCACGACCCGGCCGAGCACTTCTATTTCAAGCCCGAATACATCCAGGAGCTGCGCACCATGGAGGTCGGCGCGCTCACCCGCCCCGAGCGCGTGCTGGCCATCATCGCCAAGGGCGACGAAGCGCTCGACTGGCACGAAACCTCGGCACGCTACCCCGACAGCAACATCAAGCTGATCGAGGGCGGCGACCATGCGCTGTCCGATTTCGAGGAAAACCACCTCGACGACGTGATCGCGTTCATCAATCCCGTCTGAAGCCCGGCAGGCATCGCGCAGCAGCCAGGCCCGTGCGCGTCCCCAAGTCTGGGACAATCCGGGCATGTTTGTATTGTTTGAAGAAGCCGGCAAGTACCTCGGCGGCCGCGTGCTGTCGGAGGCCGAAGCATCGGCGCAGGTCGAGCTCGACACCGGCAAGCGCGTCAAGGTCAAGGGCGCCAACATCGTTCTGCGTTTCGAGAAGCCGGCCCCGGCCGAGCTGATCGCCGAGGCGCGCGCGCTCGCAGCCACGATGGACCTCGACCTGGCCTGGGAATTCGCGCCGGAGGGCGAGTTCGGTTTTGCCGACCTCGCGTCCGACTATTTCAGCGACAAGCCCACGCTCGCGCAGCAGGCCGCGGCGCTGTTCGCGCTGTTCGAAGCGCCGCACTACTTCCGCCGCGCGGGCAAGGGACGCTTCAAGAAGGCGCCAGCCGAGATCCTGCAGCAGGCGCTGGCCGCCATCGAGAAGAAGAAAGTGGTGCAGGCGCAGATCGTCGAATGGGCCGCCCAACTGGCCGAGGGCATCTGCCCGCAGCCAATCCGCGAGCAGCTCTACAAGATCCTGTTCAAGCCCGACAAGAACGCGCCCGAATACAAGGCCGTGGTCGACGCCGCGCGCGCCACCCAGCGCCCGCCGCTCGAGTTGCTGGAACGCGCCGGCGCCATCGACTCGCCCTACCAGTTCCACTGGCGGCGCTTCCTGTTCGAGAACTTTCCCAAGGGCACGGGTTTCCCGGCACTCGCCGCGCCGCCCATCGTGGACGAGCTGCCGCTGGCCGAAGGCGTGCAGGCATTCTCGATCGACGACTCGCAGACCACCGAAATCGACGATGCACTCTCGGTGCAGGGCCTTGGCAGCGGCAGCGTCACGGTCGGCATCCACATCGCCGCGCCCGGCCTGGCACTGACGCCGGGCAGCGCCATCGACCAGGTGGCGCGCGCGCGCATGTCCACGGTCTACATGCCGGGCCACAAGATCACCATGCTGCCCGACGATGTCGTGAGCACCTACACGCTGCTCGAAGGCGGCGACCGGCCCGCGGTGTCGCTCTACGCGCGCTTCGACGAAGCCACGCTCGAACTGCAATCGACCGAGACGAAGCTCGAACGCGTGCCGATCGTGGCCAACCTGCGGCACGACCGGCTCGACGCGGTGGTCACGCAGCCCTGGCTCGAAGACGCTTCGTTCACGAGCGAGAACACGCCCGAGGCCGCTGCAAAGCTGCGCGCGCCGCTGTCCTTCCTGTTCCGCCTCGCGAAAGAGCTGAAGGCCCGGCGCGAAGTGGTGCGCGGCAAGCCCGAGAACTTCAACCGGCCCGACTACAACTTCCGCCTCGTGGGCAACGACGGCGAACCGGACGGCAGCGAGCAGGTGCAGATCACCACGCGCCAGCGCGGCGCGCCGCTCGACCTGATCGTGTCCGAAGCCATGATCCTGGCCAACAGCAGCTGGGGCGGCTGGCTCGGCGAGCTCGGCGTGCCGGGGCTCTACCGCAGCCAGGCCAGCCTGGCGCCCGGCATCAAGGTGCGCATGGGTACGCGGGCCCTGCCGCATGCGGGCCTGGGCGTGAAGAGCTATGCCTGGAGCACCTCGCCGCTGCGCCGCTACACCGACCTGGTGAACCAGTGGCAGATCATTGCCGCCGCGCGCCACGGCAAGACCGCCGCGCTGGCCGCGCCGTTCAAGCCCAAGGATGCGGACCTGTTCTCCATTCTCTCGGGCTTCGACGCCGCCTACGCAACGTACAACGCCTACCAGGGCGGCATGGAGCGCTTCTGGACGCTCAAGTACCTGCAGCAGCGGGGCATCACCGAGCTCGAGGCGACCGTCATCAAGGACATCCCGAACGGCGCGCTGGTGCGCGCGGACACGCTGCCGCTGGTGTTCCCGGTGGCGGGTCAGCAGGAGCGCGGCGCGCGCCTGCGCGTGAAGCTCGGCGAGATCGACGAAATCGCGCTCGACGTGCACGGCACCGTGCTCGAGCGCCTCGACGCGCCCAAGGTGGATGTCGAGGCCGAGGAGGAAGGCGGCGACGAGGAAGCGGAAGAAGTCGCCGGCCCCATCGCCATTGCAGTCGACCTCAGCGACAGCGAGGCGGCCCCGGAAAACACGCCGGCATGAGCACCGGTCATCCCATGCGCGCCAAGGAACGTCGTCCATGAACTTCAGGGATCTGAGCACGCTGCAGATCGCACTCGGCGTGTCGGTCATCGCGCACGCCGCACTTCTGGCGGTGCGTTTCGTCGATCCCGAATCGTTCAACCGGGTCTTCAGCGAAACCCCGCTCGAGGTGATCCTGGTCAACAGCAAGACCAATGACAAGCCCGACGCCAAGACCCGCGTGATGGCCCAGACCTCGCTCGCGGGCGGCGGCGACCTCGAGCGCGGCCGCGCCACCAGTCCGCTGCCGCCCTCGAGCTTCACCGCCGTCGGCGACTCGATCGAGGAGGCGCGGCGCCAGGTCGAGGCCATGCAGGCCCAGCAGATGCAGCTGCTCGCGCAGCTCAAGCGCGACCTGGCGGCCATGCCTGCGCCGGACCCGCGCGCCTCGGGCGATCCGAAGGAAGCCATCGCCCGCGAGGAAAAGCGGCGCCAGATGGTGGAGCTGCTGGCCGAGATCGAGCGGCGCGTGAATGAAGAAAACGCGCGCCCCAAGAAGCGCTACCTGAGCCCTTCCACGCGCGAGGCGGCCTACGCCATCTACGTGGACACGCTGCGCCGGCGCATCGAGGTGCGGGGTACCGAGAACTTCCCCACGGCCGCCGGCAAGAAGCTCTATGGCGAGCTCAAGATGACGATCACCATCAACCACGACGGCAAGATCCTCGACACCGTGGTCGACGAAAGCTCGGGCGACATCGTGCTCGACCGCCGCGCCAAGGCCATCGTGCACAGCATCGGCAGCTTCGGAAAGTTCACCGACGCAATGCGAAAAGAGACCGACCAGATCGTGCTGCAGTCGCGCTTCAAGTTCACGCGCGACGAGACCATCGAGCTCTCCTCCCAATAGACAACAGCGAATCCACGCGCCATGGATCTGTATTGCGTAATGGGCAACCCCGTCGAGCACAGCCGCTCGCCGCGCATCCATGCCCGGTTTGCCGAACTCTGCGGGCAGCAGATGGACTACAGCCGCCGGCTCGTTCCGGTCGGCGCCTTTGCCGAAGGCGTGGCCGCCTTCCGCCGGGAAGCCGCCGAGCGCGGCGACACGGCGCGCGGCTGCAACGTGACCGTGCCGTTCAAGTTCGACGCCGCCGCGCTCGCGCTGCACACCAGCGAGCGCGCCGTGCTTGCGCAGGCGGTGAACACGCTGCGCTTCGAGGCCGACGGCAGCATCCACGCCGACAACACCGACGGCATCGGGCTGGTCAACGACATCGTGCGCAATGCCGCCGTGCCGCTGGCGGGCCGCGAGCTGCTGCTGATCGGTGCGGGCGGCGCCGCAGCGGGCGTGCTCGGGCCGCTGCTGGACGCCGGCGCTGCGCGCATCGTGGTGGCCAACCGCACGGTCGGCAAGGCCATGGCGCTGGTGCAGCGCCATGCGGCATTGGCGCTGAGTCATGGCGCGGCGCTCGAAGCCTGGGCGCTCGACGAGGTGACCGGCAATTTCGACGTGGTGGTCAATGCCACGGCCTCCAGCCTCGCTGGCGATGCGGTGCCGGTGCGCGCGCAGGTGCTGCGCCCCGGCGCGCTCGCGGTCGACCTGATGTACGGCCCCGCGGCCGCCGGCTTCATGGCCTGGGCCGAAACGCACGGCGCCGTGCCGCGCGACGGGCTCGGCATGCTGGTCGAACAGGCGGCCGAAGCGTTCGAGTTCTGGCGCGGCGTGCGCCCGCCCTCCGCGCAGGTGCTGGCCGAATTGCGCGCTTCACTCGCCGCCGGCCAATGAAGCGGCTGCTGCGGCTGGTGGCCTGCCTGCTGGTGGCGGGCGTGGCACTGGAGCTTTTCTTCGTGGGGCGCATCGCGGCCATGGCGGTGATCGATCCGCAAAGCACCGCGTTCCAGCGCAGCGAAGCCTGGCAGATCGCCATCCACCAGGGCCGCAAGGGTGCCTGGCGCCAGGAATGGGTGCCCTACGCGCAGATCAGCGACAACCTCAAGCGCGCCGTCATCGCGAGCGAGGATGCCGACTTCATCGACCACAACGGCGTGGAATGGGAAGCCATCGAGCGTGCGCGCCAGCGCAACGCCAAGGCCGAGGAGCTGGCGGCCAGGCGTGCGGCGCGCGCCATTGCGCGCGGCAAGCCGGTGCGGCCGGTGCAGCTGCGCGGCGGCTCCACCATCACGCAGCAGCTGGCGAAGAACCTGCTGCTCTCCGGCGAGCGCACGCTGCTGCGCAAGGGCCAGGAGCTGGCGCTTGCGATGGCGCTCGAGGTGCTGCTCGACAAGCGGCGCATCCTCGAGATCTACCTCAACAACGTCGAATGGGGCGAAGGCGTGTTCGGCGCCGAGGCGGCGGCCCAGTACTACTTCAGGAAGCCCGCCTCGCGCCTGAGCGCAGCCGAAGCCGCGCGCCTCGCCGTGATGCTGCCGAGCCCCAAGTTCTTCGAGCGCCGCATCGGCTCGTCCTACCTCAGCGGGAGGGCGTCGACGATCGTGGCGCGGATGCCGTCGGCCGAGCTGCCCTGAGGGCTTCGCGCAGCGCTTCGATGGCCAGCACGGCTGCGAAGCCGATCACATAGGCCAGCACGTCCCACCAGTCGGCGGTACTGCCGAGCACGATGCGCAGGGCGCGGTTCGAAATGTGCAGGTGCCAGGCCGATGCCAGGAACTGCCCCAGCTCGACCGCCAGGCCCACGCCGAGCGCGGCCAGCCCCACTGGCAGCACGCGCGCGGCGACGAAGGTCTTGAAGACGAGGTAGACCCACGCCACGGCCAGCACGTCGCCGAAAAAGCTCCGCAGCCAGCCCCAGAGCGCGCCGATGGTGGCCAGCAGGATGAGAACAAGGAACAGGGCCATCGCCCACGCCAGACAAAGAGGATCGAAACGCCATCGCATGCCCCGTATCATCGCGCCCATGCTGGCAAAGCTCACGGGTTGGTTGTTGTTGGGGATCGTCCGGTTGCTCACCGGCGCCCAGGCACGCTGGTACGGCTGCCCGCCGAAGGCCGAGCAGCGCATCTATTTCGCCAACCACCAGAGCCACGCCGACCTGGTGATGATCTGGGCGGCCCTGCCCGAGGAACTGCGCAGCATCACGCGGCCCATTGCGGCGCGTGACTACTGGGCCAATACGCCGTTCAAGCGCTGGATCACGACCGAGGTGTTCAACGCGGTGTATGTGGAGCGCGCGGCCACGGCGCCGGCCGCGCCTGCCGAAGCGCCGGCGGAACCTGAAGCGCCGCTGCCGCCCGTCCGAGATGCCGCTGCTGCGCCACAGTCCGAGCGCATCGAACCCTCGATGGAGCCCCTGTTGCCGATGGCGCCCATGGCACCGCCCGTCGTCGACATCACGCCCGAAGCCTTCGACGAAGTGCAAGGGCGGCTCGACCTTCCCGCTCCGCCGCCTCCTCCACCACCGGCCGCGCCGCTCGCCGTCACGCCGCCGGCCGTGGAGCCGGAACCTGCCGCGCCCGTCTCCGATCCACTGGCGCCGCTGATCGAAGCGCTGCGCAGCGGCGACTCGATCATCATCTTTCCGGAGGGCACGCGCGGCCACACGGGAGAGCCGCAGAAGTTCAAGTCGGGCCTCTACACGCTCGCGACGATGTTCCCCGAGGTGGTGCTGGTGCCAGCGTGGATCGACAACGTGCAGCGCGTGATGCCCAAGGGCGAGATCGTGCCGGTGCCGATCCTGTGCTCCGTCACCTTCGGCGCGCCGATCCGCGTCGAGGAAGGCGAGGAGCGCCGCCCCTTCCTCGACCGCGCGCGTGCCGCGGTGATCGCATTGCGCGAGGTCTGACATGAACCAGTTCCTGCGCAGCCTCACCCCGACCCAGCAGGTCGCGGCCCTGTTCCTCATCGTCTTCGGGCTGCTCGTGGTCGTGAGCACCACGGCCTTCTTCCTCACCTTCAAGGAACGCCGCAACCCCGTGCACGACGCCGCCTGGCAGGCCGAGCTGGCGCACTACCGCAAGCTGCTGGGCACCACCTGGTTCATGGTGATCGTGTTCTGGGTCGGCTGGGCGCTGGGCGAGACGGTGGCCACCGTGCTGTTCGCGCTGATCGCCTTCTTCGCGCTGCGCGAGTTCATCACGCTCTCGCCCACGCGGCGCGGCGACCACCGCAGCCTGATCCTGGCCTTCTTCGTCGTGCTGCCGATCCAGTTCTGGCTCGTCGCCACCGCGCGCTTCGACCTGTTCACCGTGTTCATTCCGGTCTACGTGTTCCTCGCGATCCCGGTGGCCAGTGCGCTGGCCGACGACCCGAGCCATTTTCTGGAGCGCAACGCCAAGCTGCAGTGGGGCATCATGGTCTGCGTCTACGGCATGAGCCATGTGCCGGCGCTGCTGCTGCTGAGCTTTCCGGGCTACGAGGGCAAGAGCGCCTTCCTCGTGTTCTTCCTGGTGTTCGTGGTGCAGACCTCGGTGCTGGTGCAGCACGTGATCTCGCGCCGCACCCAGCGCAAGCCCTTCGCGCCCAACGTGAGCCGCAGCTTCAACTGGACCAGCTGGGGCATCGGCATCGCGGTGGCCAGCCTGGTGGGCGCGCTGTTCTCGTTCATCACGCCCTTCAAGTTCGGCCAGGCCCTGGCAGTGTCCGTCATCGCCTGCATCGCGGGCTCCATGGGGCACCTGGTGATGAAGGCGCTCAAGCGAGATCGCGGCATTCCCAACTGGGGCAAGAAAGGCGTGGGCGTGACCGGGGCCAACGGCCTGCTCGACCGTGTCGATGCGCTGTGCTTCGCGGCCCCGATCTTCTTCCATTCGATCCGCTGGTACTTCAACCTCTAGGATGAAACCCACCCCCGTCCCTCGCTCACTTCGTGTAGCTCGACTCCCCCCTCCAGGGGGCAACACCAGCGGCCCGGCAAAGCCGGTTCCGCGGTGTTCCTGGCCTGGGGCCGTGTCGGTTTCATGCTCGTGGGTCGCCCACAGCGCGGTGGAAAACTGACATGCGCATTCTCGGCATCGACCCCGGCCTCCTGACCACCGGTTTCGGCGTGGTCGACTCGGACGGCCATGCGCTGCGCTACGTGGCCAGCGGCACCATCAGCACGCGCCACCTGGGCAGCGGCAACCTGCCGGCGCGGCTCAAGGTGCTGTTCGACGGCATTGCGGAAATCGCCGCGCGCTACCAGCCCGATGCCTCGGCGGTCGAGATCATTTTCGTCAATGTCAATCCGCAGTCGACGCTGCTGCTGGGCCAGGCGCGCGGCGCCTGCGTGACCTCGCTGGTCAACAGCAAGCTCACGGTGGCCGAATACACCGCGCTGCAGATGAAAAAGGCGGTGGCGGGCCACGGCCAGGCCGCCAAGGCGCAGGTGCAGGAGATGGTGAAGCGCCTGCTCGACCTGCCGGGCCTGCCGGGCGCCGATGCGGCCGACGCGCTGGGCATTGCCATCACGCATGCGCAGGTGGGCCGGTCGATGGCGCGGCTGGCCGAGGCGGCCGAGCTGTCGAAGACGCACGCCGGCACCTACCGGCAGGGACGCTCGCGCTGACTCAGCGCACGATGTAGCGCAGGCCGCCGAGCCGCGCGCGGCGCTCGCGCACCTCGGCCGCCACGGACGCCGCATCGCCTTTCAGCGCACGCGCGATCCACGACGCAAGCTGCGGCATGTCGTCGGGCGTGAAGCCGAGCCGCACGATCTCCGGCACGCCCAGACGCAGGCCGTTGATGTCTCCCTCCACCGGTGCGATCGGCAGGCCAATGCCGCAGGCCAGCAAACCACCCCCGGCCAGTTTCCTCGCGGCGCGCTGCCCACCGCCCCAAGGCGCAGCCTCGAGCGCGAACTGGTGCGACTGCGTGAAGCCGCGCGCCTTCGCGAACACCGGCAGGCCCTCGGCGTCGAGCGCGCGTGCCAGCGCCTGCGCGGTCTCGCGCATCGCCGAGGCGTAGGCCGTGCCGTGCGCCTTCCAGTCGAGCAGCCCGCGCGCCAGCGCCGCGGTGCGCCCCGCATCGGAGTTGGCCGTGAGGCCGGGGTAGGCGATGGCGTCGATGCGCTCCATCAGCGCCGCATCGTTCGACACGATCAGCCCGCCGGCCGGACCGCCGAGGCTCTTGTAGGTGCTCATGGTGATCGCATGCGCGCCCTCCTCGAGCGGCTGCGGCCAGGCCTTGCCGGCCACCATGCCCGAGAGGTGCGCGGCATCGAACAGCAGCCGGGCGCCCACGCTGTCCGCAATCTCGCGGATCGCCGGCACCGGGTGCGGAAACAGATTCAGGCTGCCGCCGATGGTGATGAGCTTCGGCTTCACCTCGCGCACGAGCCTGGCCAGCGCCGTGACATCGACCGTGTAGCCGTCGGCATCGACCGGCGCGGACACCGTCTTCAATCCATAGAGCCCGGCCGCGCCGGCCGCATGGTGCGTGACGTGGCCGCCGATGGCCGGCGGCGGCGCGATGATCGTGTCGCCGGGCCGGCAGGTCGCCATGAACACATAGAGGTTCGACAGCGCGCCGGAGCTCACGCGCACCTCGGCAAACTTCGAGCCGAACACCTCGGCGGCCAGCTCGGCCGCGATGACCTCGATGCACTCGATGGCCTCCAGCCCCACTTCGTACTTGTCGCCCGGGTAGCCCAGCGATGCCCGCGAGCCGAGCCCGCGCGACAGCAGCGCCTCGGCGGCAGGATTCATCACGTTGGTGGCGGGGTTGAGGTTCAGGCCCTCACGGTCATGGATGCGATGGTTGTCGTCCGCGAGCCTTTCGATCTCGGCGGCGATGCCGGCCGCATCGCGCGCGGCCGCATCGGCGGCAATCGCGAGCACATGGTCTTCGCTGGCAGCGGGAACCCAGGAACGGCGTTGGAGGGCGGCAGGCATGCGGCAGATCTCGCTGGAAGTGGCAGGTGGCCGCATGGTCGCCTGCGCCATCACTGCGGGCAACACGGATAATCTGGGCCCGAGCGATAGAAAAACTTGGGCCTCCACGCCGCATGCCCCTCGCACCACCCCGCCCTCGCCTGCCCCCGCACACAGCCGTTCGCGCCTTCGAGGCTGCGGCACGCCACGGCAGCTTTGCGCGTGCGGCCGAAGAGCTGTTCGTCACGCCGGCCGCCGTCGCGCAGCAGATCAAGGCGCTGGAGACCTGGGCCGGCGGTGCGCTGTTCGAACGCCACAGCCAGGGCATCCGCCTCAGCGCGCACGGACGGCGCGCACTGCCCGCCCTCAGCGCCGCGGTCGACCAGCTCGGCCTCGCGGTGCAGGCGCTGCGGCACGAGACGCAGACTGCCGCGCGCCGCAGCACGCTGCAGGTCGCGGCCCTGCCGGCGATGGCGCAGCTGTGGCTGTCGCCGCGGCTTTCGCGGCTGAAGGCGGCGCTGCCCGGCGTGCAGGTGTCCGTGACGGCGCTCGAGCAGCCGCCGAACTTCCGGCGCGAACCCTTCGACCTCGGCCTCTTCTATGCACGCGCCGGCGATCGCATCGAAACCGCCGTCGGCGCGCAAGGCATGGCGCTCGCGCGCGACCGGCTCGTGCCGGTGTGCAGCCCGCGCCTCCAGCAGACGCTGCCAAGCGGGCGCCCGCGCGCGCTCGACGACCTGGTCGATGTACTGGCCCGCTGCGGCGGACTGCACGACACCGTGTGGCACGACGACTGGGCGCGCTGGCTGCAGGCCGTGCGTCCCGGTATCAACGCAGCCGAGGCCGATGCGCTGGCCGCCGGCCCGGACTTCTCGCTTTACAGCCTCGCGCTGCAGGCGGCGCTCGACGGCGAAGGCGTGCTGATGGGCCGCGAGCAGCTGGTGGCGCCGCTGCTCGCGCAAGGCAGGCTGCATGCGCCCTGGGGACGCCCGAAGACATTGGGCGACACGCTCATGCTGCTGGTGCCCGCGCACCGCAGGGGGCTGCTGCTGGCACAGCAGGTGCAGGCGTTGCAGACCCTGGCCGACTGAGATCGATCACCGGCCACGAAGTGCCGCGCAGCCTGGGGGCGAGCCGACTACACCACGCGTTCGGCAATCAACACTGCGAAGAAGCCGAAGGCCGCAAGCAGCGTCCACTTGAGCACGATCCAGCCGAAGCGCCGGTACTTGGCCTGGCCCGTGCCCGCATAGAACGCGAACGACACGCCCGCCACCAGCAGAAGCAGCAGGATGGCCCAGCGGAAGAGAAGCATTGCGAACGCGGCCTACCAGGCCCGCGCCACTTCGCCGAAGCCGCGCGGTGCGCGCTTTTCGTCTTCGAAGGTGACGACCTCGTAGGCGTCGCTGTGGGCCAGCAGTTCGCGCAGCAGCTTGTTGTTGAGCGCATGGCCCGAGCGGAACGCGGTGTAGGCCGCGAGCAGCGGCTTGCCGATGATGTAGAGGTCGCCCATGGCGTCGAGGATCTTGTGCTTCACGAACTCGTCGTCGTAGCGCAGGCCCCCGGCATTGAGCACCTTGGTGTCGTCCATCACGATGGCGTTGTCCAGGCCGCCGCCGAGCGCCAGGCCCTTGCTGCGCATGTACTCGACTTCCTTGGTGAAGCCGAAGGTGCGCGCGCGTGCGATGTCGCGGCTGTAGGAGTCGGTGCCGAGGTCGAACTCCACGCGCTGGCCGGTGGAATTGACCACGCGGTGGTCGAAGTCGATCTCGAAGCTCAGCTTGTAGCCGTGGTAGGGCTCCAGGCTCGCCCACTTCTCGTTGGCGCCCTCGCCCTCGCGCACCTCGACCTTGCGCGTCACGCGGATGAAGCGGCGCGGCGCCTTCTGCAGCTCGATGCCCGCGCTTTGCAGCAGGAACACGAAGGACGAGGCCGACCCGTCGAGGATCGGCACTTCGTCGGCCGTGATGTCGATGTAGAGGTTGTCGATCCCGAGGCCGGCGCAGGCCGACATCAGGTGCTCGACCGTCTGCACCTTGGCGCCGCCGGTCGAGACGGTGGAGGCCAGGCGCGTGTCGGTCACCGCTTCGGCGGTCATGCGGATGTCGACCGGCTCGGGCAGGTCGACACGCCGGAACACGATGCCGGTGTCCACCGGAGCGGGGCGCAGCGTGAGTTCCACGCGCTGGCCGCTGTGAAGCCCCACGCCCACGGCGCGGCTGATCGACTTGAGGGTTCGTTGTTGCAGCACGCCGAAGATTTTAGGCGCGCGGCGCCCGTGCCGCCCTATTCCCCTCGCTATGGCAGCGATAGACATGGGTTCTATGCCCACCGACCGGCGATGGACGCAAAGGGCACGAAGCGGACGCAGCGCCTAGAGCCGGCAGAAGTCCCTTTCAGGTCTTCCCCGTACCCCTTGCGAACCTTCGTGCCCTCTGCGTTCGGTTGCCTTGCCGTCAATCGGCTTGACGGCGCAGGAATGCCGGGATCTCGAAATCGTCCATGCCGCCCGACGACAGCGCGTCCACCTTGGCCGCGGCCATGGTGCGGTTCGTGCGCCACACGCTGGGAACGGCCATGCCGTCGTAGTTCGGCTGGTTGCCGCCGCCGTGGCCGGCGTGGCCCGCATGGCCGGCGCCGAGCGTGGGCACGTTGAACGGGATGTTGTCGGTGCCGGTGCGGATCACTTCGAGCGTCGGTGCCTGGCGGCGCGCATCGGCGCGCGACAGGCCGGTGGCGACCACCGTCACGCGCATCTGGTCGCCCAGGCTCTCGTCGTAGGCCGCGCCATAGATCACGTGCGCATCGGGCGAGGCGTAGGCGCGGATGGTGTTCATCGCGAGCTTCGACTCGTTGAGCTTCAGCGAGCCCTTCGATGCGGTCACCAGCACCAGCACGCCCTTGGCGCCCGAGAGGTCGATGCCTTCGAGCAGCGGGCAGGCCACGGCCTGCTCGGCGGCAATGCGCGCGCGGTCCGGGCCGGCAGCAGCGGCCGTGCCCATCATGGCCTTGCCGGGCTCGCCCATCACGGTGCGCACGTCTTCGAAGTCGACGTTCACGCCGCCGTACTCGTTGATGATTTCCGAGATGCCGCCCACCGCGTTCTTGAGCACGTCGTTGGCATGCGCGAAGGCTTCGTCCTGGGTGATGTCCTCGCCCAGCACGTCGAGCAGCTTCTCGTTGAGCACCACGATCAGCGAGTCGACGTTGGCCTCGAGCTCGGCCAGGCCGGCGTCGGCATTGGTCATGCGGCGGCCGCCTTCCCAGTCGAAGGGCTTGGTCACCACGCCCACGGTGAGGATGCCCATTTCCTTGGCCACGCGCGCGATCACCGGTGCGGCGCCGGTACCGGTGCCGCCGCCCATGCCGGCCGTGATGAACAGCATGTGCGCGCCGTCGATGGCGGCGCGGATGTCGTCCACCGCGGCTTCGGCCGCGTCACGGCCCTTGTCGGGCTTGCTGCCCGCGCCCAGGCCGCTGGTGCCCAGCTGGATGATCTTGTGCGCGTTGCTGCGCTGGAGCGCCTGCGCGTCGGTGTTGGCGCAGACGAACTGCACGCCCTGCACGCCGCGCTCCATCATGTGCGCGACGGCATTGCCGCCGCCGCCGCCGACGCCGATCACCTTGATCTGGGTGCCTTGGTTGAATTCTTCGACTTCGATCATTTCGATGGTCATTTCTAACTCCTTGAATTTGCAGTTGCCGTTGTGTATCTATGAATTTTTCTGGTGTCTTGACGAGTTCAACGAAGCTGTCGTCGCGGCGGTGGACCCGTGCGCCGCCATCGCTCGTTGAAATGCAAGGGCGGACCGCCGCGTGCGAGCCAGAGTGGGGAGTGGTTCATGGTCAGAAGTTCCCCACGATGAAGTCCTTGAAACGCCCGAACGCAGTCTTTACGGATCCGTTCTTCTGCGCGACCTTGAAGCCGCGCATGCGTGCGAAGCGTGCTTCCTCGAGCAGGCCCATCACGGTGGCGGCGCGCGGCTGCGCCACCATGTCGGAGAGCGCGCTCGAATACTTCGGAATGCCGCGCCGCACCGGCTTCAGGAAGATGTCCTCGCCGAGCTCGACCATACCGGGCATCACCGCGCTGCCGCCCGTGAGCACCACGCCCGAGGACAGCACCTCTTCGTAGCCCGACTCGCGCACCACCTGCTGCACCAGCGAGAAGATCTCCTCGATGCGCGGCTCGATCACGCCGGCCAGCGCCTGCTTGCTCAGCATGCGCGGACCGCGGTCGCCCAGGCCCGGCACTTCCACCTGCGTGTCGGGGTCGGCCAGCAGCTGCTTGGCATAGCCGTTTTCGACCTTGATGTCTTCCGCGTCCTTGGTGGGCGTGCGCAGCGCCATCGCGATGTCGCTGGTGATCAGGTCGCCCGCGATCGGGATCACCGCCGTGTGGCGGATCGCGCCGTTGGTGAAGATGGCCACGTCGGTGGTGCCCGCGCCGATGTCCACCAGCACCACGCCGAGCTCGCGCTCGTCCTCGGTCAGCACCGCCTGGCTGGAGGCCAGCGGATTGAGCATCAGCTGGTCGACCTCGAGGCCGCAGCGGCGCACGCACTTGATGATGTTCTCGGCCGCGCTCTGCGCGCCGGTCACGATGTGCACCTTGGCCTCGAGCCGCATGCCGCTCATGCCGATCGGCTCCTTCACGTCCTGCCCGTCGATCACGAATTCCTGCGGCTCCACCAGCAGCAGGCGCTGGTCGCTCGAGATGTTGATGGCGCGCGCAGTTTCCACCACGCGGGCCACGTCGGCGGGCGTGACCTCCTTGTCCTTCACCGCCACCATGCCGCTCGAATTGATGCCGCGGATGTGGCTGCCGGTGATGCCGGTGTAGACGCGGCTGATCTTGCAGTCGGCCATCAGCTCGGCCTCCTTCAAGGCCTGCTGGATGCTCTGCACCGTGGCGTCGATGTTCACCACCACGCCTCGCTTGAGGCCGTTGCTCGGCGCGATGCCGAGCCCCGCCAGCTTGAGTTCGCCGCCGGGCAGCACCTCGGCGACGACCACCATCACCTTGGCGGTTCCGATGTCGAGTCCGACAACCAGGTCTTTGTATTCTTTGGGCATTGAATGTCCTCGGTATTCGCTATCTATTTCTTCTTCGTCTTGGGGTCGGCAACGACCGTGGTGACACCGCGAAGACGCAGCGCATAGGCGTCGTTGTGCCGCAGGTCGGCCCCCTCGACGTCCGCCGCGGTGCGGCGGTACTGGCCCGCGACCTGGGTCACGGTCTTCAGGAAACGCTGCGTGCGGGCCGTCACCTCCTCGGCCTGGCCGCGGCCCAGCTCGATCTCGGCGCCGGTGTCCAGCACCGCCTTCCAGCTGCCCCGGCTCGACAGCGTGAGTTCTTCCACGCTGAAGTCGTAGGGCGGGAACAGCGGCGCAATCACGCGGTACATGCCAAGCACCTGCCCGGCCTGCTCGATGGGACCGTCGAGCCGCGGCAGCCGGTCGTCCACCTCGGCCACGTTGGCTTCGAACACCTCGCCAAAGCCGTTGATCAGCTTCGAGCCGGCCTCGTCGCCCCAGTTGGCCACCGGCACCTGCTCGGTCAGCGTCACGCGCAGCTTGTTCGGGAACTCGCGCCGCACCACCGCCTTGCGCACCCAGGGCACCGACTCGAAAGCGGTTCTCGCACGCGCCAGGTCGACGGTGAAGAAGTTGCCCGCGAGTTGCGGCGCGACGTTGGCGCGCAGCGTCACGGCGTTGTTGTGCGTCACGTCGCCATCGACCTTGATGCCGCCGATCGGAAAGAACGGCTGGCGCAGCACCCACCATGCGCCCGCCGCCAGCAGCATGAGCGCCACCACCACGAACGCCAGGTTCGAGACGATGTTCATGAGCTTGACGTCGAACGGAACAGGGATGCTGTCGGCCATGGCTATTGCGCTCCCCCCGCGGCATCCAGCGAAGCCGAGGCCAGCACGCGCAGGCACAAGTCTTCGTAGGCGATGCCCGATGCGCGCGCCGACATGGGCACCAGCGAATGGCTGGTCATGCCGGGCGAGGTGTTCATCTCGAGCAGGAAAGGCTTGCGGTCGCTCGCGCGGATCATCACGTCGGCGCGGCCCCAGCCGCGGCAGCCGAGTGTGTGGTACGCGGCCAGCGTGATGCGCTGGATCTCGTGCTCCTCGGCTTCGGGCAGGCCGCTCGGGCAGTGGTACTTCACGTCGTCGGTGAAGTACTTGTTCTGGTAGTCGTAGGCGCCTTCGGGCGCGGCAATGCGCACCACGGGCAGCGCACGGGCGTCGAGGCCGCTGCCGAGCACGGCGCAGGTCACTTCCTCGCCTTCGATGAACTCCTCGCACAGCACGTCGGCGTCGTACTTCGCCGACAGCGCCACGGCATCCTGCATCTGCGAGTAGCCCTCAACCTTGGTCACGCCGATCGACGAGCCCTCGCGCGGC
Organism: Variovorax sp. VRV01; assembly: GCF_014852545.1. NCBI lineage: Bacteria > Pseudomonadati > Pseudomonadota > Betaproteobacteria > Burkholderiales > Comamonadaceae > Variovorax > Variovorax sp. VRV01. The sequence goes on from NZ_JACVBS010000003.1 coordinate 409,830, forward strand.
GGCTTCACGATGAGCGGCAGCCCGAGCACGTCGGGCACGGCGCGGATCTGCTCGCGGCTTTGCTGGTCGAAAGCCAGGCGCACGTACCTGGGCGTCGGCAGCCCGTCGGCCTGCCAGATGCGCTTGGTCATGACCTTGTCCATGGCCACGCTCGAAGCCATCACGCCCGAGCCGGTATAGGGAATACCGAGCAGCTCGAGCGCGCCCTGCACCGTGCCGTCCTCGCCGTGCCGGCCGTGCAGCGCGATGAAGCAGCGCGCGAAACCCTCGCGCCGCAGCTCGACCAGGTCGCGCTCGGCGGGATCGAAGGCATGCGCATCGACACCGCGCGAGCGCAGCGCCCCGAGCACGCCATTGCCGGAAAGGAGCGAGATTTCGCGCTCGGCGGAGCTTCCGCCGAACAGCACGGCCACCTTGCCGAATTGCTTTGGATCCTGAAGGCTCATGCTGCCTCCCCCTTGCGCCTGCTGCGCGTTGTTGGCGGCAGCGATGCCGCGGCTGCGATTTCAACCACCTTGCCCGGCACGGCGCCAATGGAGCCCGCACCCATGCAAAGCACCACGTCGCCGGCGCGCGCGTTGTCCAGGATGGCCTGCGGCATGGCGCCGATGTCGTCGACGAACACCGGCTCCACCTTGCCGGCCACGCGCAGGGCGCGCGCCAGCGTGCGGCCGTCCGCTGCCACGATGGGCGGCTCGCCCGCGGCATAGACCTCGCCCAGCAGCACCGCGTCGGCATTGCCGATGACCTTGACGAAGTCCTCGAAGCAGTCGCGCGTGCGGGTGTAGCGGTGCGGCTGGAAGGCCAGCACCAGCCGGCGCCCCGGGAACGCGCCGCGCGCGGCGGCAATGGTCGCGGCCATCTCGACCGGGTGATGGCCGTAGTCGTCGATCACCGTGAAGCTGCCGGCCGGCTCGCCCTGCGCGGCCACCTCGCCATAGCTCTGGAAGCGGCGGCCCACGCCCTTGAAGCCGGCCAGTCCGCGCTGCACCGCTTCGTCGGGAATGCCGAGCTCCACCGCCACCGCGATCACCGAAAGCGCGTTGCGCACGTTGTGCTCGCCCGGCAGGTTCAGCACGATCGGCAGGTCGGGCAGCGTGACGCCGTTGCGCCGCTGGGCCGTGAAATGCATCTGGCCGCCCACCGCGCGCACGTCGATCGCGCGCACCTGGGCTTCCTCGCCGAAGCCGTAGCTCGTCACCGGGCAGGTGACTTCGGCCACGATGTCGCGCACCGCCGGATCGTCGGTGCACAGGATGGCCACGCCATAGAACGGCATGCGGTGCAGGAAATCGACAAAAGCCTTCTTGAGCCTTGCGAAGTCGTGCCCGTAGGTTTCCATGTGGTCGGCATCGATGTTCGTGACCACTGCCATCACGGGCAGCAGGTTCAGGAACGAGGCGTCCGACTCGTCGGCTTCCACCACGATGTAGTCGCCGCTGCCGAGCTGCGCGTTGGCGCCGGCGCTGTTCAGGCGCCCGCCGATCACGAAGGTGGGATCGAGCCCGGCCGCATCGAGCACGCTCGCCACCAGGCTGGTGGTGGTGGTCTTGCCGTGCGTGCCCGCGATCGCGATGCCCTGCTTGAGCCGCATCAGTTCGGCCAGCATCAGCGCACGCGGCACCACGGGAATGCGCTTCTCGCGCGCGGCCAGCACCTCGGGGTTGTCCGACTGCACCGCGGTGGAAGTGACGACCGCATCCGCGCCGTCGATGTGCGCAGCGGCATGGCCCACGAAGGTGCCGATGCCCAGGCCCGCGAGCCGGCGCAGGGTGGCGCTGTCGGCCAGGTCGGAGCCGGTGATGCGGTAGCCCAGGTTGAACAGCACCTCGGCGATGCCGCTCATGCCCGAGCCGCCGATGCCCACGAAATGGATGTGACGGATCGCGTGCTTCATCTGGCAAGCTCCTCGCAGGCGCGGACGACGGCCTCGACGGCTTCGGTCTTCTGCATGGTTTTGGCCCTGGTGGCCTTGTCGATCAGCGCGGTGCGCTCGGTTTTCTGTAGCAAATCAGCCAGCAATTCAGGAGTGAGGTCGGCCTGCTGCACCAGCCATCCGCCGCCCGCGTCGACGAGGAAGCGCGCGTTGGTGGTCTGGTGGTCGTCGACCGCCGAGGGAAAAGGCACGAACAGCGCTGCTGCGCCGACGGCCGCGATTTCTGTCACGGTGCTGGCCCCGGCGCGCGCGACGATGATGTCGGCGTCGGCATAGGCCTGCGCGGTGTCTTCGATGAAGGGCGTGAGTTCGCCCTCCACGCCGGCTGCCGCATAGTTGGCGCGCAGCTCGTCGATCTGTTTGGCGCCGCTCTGGTGCAGCACCCGCGGGCGCGCGGCCGGCGCGATGCGCGCCAGCGCCTGCGGCACCACGGCGTTGAGCGCCTTGGCCCCCAGGCTGCCGCCCACCACCAGGAGCCGCAGCGGTCCGCTGCGGCCTGCGAAGCGCACGGCCGGCTCGGGTTGCGAGGTGAACGCCGCGCGCAGCGGGTTGCCCACCCACTGCGCCTTCTTCAGCACGTTGGGGAAGGCCGTGAACACGCGGTCGGCCACACCCGCCAGCACCTTGTTGGCAAGGCCGGCCACCGAGTTCTGCTCATGCAGCACCAGCGGCTTGTTGAGCAGCACGCTCATCATTCCGCCCGGAAAGGTGATGTAGCCGCCCAGGCCGACGACGACGTGGGGCTGCACGCGGCGCACCACGCCGATGCTCTGCCAGAACGCGCGCAGAAGCCGCAGCGGCAGCAGGAACAGCGTGAGCGGCCCCTTGCCGCGCACGCCGCCGAACTGCACCGGCTCGAAGGCAAAGCCGCGCGGCGGCACGAGCTTTTCTTCCATGCTGCCGGGCGCGCCCAGCCAGTGCACGCGCCAGCCGCGCTCGCGCAGCGCCTCGGCCACCGCGAGCCCCGGGAAGATGTGGCCGCCGGTGCCGCCGGCCATGACGAGTGCGGTGCGGCCGGTCATATGCGTCCCCCCCGCATCAACACGCGGTTCTCGTAGTCGATGCGCAGCACGACAGCGAGCGCCACCAGGTTCATCAGGATGGCCGAGCCGCCGAAGCTCATCAGCGGCAAGGTGAGCCCCTTGGTTGGCAGTGCGCCGAGGTTCACGCCCATGTTGATGAAGGCCTGGAAGCCGATCCACACGCCCACGCCCTGCGCCACGAGGCCCGAGAACACGCGGTCGAGCGCGATCGCCTGGCGGCCGATGTGCATGACGCGGCGCGTCAGCCAGAGGAACAGGCCGATGATCAGCAGCACGCCGACCAGGCCGAACTCCTCGCCGATCACCGCGAGCAGGAAGTCGGTGTGTGCCTCGGGCAGCCAGTGCAGCTTCTCGACGCTGCCGCCCAGGCCGACGCCGAAGACCTCGCCGCGGCCGATGGCGATCAGCGAGTGCGACAGCTGGTAGCCCTTGCCCAGCGCGTGCTCCTCGCTCCATGGATCGAGGTACGCGAAGATGCGCTCGCGGCGCCACGAGCTGGTGGCCACGATGGTGCCGAAGGCCACCACCACCAGCGCCGCGATCACGAAGAACATGCGCGCGTTCACGCCGCCCAGGAACAGGATGCCCATGGCAATCACGGCAATCACCATGAATGCACCCATGTCGGGTTCGGCCATCACCAGCATGCCGACCACCACCACCGCCACGCCCATCGGCAGCACGGCGCGGAAGAAGCGTTCCTTGATCTCCATCTTGCGCACCATGTAGCTGGCGGCATAGAGCACCATCGCGAGCTTGGCGAGCTCGGACGGCTGGAAGCGCATGAAGCCCAGCGGCAGCCAGCGCCGCGCGCCATTGACGTTGATGCCGATGTGCGGGATGAGCACCGCCACCAGCAGCAGCAGCGAGGCCACGAAGAGCCAGGGCGCGGCGCGCTCCCAGGTCTTCATGGGAATCTGGAAGGCCAGCAGCGCCGCGATGAACGCGAACACCACCGAGGCCGCGTGCCGCGTGAGGAAGAACGACGCGCTGTAGCCCGCACGCGCGAAGCGCGGGTTGTCCGGCAGCGCGATGGAGGCCGAATAGACCATCACCAGGCCCCAGGTGAGCAGCGCCACGGTGACCCAGACCAGCGCCTGGTCGAAGCCCAGCACGCGCATCGGCGCGGCCTTGGTCTGCGTGACGCCGGCGCCGCCCAGCCGCACCGGCAGGTGCACCGGCAGCGAGTCGATGCCGCTGCGCGCGCGCCGGAACCAGCCGCCGAACCGGCTGGTCTTTGCATTGGGCGTGGCGCCGGCGGCCGTGGTGTTCAAACCGGGTCTCCCGAAGAAAAGTCGGCATCGTTCGACGACGGGGCCGCCTCGCGCGGGTCGTCCGCAAGCGCCTGCACGGCCTCGCGGAACACGGCCGCGCGGTGCTCGTAGTCCTTGAACATGTCGAAGCTCGCACAGGCCGGTGACAGCAGCACGGCATCGCCGGGGTTGGCGCGCGCGGCGGCCAGCTTGACGGCCTCCTGCATCGAGCCCGCGTGCATCAGCGAAGCACCGGTGGCGGCCAGCGCCTGCTCGATCAGCGGCGCATCGCGGCCGATGAGCACCACGGCGCGCGCGTACTGCGCCACGGGCCCGGCCAGCGGTTCGAAGTCCTGGCCCTTGCCCTCGCCGCCGAGGATCACGACCACGCGCCGGTCTTCGCCCAGGCCGTTGAGCGCGGCGACCGTTGCACCGACGTTGGTGCCCTTGCTGTCGTCGAAGTACTCGACCTCGTCGACGATGGCGATCGGCTCCACGCGGTGCGGCTCGCCGCGGTATTCGCGCAGGCCATAAAGCATGGGGCCGAGCGGGCAGCCGGCGGCGCTGGCCAGCGCGAGCGCCGCCAGTGCGTTCATCGCGTTGTGGCGGCCGCGGATGCGCAGCACGTCGGCGGGCAGCAGGCGCTGCAGGAAGATTTCTTCCTCGACCACCGCGCCGCGCTTGCGCTTCTGCGTCTCGTCGGCTTCGAGTGCGCGCACCAGCCAGGCCATGCCGTTGACGCGTTCGATGCCGTAGTCGCCGGGGCGCTGCGGCATCGAGGCGCCGAAGGTGACATGGGCACGAACCTGCGGGCGCTGCAGCTTCACCTTGACGGGCGCAGGCAGCATGGCCATCACGCCGGGATCGTCGCGGTTGAGCACCATGAGCCCCTGCGTGCCGAAGATGCGCGCCTTGGCCGCGGCGTAATGCGGCATGTCGCCATGCCAGTCGAGATGGTCCTGCGTGAGGTTGAGCACCGTGGCGGCGGTCGGCTCGAAGCCCTGCACGCCGTCCAGCTGGAAGCTCGAGAGTTCGAGCACCCAGACGTCGGGCAGCGTCTCGGCATCGATGTGCGCGGCCAGGGTGTCGAGCAGCGTCGGCCCGATGTTGCCGGCCACGGCCACGCTCTTGCCCGCGCGCTCGACCAGCTGGCCGGTGAGCGCGGTGACGGTGGTCTTGCCGTTGGTGCCGGTGACGGCGAGCACCGCGGGCGTGTAGCCCTTGGGCGCCGGCGGCTCCTCGATCGGCACCAGCTTGAGCTGCGGCGTGTCTTCTTCCTCGACCGCGGCGGAGGCCGGGTTGGTGGCGGAGAGTTCGGCGATCTTCGCGACGAACTCGGCGGCCTCCCTGGCGGCCGTGGGGACGTAGGGCTGGCCGGGGGTCGGCAGGCGCGACACGGTGGCGGAGGCCGGTGCGGGTGCCGGCGCGGGGGCTTCTTGCGCCTCGGCTGCCGGCGCCTCTTCCTGCGCCGGCTGTTGCTCTTCTTCGGGCGGCGGCGCGGCGGGAACGCTCAGCGACGGGTCGCGCGGCATGGCTTCGGCCTGCGCGGTGGGCGGTGCGGGTTCGGCTTCTGCCGCATCGGCAGCGGGCTCTGCCGCTTCCGGCATCTCGGGCGTTGCCGGCTCTTGCGGTGCCGGGGCCGCCACAGCTTCCGCCGGTTCGCCAGCGAGTGGCAATTCGCCCTGCGCCTCGAGTTCTGCGACGGGCTCCGCCGGCACCTCCACCACAGGCTCGTCTTCCGGCACTTCAGCTGCCGCTTCGACCGCGGGCAGCTCGACGGTCCGCAGGTCCAGCAGCGCGCGTGCAAACAGATCCAGTTCGCCGCCGACCGCGAGCCCCACGGCCCGCGCCGCATCGACGACCGGTGCAATGGTCGCGGGGGACAGCCCCGGCGAGCGGTACACGGCACAGATCGGTGTGCCTTCGACCAGCGCGGCCGAGAACGGCCCGCCGATGAACGCGACCTCGGGCCATTCCGCCCGAAGCGTCGCAAGCAGCGCCGGCGCCTCCCGCGTATCGGCCACCGTGACGGCCGCGCCGTGGCGCGCGCACCAGCGCGCCATCGCCAGCCCGGACGCACCGAGGCCGAGGATCAATACGGGGAGGTCTTTCAGGTGCCGCATGTGATTTCTCTTCTTTTCACCGCAGCTTCAGCGTCGACAGGCCCACGAGGCACAGCAGCATCGTGATGATCCAGAAGCGCACCACGACCTGCGTCTCGCGCCATCCGCTCTTCTCGAAGTGGTGGTGCAGCGGCGCCATCTTGAGCACGCGGCGGCCCTCGCCGTAGCGCTTCTTGGTGTACTTGAAGTACATGACCTGCGCCATCACCGAGATCGCCTCGACCACGAAGATGCCGCCCATGATGAAGAACACAATCTCCTGGCGCACGATGACCGCGATGGTGCCCAGTGCGCCGCCGAGCGCCAGCGCGCCCACGTCGCCCATGAAGACCTGCGCCGGATGGGTGTTGAACCAGAGGAACGCGAGGCCCGCGCCGGCCATGGCCGAGCAGAACACCAGCAGCTCGCCCGAGCCCGGGATGTTGGGGAACAGCAGGTACTTGGAATACACCGCGCTGCCCGTGACGTAGGCGAACACGCCCAGCGCCGAGCCCACCATCACCACCGGCATGATCGCCAGGCCGTCCAGGCCGTCGGTCAGGTTGACCGCGTTGCTCGCGCCCACGATCACCAGATAGGTCAGGATCACGAAGCCGATGCCGCCGAGCGGATAGCTCACTTCCTTGAAGAAGGGCACCAGCAGGTTGATCTTGGGCGGAAAGTCGAGGTCGAAGCCCGACTGCACCCAGGCGAAGAACAGCTGCAGCACGCGCCAGTTCGAGCTCTCCGAGATGCTGAAGAGCAGGTAGAAGCCCGCGATCAGGCCGACCACCGACTGCCAGAAATACTTCTCGCGCGAACGCATGCCCTCCGGGTCCTTGCGCACCACCTTGCGCCAGTCGTCGACCCAGCCGATGGCGCCGAAGCCCAGCGTGACCCACAGCACGATCCAGACGAAGCGGTTGGAGGGGTCGAACCACATCAGCGTGGCGAAGGCGATGGCGAACAGCACCAGCACGCCGCCCATGGTGGGCGTGCCGCTCTTGGTCAGGTGCGTTTCCATGCCATAGCCGCGCACCGGCTGGCCGATCTTGAGCGCGGCCAGCCGGCGGATCACGTAGGGGCCGGCCACCAGGCCGACGACCAGCGCCGTCAGCGCAGCCATCAGCGCACGGAACGTGAGGTACTGGAAAACGCGCAGGAACCCGAACTCGGGCGAAAGTGTCTGCAGCCATTGGGCCAGGCTCATCAGCATGTGGTGTCGCGCGGCTCATGCGTCATGACCGGCCTCCTTTTGTTGTTGTCGTGATTGCTCGATCGCCTGCACCACGCGCTCCATCTTCATGAAGCGCGAGCCCTTGACGAGCACGCTCCCCACCTGGGGCAGCCGCGCCAGCACCGCGGCGACGAGCGCCTCGATATCCGGGAAGTGGCGGCCGTTGTCGCCGCCGTTGAAGGCCGCGATGCTGTGCGCGGTTTCGGCGCCGAGCGCATGCACGGCCTCGATGCCGCGCTGGCGCGCCCAGTCGCCGACCTCGGCATGGAACTCGGGCGCGCGGTTGCCGACCTCGCCCATGTCGCCGAGCACCAGCAGGCGCGGGCCGGGCAAGGCCGCAAGCACGTCGATGGCCGCGCGCACGGAATCGGGATTGGCGTTGTAGCTGTCGTCCACCAGCGTGAGCGAATGCCCGCCGGGCAGCACCACCGCGCTCGCCTTGGAGCGGCCCTTGACCGGTGCGAAGGCCGTGAGGCCGCGGGCAATGACTTCGGGCGGAATGCCGGCGGCGAGCGCGCACGCGGTGGCTGCCAGCGCATTGACGACGTTGTGCCGGCCCGCGATGTGCAGCTGCGCATCGAAGTCGCCCAGCGGCGTGCGGATGCGCGCTTGCCATGCGCCCTGCCGCCATTCGGCGGCCACCAGCGAGATGTCGGCGTCTTCCTGCTCGCCGAAGGTCATGCAGCGGCGCGTGGCGCCGTCGTGCGCCATGTCGTTCCACAGCGGCGTGAATTCGTCGCCGTGCGGGAACACCGCGGTGCCGTCCTCCGGCACGAAGGAAAACACCGCGCCGTTCTCGAGCGCCACGGCTTCCACGGTGGCCATGAACTCCAGGTGCTCGCGCTGCGCGTTGTTGACCAGCGCGACGGTCGGACGCGCGATGGCCGCCAGCCGTGCGATCTCGCCCGGATGGTTCATGCCCAGCTCGACCACCGCATGCTGGTGCTTCGCGCGCAGGCGCAGCAGCGTCAGCGGAACGCCGATCTCGTTGTTGAAATTGCCGGCCGTCGCGAGTGCGCGATCGCCCCTGAAGGCCACGAGCACGGCCGCGATCATCTGCGTGACGGTCGTCTTGCCGTTGCTGCCCGTCACGGCGATCAGCGGCAGATCGAACTGCGCGCGCCAGCCGGCGCCGAGCGCGCCGAGCGCGGCCAGCGAATCGGGCACCTCGAGGCCGGCCAGGCCGGCCGCCTCGAGGCCGCCGTGCGCAACGGCGGCGACGGCGCCACGCGCCTTGGCATCGGCCAGGAATTCGTTGGCGTCGAAGCGTTCGCCCTTGAGCGCCACGAACAAGTCGCCCTCGGCGAGCGTGCGGGTGTCGGTATGGACGCGGGCAATGGTGGTTGCCGGGTCGCCCACCAGGCGTGCGCCCGAAATCCATTGCTGCGCCTGGGCCAGCGTGAACATCATCGGCGAATGGCTCATGCGGCACCTCGCCGGGTGAGTGCATCGAGCGCATGGATGCGGTCCGAGAACGGAATGCGCTGGCCGGCGATTTCCTGCCAGGCTTCATGGCCCTTGCCGGCGAGCAGCACCACGTCCTGCGGTGCGGCCTGCGCAATGGCGTCGGCGATGGCGGCCGCGCGGTCAGGCTGCACCTGGGCCGCTTCGGGGCGCGCGAGGCCGAGCAGCACCTGGCTGATGATCGCGTCAGGGTTCTCGCTGCGCGGGTTGTCGCTGGTCACGATCACGCGGTCGGCCTGGCGCTCGGCCACCGCGGCCATCATCGGGCGCTTGATCGGGTCGCGGTCGCCGCCGCAGCCGAACACGCACCAGAGCGCGCCGCCGCGCTGCTGCGCGAGCGGGCGCAGGCCGGCCAGTGCCTTGTCGAGCGCGTCGGGCGTGTGGGCGTAGTCGACTACGGCCAGCGGCGCATTGGCAGCCGCGCCCACGCGCTCCATGCGGCCCGGCACGCTGGTGAGCCCGGCGCAGGCCGCCACGGCCTGCGCGAGCGACAGCCCCAGCGCCCGCAGCGTGCCGAGCACGCCCAGCAGGTTGGCCACGTTGTACTGGCCGATCAGGCCGGTCGACATGCGCTCCACGGCATCGCTGTCGTGTTCGGCCACCGAGAACCGCAGGCCCTGCGCGTCGTAGCCGACGTCGCGCGCCATGAGCCGCGCCGGCGCGCCGGCAGCCGAGACGGTCCAGACGTCGAGCGCGCCGATGCCGGCCTCGAGCAGGTTCGCGCACAGGCTGGCGCCGTGCACGTCGTCGATGTTGATCACCGCGGCGCGCAGGCCGGGCCAGCGGAACAGCTCGGCCTTGGCCTGCCAGTAGGCCTCCATGCTGCCGTGGTAATCGAGATGGTCCTGCGTGAAATTGGTGAACACCGCCACCGCGATGCGCGCGCCGTCGAGCCGGCGTTCGGCGATGCCGATCGACGAGGCTTCGATGGCGCAGGCGCCGAAGCCGCGCTCCACGAGCGCGCGCAGTTCGCGCTGCATCATCACCGGGTCGGGCGTGGTGAGGCCGGTGTAGACGAGCTCCGGCGGCACGCCGATGCCCAGCGTGCCCATCACCGCGCAGGGAGAAGGCACGCCGCGCTCGGCGCTGCCGTCGAGCCGCGGCGCGCGAACGCCGCCGGGCACGGCCAGCGCGGAGAGCGATTCGGCGAGCCACCATGCGGTGGAGGTCTTGCCATTGGTGCCGGTCACGGCCAGCACTTCGAGCGCGGCCGAGGGGTCGTCGTAGAAGGCCGATGCGATCGGACCGGTGGCGGCCTTGAGCCCCGGGTAGCTTGCGATGCGCTCGTCGCCATCGAAGCCGAAGGCCTCGACGCCCTGGTGCTCGACCAGGCAGGCCGCAGCGCCCTGCGCCAGTGCCGAAGCCACGTGCATGCGCCCGTCGGTGGCCGCGCCGGGCCAGGCGATGAAGCCGTCGCCCGCGCCCACCGGCCGGCTGTCCGCATGCAGCGCGCCCTGCACGCGCTCCTTGAGCCAGAGCGCGGCGAGCGAGGGGGAAGTGAGTGTCAGCATGCTCAGAAGCTCTCGTCGACGCCTTGCGTCACCACCAGCGGTTTGACCGCGAGGTCGGGCGGAACGTTCATCATGCGCAGGGTCTGCTGCACGACCTCGCTGAAAACGGGCGCGGCGGCCACGCCGCCGAAATACTGGCCATCGCTCGGCTCGTCGATCATCACGCCGACGATGATGCGCGGCTTTTCGATCGGTGCCATGCCGGTGAACCAGGCGCGATATTTGTTGCTCGCGTAACCTTTGCCAACCTGCTTGTGCGCGGTGCCCGACTTGCCGCCGACCGAGTAGCCGATGGTCTGCGCGCGCGTGCCGGTGCCGCCCGGGCCGGCCGCCATCTGCAGCATCTTGCGCACGGCCAGCGCGTTCGACGGCGAGAACACCCGCACGCCCACGGGTGACTCGGTGCTCTTGAGGATGGTGACCGGAATGATGGCCCCGTCATGCGCGAAGGCGGTGTACGAATGCGCCATCTGGAACAGCGACGCCGACAGGCCGTAGCCATAGGCCATGGTGGCCTGCTCGACCGGCTTCCAGGTCTTCCACGGGCGCAGGCGCCCCGTGACCGCGCCGGGGAACTGGATCTGCGGCTTCTGGCCGTAGCCGAGCGCCGTGTAGGTGTCCCACATCTCGTGCGGGGTCATCTTCTGGGCGATCTTGAGCGCGCCCACGTTGCTCGACTTCTGGATCACGCCCTCGACCGTGAGCGTGCCGTAGTTGTGCGTGTCGCTGATGGTGAAGCCGCCCAGCTGGAAGCGGCCGGGCGAGGTCTCGATCAGCGTGGAGGGCTTCACGCGGCCGGCCTCCAGCGCCATGGCCACGGTGATCGGCTTCATGGTCGAGCCGGGCTCGAAGGTGTCGGTAAGCGCGCGGTTGCGCAGCTGCTCGCCCGTGAGGTTCTGCCGCTTGTCGGGCACGTAGCTCGGATAGTTGGCCAGCGCCAGCACCTCGCCGGTGACCGCATCCAGCACCACCACGCTGCCGGCCTTGGCCTTGCGTGCCGTCACCGCGTCGCGCAGCTTCTGGTAGGCGAAGAACTGCACCTTGCTGTCGACGCTGAGCTGGATGTCCTTGCCGTCGACCGGCGGCACCTGCTCGCCCACGCCCTCGACCACGCGGCCCAGGCGGTCCTTGATGACGCGGCGCGAGCCGGCCTTGCCGGCCAGCTCCTTGTTGAAGGAAAGCTCGATGCCTTCCTGTCCGTTGTCCTCGACGTTGGTGAAGCCCACCACGTGCGCCGCGGCCTCGCCCTCGGGGTACTGGCGCTTGTATTCCTTGCGCTGGTAGATGCCCTTGAGGTTGAGCGCGGCAATCTGCTTGGCGATCGGCTCGTCGACCTGGCGCTTGATCCAGACAAAGGTCTTGTCCTCGTCCTCGAGCTTCTTGTCGAAGTCCTTCTGCGGCATCTCGAGCAGCTTGGCCACCTGCTTGAGCTTGGCCCGCACCTCGGGGTCGTCGCGCTCGATGTCTTCCGGAATGGCCCAGATGCTCGGCGCCACCACGCTGGACGCCAGGATGAGGCCGTTGCGGTCGAGGATGCGCCCGCGGTTGGCCGGCAGCTCGAGCGTGCGCGCAAAGCGCACTTCGCCCTGCCGCTGGAAGAAGCTGTTGTTGAACACCTGCACGTAGGCGGCCCGGCCCGCGAGCACCACGAAGCCGAAGGCGATGCCGGCGACGATGAACTTGCTGCGCCAGACCGGCGTCTTGCTCGCGAGCAAGGGACTGGTGGTGTAGCGGACGCTGCGACGGCTCATTGGTGCACCCTTGGCGCTGCGCGCCTTCCCGCCGAGCGGGAGCGAGCTTGCTTGGGACGGCCCGGCGCGGCGCTCATCGCTGGGTCCTCGCGACGGGTTTGGCCGCTGGCGTCGCAGGCGGCGCCGGCGGCGGCGCCACCACGGCCGGGATCACCGTGCCGTCGGGCCGCACGTACTGCGTGATGGCCGGCGTGGTGGTGCGCATCTGCAGCTGCTCCTTGGCCAGCTTCTCCACGCGCAATGGCGTGGCCTGCGCGCGCTTTTCCACCTGCAGCCGGTCGTGGTCGAGCTCGAGCCGCCGGGCCTCCTGCTGGGTGCGGTCGAGCTCGGTGTAGAGCTGGCGCGACAGGTACTGCGTGTGCACGAGGTAGAGCGCGGAGGCGACCACCGCGAGCAGCAGGAGCAGGTTGAGGCGGGCCATGTCAGACAGACTCGGCGGTGCGCTCGGCCACGCGCAGGATCGCGCTGCGCGAGCGCGGGTTGCCGCTCACCTCTTCGGCCGAGGGCTTGATGCGCTCGAGCGCGCGCAGCTTCATGGCCTTCGGGGCGGCGAACGGCGCGCGGCGGTCGTACACCTCCTTCGAGTGCCTGGCGATGAACTGCTTCACGATGCGGTCTTCCAGCGAATGGAAGCTGATCACCGCGAGCCGGCCTCCGGGTTGCAGCACGGAAAGGCTTGCCTCTAGCGCCTGTTGCAGCTCTTCAAGCTCGGCGTTGATGAAAATCCGAAAAGCCTGAAATGTGCGCGTTGCAGGGTTCTGGCCCGGCTCGCGGGTTTTGACCGCGCCAGCCACGAGCTCGGCCAGTTCGGTGGTGGTTGAAATTGCGCCCCGTTCTTGTCTGCGAGCAACAATCGCCTTTGCAATCTGAACAGCAAACCGTTCTTCGCCATAGTCACGGATCACCTCTGCAATCTGCTGAAGTTCGGCCGTTGCCAGCCAATCGGCCACGCTCTCGCCGCGCGTGGTATCCATGCGCATGTCGAGCGGACCGTCGAAACGAAAACTGAAACCGCGCACCGGGTTGTCGATTTGCGGCGAACTCACGCCCAGGTCCATCAGCACACCCGCCACGCTGGCATCGGGCAATTCGCCCAGCGAACGGAATCCCTGGTGCCGGATGGAAAAACGCGCATCCGAGATGCGCGCTGCTTCGGCCACCGCTTCCGCATCCTTGTCGAATGCGATCAGCCTGCCTTCCGGCGCCAGCCGCGCGAGGATTGCGCGCGCATGCCCTCCACGCCCGAAGGTCGCATCCACGTAGGTGCCGGTGGCTGCCGTGCTGCCGGAAAGAAGGGCTTCCACCGCTTCGTTCAGCAAGACGGTCGTATGGGTCCATGGAGTGTTCACGTCGGTCCTCAGAACGCGAAGTCCTGAAACACATCCGGCATCTCGCCCTGGGTGGCCTCGGCCTCCTTGGCCTCGTAGGTCGCCTTGTCCCAGAGCTCGAAGTGGTTGCCCATGCCCAGGAGCAGCGTGTCGCGCACGATGCCCGTGGCGGCACGCAGTTCGGGCGACACCAGGATGCGTCCGGTGCCGTCCATCTCCACGTCCATGGCGTTGCCGAGGAAGACGCGCTTCCACCACTGTGCCGACATCGGCAGCGCGGCGATGCGCTCCCTGAATTTCTCCCACTCGGGACGCGGGAACACCATGAGGCAGCCGTGCGGATGCTTGGTGATCGTGAGCTGGCCGCCCGCCGTGGCGCTCAGGACGTCGCGATGCCGGGTCGGCACGGAGAGCCGCCCCTTGGCATCCAGACTGAGCGATGAAGCGCCTTGAAACACGACCAGAACCCCTGTATTGGGAATGCCGCAGCACCCGAAAGAGGCACCACCCGCACTTTTTCCCACTTAACTGCACTTTTTTGCACTGTAGCAGGAAACACTTCAGACGCAACTGGCCGTTGGTGCTATTTTTTGTAATGGAATCAACGACTTAGCACCGATTTCCAAACCTGGAAATCGGCGAATTTCGTTGAGAATTAAGCACTTAGCTCACGCAGTGAATGTGATGCGTGAAGCGCAGCCGCCGTTACAGGGGCCGCAAAGCGGCTTCAGAGGATGAAGCGCGAAAGATCTTCGTCGTGACTTAGTGCCGCAAGGCGCTCGTCGACATAAGCGGCATCGATGCGGATGGTCTGCCCCTCGATGCGGGTCGCGTCGAAGCTTACCTCATCCAGCAGGCGCTCCATCACGGTCGACAGGCGGCGTGCGCCAATGTTCTCGGTGCGCTCGTTGACTTCGTACGCGATGGTGGCCAGGCGGTTCACGCCGTCGGGCGTGAATTCGAGCGTGACGCCCTCGGTGGCAAGCAGCGCCTGGTACTGCTTCACGAGCGAGGCGCGGGTCTGCGTGAGGATGCTCTCGAAATCGGACACCGAGAGCGACTGCAGTTCGACGCGGATCGGAAAGCGCCCCTGCAGCTCGGGGATCAGGTCGCTCGGCTTGCTCAGGTGGAAGGCGCCGCTCGCAATGAAGAGCATGTGGTCGGTACGCACCACGCCGTACTTGGTGCTCACGGCCGTGCCCTCGACCAGCGGCAGCAGGTCGCGCTGCACGCCCTGGCGCGACACGTCGGAGCCCTGGGCTTCGCTGCGCGTGGCGACCTTGTCGATCTCGTCGATGAAGACGATGCCGTTCTGCTCGGCGTTGGTGATGGCCTGGGTGCGGATCTCGTCCTCGTTGACGAGCTTGGCCGCTTCCTCGTCGATCAGCAGACGCATCGCCTCGGCGATCTTGAGCTTGCGCGTCTTGCGCTTGCCGCCGCCGAGCTGGCCGAACATGCCGCGCAGCTGCTCGGTCATTTCCTCCATGCCGGCCGGGCCCATGATCTCGAGCGGCGCGCGGGCTTCGGCCAGGTCGAGCTCGATTTCCTTGTCGTCGAGCTGGTGCTCGCGCAGCTTCTTGCGGAAGGCCTGCCGGGTGGGGTTGGGGCCGTCCAGCGCCGGCGTTGCGCCGTCGGCGCCGCGCGCGGGCGGCAGCAGCACGTCGAGGATGCGGTCTTCGGCGGCGTCCTCGGCACGGGCGCGCACCTTGGCGCTCTCGGCCTCGCGCGTCTGCTTGACGGCAATTTCGGCCAGGTCGCGAATGATCGAGTCGACGTCCTTGCCGACATAGCCCACCTCGGTGAACTTGGTGGCTTCCACCTTGATGAAGGGCGCATCCGCCAGGCGCGCAAGGCGGCGTGCGATCTCGGTCTTGCCCACGCCCGTGGGGCCGATCATGAGGATGTTCTTGGGCGTGATCTCGGTGCGCAGCTTCTCCTCGACCTGCTGGCGGCGCCAGCGGTTGCGCAGCGCAATGGCCACGGCGCGCTTGGCGGCGGGCTGGCCGACGATGTGGTTGTCGAGCTCGGAGACGATTTCCTGCGGGGTCATGGACATGGTCAGAGCGCTTCCACCGTGTGGTTCATGTTCGTGTAAATGCAGATTTCACCGGCTATCGCCAGCGATTTGCGCACGATCTGTTCGGCCGTGAGCTCGGTGTTGTCGATCAGCGCCTTGGCGGCGGACTGGGCGTAGGCGCCGCCGGAGCCGATGGCGATCACGCCGTCTTCGGGCTCCAGCACGTCGCCATTGCCGGTGATGATGAGCGAGGTGGTGGCATCGGCCACGGCCAGCATGGCCTCGAGCTTGCGCAGCACGCGGTCGGTGCGCCAGTCTTTCGTGAGCTCGACGGCGGCGCGGGTGAGGTGCCCCTGGTGCTTCTCGAGCTTGGCCTCGAAGCGCTCGAAGAGCGTGAAGGCGTCGGCCGTGGCGCCGGCAAAGCCCGCGAGCACCTTGCCGTGATAGAGCCGCCGCACCTTGCGCGCGGTGCCCTTGATGACGATATTGCCGAGAGTGACCTGCCCGTCCCCGCCAATGGCGACTTGGTCGCCCTGGGGGGTCTTGCGGCGCACGCTCACGATGGTGGTGCCGTGAAACTGTTCCATCGAAGCCATCTGGGGATGCCGCTGGGCAATGCAAGCCCGCGGCTGCTACCGAATGTGCGCAGCGCCAGGGCGCCCTAGTTCTTCCGCAGGGCCACGGTCGCATGGTCGGCGATGCCGACCAGGTCGAACAGCACCGCGATCAGCCGATGGGCATCCACGAACTGCACGCGCTCGCCCTGGGCGTCGCGCGCCCGCACCCAGCCAAGCAGCGTGCCGGCGGCAGCCAGGTCCATGCGCAGCAGCGCGGCGCACGAGATGACGGGCGCCGTGGTGTTGCGCAGGTCCGTATCGAGACGCTGCAGGCTCGAATGCGCCTCGCCGCGCAGATCGCCGGCCAGCGCGGCAAAGCCGGTGTCGGTGGTGGGAAAGCTCTCCGATTCGCCATTGACCGAGAGCAGCGACCACACGGAGTTCGAACGGCTTGCCGCCGGTGCGGCCACCGAAGTGCAGGCGCCCTTGGGGTCTTGCCAGGCCGGCGGCGACACCTCGTAGGTGATGCAGTAGTTGAGCGCCACCAGCTCGAAGTCGTCGGGCATGTTCATCATGCGCAGTGCAGCCAGATGCAGCTGCCACCAGACGTCCGGCGTGCCGCGCTCGTTGTTGGGCGTGGCCTCGGCCAGCACGGCCAGCAATTTCGCGGCGCCGATGAAGCGCAGTTGGACCGGCGAATCGGCCCAGTGTGCAAACAGCACGCGCAGCGGCGCGGCGGCGTCGGCCTCGATGGCGACCAGCGCGCGCCAGTCGAGCGTCCAGACCGAGCCGGCCTGCGACAGCGCCCGCGTGAGCTGGATCAAGCCGTCGCGCGCCAGGCGTGCCGGGCTGGCCCAGTCGGCGCCGGCCGGCGCCAGTTCTGCGAGTTCGCTGGCGGCCACCGCCTTCACGCTGCGCGCCAGTTCGTCGAGCGAGACCCAGTCCGGTCCCATGCGCTTCATGCGCTGCGCATAGCGCATGCGTGCCGCGGCGAACCTGGCGGCGTCGCCGGTGGCGCGATACAGGTCGAACAACGTGCGCCAACGCGCGTCGTCGCGCTCGGTGGTGGCGTGGTCGCCCTCGGCCGCTGCGCTTTCGGAGGCCAGGGCCTGAAGAAGAATGGCCTCGGCGCCGGCATCGTCGCCGTGCGCGAAGCGGATCACGGCTTCTTCGAGCGCGCCGTCGCGCGCGAGCCGTGCCGACAGCAGCGAGGTGCCGCTGGCCGCCGGAACGCCCGCAGCGGGCGCGGCAGGCGCAGCCGCGGCAACCACGGCCGGTGCCGGCACGACGGCAGGCGCCGGCGCGGGGCCGTAGGCCGGCGCGGCAAGCAGGCTGGCCAGCTCGGCTGCGTCGACGGGCGGCGGCAGGGTTTCGGCGCCGGCATCGGGCGGCGCATTGGACAGCACCTCGCCGTTGGGGCCGCGGCCCTTCCACCACTGCTGCGACATCTGCTCCTCGATCTCGTCGATCTTCTTGAGCGTGAGCGCGCGCCCCTCGGATTTCTCCGTGGTGCTGTTCAGGTTGAAGGAAGACGGCGTGACCGTTCCTTCGAAGGCGTGGGCGGCGGCTTCGCGCTGGCGAAGCTTGCGCAGCATGTCGAACTCGCGCCGGCGAACGAAATCGTTGCGCTGGCGCCGCTCGATCATCTCCTTGAGCATTTCGCGGCTGTAAGCCTGCTCGGGCAGCGTGGAATCCGCAGTCGAATTCAGCTCGGACCAATCCTTGAGCGGATTGCGGACGAACTTTGCCACCTTGGAAAAAAGGCGGCCCGACTCTTCCTTTGGCATCGACGAGGTTTCGAGGCGAACAGGTTCTCTTCTTCGGCCGCTCGTTCAGTCCCCGAACATCTTCTGCTTGAGCTCGCGGCGCTGCTGCGCTTCGAGCGACAGCGTGGCGGTGGGACGCGCCAGCAGGCGGCCGACGCCGATGGGTTCACCGGTTTCGTCGCAATAGCCGTAGTCGCCGGCATCGATGCGCTGGATCGACTGCTCGATCTTCTTGAGCAGCTTGCGCTCGCGGTCGCGCGTGCGCAGCTCGAGCGCGTGCTCTTCCTCGATGGTGGCGCGGTCGGCCGGATCGGGCACCACCACGGTGTCTTCGCGCAGGTGCTCGGTGGTTTCGCCGGCATTTTCGAGAATGCCGCGCTTGAGTTCGACCAGCTTCAGGCGGAAGAACGCCATCTGCTTTTCATTCATGTACTCGGAGTCGGGCATGGCGATCACCTCGGCATCGGTCAACTCGGCAGCCGACTTGGCTTTCCAGTTGTTGGCGAGCTTCGGGTCTTTTTTCACCGCGACGGGAGGCGGCGGCACCAGTGCATTGGAAGGCGCCTGCGAGAAGGAGGACTTGGCCGCGGTGGAAGCCACCGATTGCGGCATGGAAGGCACGGTCAGCTGCGACAGCCGGGACACGCGGCCACCTCGCGCGGGGGCGGGTGCAGCGGTCTGAGCGGGCATCGAAGGTGTCGCCGTGGCGGAAGAAGAGGCGGCAGCCGTTTTTTTCATTGGGATCGGAGGGGCAGAAGGAACGGCAGCAGTGCGGCCGACGGTTTTGGATGGCGGTTGACCCGCGACTGCAGTTTTGGTTGCGCTCCTGTCCGGGGCGGATGCCACCGGCGGCGCAGCAGACTTTGCAGACTTGACGGGCTTCTTTGCAACGGTCGCGGCCTTGGCCGACGGCGTTGCTGGCTTCTTTGGAGCGCTTTTTGGTTTCGTGGCCGGGGCCTTTGCAGCGGAAGAACTCTTTTTTGCCGCGGGTACAGCCGGCTTTGCAGCCGCCGCTTTCTTGGCGGCGGGCTTGGTTGCTGGCGTGGCCTTGGCGGCGGGCTTCTTCACGGTGACTGGCTCCTTGAACGAACTGGAACGCGCTTTCACTGGGTGTCTCCTCCCAAGGGAACCACGGCGGGTTTCAAGCCGCGCGGGCTCCACTCGTCGGAGTGCTCGCAGTGACGAACCCCGGGGTTATACCCCCGAAAGCCCGCCAGGAACCTGCGGCGTCCCGCACCGTCAGCCACATCCCGCCCCATCGGGCGAAGGCGTGGCTGCCGGAACAGGCGCGCGATTGTATAGAGAACTCGAATCGAAGGGTGATGTGCCTGCAACCCCCTTGTCTCCGGTAGCATCGCCGGCGCTGCCGGAGGGGGTAGCAAGACCTGCCGAAATCGCCAGGGGAGCGGTGCGGGTCGATCTCATTCATACAAAAGAGAAATCAATCTTGAGCAAAAAAGCAGTTCTGGGCGTGCTGGCTGCGGCCATCGCACTTGCCTATGGTGGCGGCACGTGGTTGGCCGGCTCGAAAGTAAAGTCCAGCTACGAGGCCGCGCTGGACGAGGTGCCGAAGCAGACTGCGCTGGTGCGCGTGGTCGAGCGCAGCTACGAACGCGGCTTCTTCGGTGCCGTCAGCACAGTGACGATCGAACTCGGCTGCGCAGCCGATGCGGCCGCCGCGGCGCAGGTGCCTGCCGCCAAGCCCGGCGAGGAAGAGGATGAGGAAGAAGAAGCGGAAGAAGCCGCCACGCCGTTCAAGGCGGTGCGTATCACCTTCCGCGACACCATCCGCCACGGCCCGCTGGCCGGTGGCACGCTGGCGGCAGCCATCATCGACAGCGAACTGGTGCTGGACGTGAAGGGCCAGGCCAAGGCCGAACAGATCTTCGGCAAGGCCAAGCCCCTGACGGCGCACACCAAGGTGTCGTTCGACGGCGCCTACACCACCGACCTGGCGGTGGCGCCCGCCAGCCTGGCCGAGGAAGGCAAGGCCCGGTTCGCCTGGCAGGGCGCGCAGGCCCGCATCGAGATGAACGGCGCCCGGACCCGTGTGCACTACGACCTGACGATGCCGGGGCTGGATGTCAGCGATGCGCGCACCGGCGCCACGCTGAAGATGGGCAAGCTGGCCGGCAAGGCCGACATGGACAAGAGCGAGGGCTGGATCCTGGCCACGGGCAAGACCGAGGCCCGGCTCGACAGCCTCGAATTCGCAGCCCCCAAGGGCCTGGGCGGCGCCGCGGGCGGCGAAGGCAAGGCCCTGCCGGCCGTACTGCTGCAGAACATCGACATGCTTGCCGAAGCCACCATCGCGGACGGGCTCTACGCATCGACCGGTACGGTCAAGGGCACCGGCAAGATCGGCGAGACGAAGATCGACAAGTTCGAGATGAGCAGCGGCGGACGCCGCATCCACGCCGCCGGCTACAAGAAGCTGGCCGATGCCTGGATGCAGTCGAGCGCCGCGAACGGCTGCGGCAAGGGCGGCAACAAGGCCTCGCAGGCGGCGATGAAGGTGCTGTTCGACCAGCTGGCGCCCGACCTCAAGGCCATGGCCAAGTACAGCCCCGAGATCGGGCTCGACAGGATGCTGGTCGAAATCGGCGGCAAGCGCGGCGAGATCAGCTACACGGCCGGCATGGCCGGCGTGACCGACGAAGACCTGCAGGCACCCGGCATGGCACTGCTCATGAAGCGCGGCGTGCTCAAGGCCAGCGCGCGGCTGCCGATGCAATGGCTGGAACAGCTGGCCGCCACCGGCGCTGAGAGCGGCCAGACGCCGCCGCCCGAAATGATGGCGGGGCTGGTCGAGCAAGGCGAGCAAAAGGGCTTCGTCAGGCGCGAGGGCGATGACGTCACCGCGCAGATCGAATACGCCGAAGGCGGCCTGAAGCTCAACGGCAAGCCGCTGGGCACGCCGGGCCGGTAATTCCTCCCTCCCCTTCGGGGGGAGGGCCGGGGTGGGGGCACGGCAGCCCCGAAAAAAGCACGGCGCCTGATCGGCGGCCCGCCCCCATCCCACCTTCCCCCAACGGGGGAAGGAGCAAGTCAGGGCCTCAGACCAGGCACTGCTCCAGGCCTTGCTCCAGGATCTCTCGCGGCAGCTCGATGCCGATGAACACCATGCGGCTCTGGCGGGCTTCGTCCTTGCCCCACTCCGGGCCCAGGTCGCTGCCCATCAGCTGGTGCACGCCCTGGAAGATCACCTTGCGCTCGGTGCCCTTCATGTTCAGCACGCCCTTGTAGCGCAGCATGCGCGGACCGTAGATGTTGACGATGGCGCCCAGGAAGTCTTCCAGCTTGGCCGGGTCGAAGGGGCGGTCGGCCTTGTAGACGAAGCTCTTGACGTCGTCGTCGGTGTGGTGATGGTGGCCGTGGCCCTCGTGCTGGTGCGAGGGGTGGTCGCAATGCTCGCCATGCGCGTGGTCATGGTCGTGATGGTCGTGGTCGTCTTCCTTGAGGAAGTCGGGGTCGATGTCGAGCTTGGCGTTCAGGTTGAAGCCGCGCAGGTCGAAGATGTCCTTGAGCGGCACATCGCCGAAATGCGCCTTCTGCTGCGGCGCGCGCGGGTTCATGTGCTTCAGGCGATGAATCAGCGCATCGGTCTCCTCGGCCGACACCAGCTCGCTCTTGCTGATGAAGATCTGGTCGGCAAAGCCCACCTGGCGGCGCGCCTCCTGGCGGTCGTTGAGCTGCTGCGGCGCATGCTTGGCGTCGACCAGCGTCAGGATGGAGTCGAGCAGGTAGCTCTCGGCGATTTCGTCGTCCATGAAGAAGGTCTGCGCCACGGGGCCGGGGTCGGCCAGGCCGGTGGTCTCGATCACCACGCGGTCGAAGTCGAGCAGGCCCTGGCGCTTCTTGGCGGCCAGCAGCTGCAGCGCCTCGCGCAGGTCTTCACGGATGGTGCAGCAGACGCAGCCGTTGCTCATCTGCACGATCTGCTCCTTCGACTCGGTCACGAGGATGTCGCTGTCGATGTTCTCTTCGCCGAACTCGTTCTCGATCACCGCGATCTTCTGGCCGTGGGCCTCGGTCAGGATGCGCTTGAGCAGCGTGGTCTTGCCCGAGCCCAGGAAGCCGGTGAGGATGGTGGCGGGAATGAGGGCCATGGGTGTGCTCCGGAAACGGAAAACAGGAAGAAAAGGGATTGGGCCGGCAGTTTAGCCAATGCCACTCAGTTGCGTTGGCGCGGGGTCAAGCAGGCTTCCTCACCACCACCAGGCCCTTGAGGTATTCACCCTCGGGAAACTCGATGGTCATCGGGTGGTCGGGCGCCGCGCCCAGCCGTTCGCTGATGTAGCCATCCACTTGTGCGTCGATGCCGGCCGAAGCCACGATCTTGTGGAAAAGATCGGCGCTGATGCCGCCCGAGCATGAAAAGGTCAGCAGGACGCCGCCGGGCTCCAGCAGCTTGAGCGCGAGGCGGTTGATGTCCTTGTAGGCGCGGGCGGCGCGCTCGGCATGGGCCGCCGTGGGCGCGAACTTGGGCGGATCGAGCACGATGGCATCGAAGCTTCGGCCCTGCTCGATGAACTCGCGCAGCACGGTGTTGACGTTGGCGTCCAGGAATTCCGCCTTCAGGCCCGGGCCCTCGCCGCCGAAGCCGTTCAGCGCGAGGTGCGCCCGAGCCCGCTCGAGCGCCGGCTGCGACGAATCGACCGACACCAGTTCGGCGCCCTCCACCGCATCCGCCGCCCGCAGGCCCGCGAGCGCGGCCACCGTGAAGCCGCCGGTGTAGCAGAAGCAGTTGAGCACGCGCCGAAAGCGCCGATGCTGCGCCAGTTCGGCAAAGCGCTGGCGGCTGTCGCGCTGGTCAAGGTAGAAGCCGGTCTTGTGGCCGGTGGCGATGTCGAGCGAAAGCTTCCAGCCGTGCTCGCGAATCGTGATCTCGGTGGCGCCCTCCCCGCGCAGCCAGCCGGTGACCGGCTTCAGGCCTTCGCGTTCGCGGCCGCTGGCGTCGGAGCGCTCGTAGAGCTTGTGCAGGCCGGTCGCCGCGAGCAGCGCATCGGCAATCGCGGCCTTCCAGCGCTCGACGCCGGCCGACAGGAACTGCGCCACCAGCGTGTCGCCATACCGGTCGACGATCAGGCCCGGCAGCCCGTCGGCCTCGCCGTGGACCAACCGGACACCGTCGCTCTGCAGGTCGAAAAGCGCCCTGGCCGCCACCGCGCGGGCGCACACCGACGCCAGGAAGGCGGCATCGATGCGCTGCGTTTCGACAAAGCTCCAGGCCCGCGCACGGATCTTGGACACCGGGCTGAAGGCGGCCCAGGCCAGGAAGGCGCCGTCATGGGATTCGACGCGCACCGTCTCGCCCGAATCGGCACCGCCGCGTGCAATGGCGGATTCGAAGATCCAGGGATGGCGGCGCTGCAGCGAGCGCTCCTTGCCGGGCTTGAGGCGGAGGGTTTTCATTTGGTTGGCTTGTTGTCGTCGTTCTTTGGCTTGGACCGCGCGCCTTCGGGGCGCGCCTGCGCGCGCGGGTGTGCCGCGTCATACACCTTGGCCAGGTGCTGGAAGTCCAGCCGGGTATAGACCTGCGTGGTCGCGATGTTGGCGTGGCCCAGCAGTTCCTGCACCGCGCGCAGGTCGCTGCTCGACTGCAGCACATGGCTCGCGAACGAATGCCGCAGCATGTGCGGATGCACCGGCGCCGCAAGGCCGGCCTTGAGGCTGCGCTCGCGCAGCAGCTTCCACACCGCCTGCGAGGACATGCGCACGCC
This sequence comes from Variovorax sp. VRV01, assembly GCF_014852545.1. Lineage (NCBI taxonomy): Bacteria > Pseudomonadati > Pseudomonadota > Betaproteobacteria > Burkholderiales > Comamonadaceae > Variovorax > Variovorax sp. VRV01. Next base: position 433,518 of record NZ_JACVBS010000003.1, read on the forward strand.
CTTGCTGCTGATGAAGAGCGCCGCCGCGCCCGCCGGGTCGCGCAGCGCGGCCGTCGACAGCGCCGCGCATTCGCCGCGCACCGCGAACCAGTCGCGCAGCGCCTCGGCCGCCTTGCTGCCGATCGGCACGATGCGCCGCTTGCTGCCCTTGCCGAGCACGTTGGCTTCCAGCGCGTCAAGATCGACCCAGCCGCGGGCCGTGCCGCTGGCGCGCGCATCGAGGCCGGTGAGCTCGCTCACGCGCAGGCCGCAGCCGTAGAGCACCTCGACGATCGCGCTGTCGCGCGCCTCGGTCCAGGGGTCGGCCTCGGGGTCGTAGAGTTCGGCAAGCCGCACCGCATCGTCGACCGCCAGCGCCTTGGGCAGCGGCCGCGCGGCCTTGGGCGCATGCACGTCCTTCACGGGATTGAAGCCCACCAGCCCCTCGTTGCCGAGCCAGCGGTAGAAGCTGCGCCAGCACGAGAGCACCAGCGCAATGCCGCGCGGCTCGCGTCCCGCGCCGTGCAGCTGCGCCATCCAGCGCCGGATGTGCGCGGTCTGCACGCGGTCGAGCGAGAGCCCGGCCTGTGCGGCATGGGCCGCGAGCGCCTGCAGGTGGATGGCGTAGAGCTCGACCGTGCGCGCCGCCAGCCGGCGCTCGACGCGCACATGCTCCAGATACTTGTCGACCCAGCCGGTCCCCGCCGTCTCAGTGGAGGTAGCCATTGAACGCATTGTTCACGACAGCCAGAGGCTCGCGCAACGCACCCTTGAAAACCATGCCCCAGCGGCGCCAGCAGCGCGTGCTCGCCGCCGCGTACTGGACATCGAAGTCCCTGTCGAAGCCGCTGGCCCGCACCAGGCGCTCCACGCGCCACAGGTGGTAGGGCTCCGACACCACGATCACGCCGTGCACGCCCGCCGCCTGCAGCAGCGGACGCGACATGGCGAGGTTCAGGCGGGTCGAGGTCGATGCCGGCTCCAGCAGCAGCGGCCCGGCGTAGCCCTGGGCGCGCGCATGCCGCTGCATCACCTCGGCCTCGATGCGGCCGTCTTCCTTGTCGACGCCGCCCGACAGCACCAGCTTCTTCGCAAGGCCCGCATCGGCCAGCGCGATGGCGGCATCGACCCGGCCCGTCAGGCAGGGATTGGGCTTGCCATCGAGGTAGGCGCGGTTGCCCAGGACCAGCGCTGCGTCGGCCGGCCATTGCGGCGGATTGGCAAGCGCCTCGACCGCGCGCCGCCAGATGACGGCCGCAATGACCAGGTAGGCCAGCAGTCCGGCCAGCAGCACCGTCCACAGCACGGGCCGCGCGGCGGCCCGCCAGGACCGGCGCTGCCCGCTCAAGGCCGCAGCCGCGACAGCGCGCCCGAGGCCAGTTCCGCGATGCGTTCGAGAAAGTCGGTGCCCATTTCGGCGTTGAAGCGCTGCGCGTCCGGCGAGGCCAGCACCAGGAGGCCGAAGGCCGGCGACTCGGCATCGGGCCGCAGCGGGATCAGCGCGATCGACATCGCGCCGGCCGGCTCGGGCAGCCAGTTGGCCGCCTCGAAGCCCGAGTTGAGCCCGCAGTAAGGCGAGGTCAGCGAGGTGGCCAGCGCCTTCACGTCGTCGCTCACCCACTGCGCATAGGCTTCGTTGAGGTAGTCGGCGCCGCAGTCCCACACCTTGATGGCGGTCTGCGGCACCAGGAACAGCGACTGCAGGTCGACCGCGATGCGGTAGGGCAGGCTGCGCGGGTCGCGCGTGGTCAGCAGGCCGCTGGTCCAGCGCTGCAGGCGGTCGGCGATGACCACGTTCTCAGTGCCGTGGCGCACCATGTCCATCAGTCGATGTTCCAGCGCCTTGATCTTCTCGCGCAGCATCTCGGCCTGGCGCTCCTGCAGGCTCACGGCGCGGTTGCCGTGCGGGCTGGTGAGCTGCACCTGCGCCAGCAGCTGCGCGTGCCGCTCGAAGAAGTCGGGCGTGTTCGCCAGGTAGTTGGCGATGTCGTCTTCGGTGATCGGGTTCATGGCGTCGTCTTTGTTGTTTCTGAAGTGGGTCATGGCAGCTCGGGCACCTCGATGTCTCCCTCGAAAACCGTGGTGGCCGGGCCGGTCATGAGCACCGGATGGCCCTCGCCTTCCCAGCCGATCGTGAGCACGCCGCCATGCGTCTGCACATCGACCCGGCGCTCCAGCAGGCCGAGCCGGATGCCCGCCACCACCGCCGCGCAGGCGCCGGTGCCGCAGGCCAGCGTTTCGCCGGCGCCGCGCTCGAACACGCGCAGCCTGACGTGCGTGCGGTCGACCACCTGCATGAAGCCGGCATTCACCCGCTGCGGAAAGCGCGGATGGTGCTCGATCTGCGGGCCCTGCCGGGCCACGGGCGCGGTGTCGACGTTGTCGACCACCTGCACCGCATGCGGGTTGCCCATCGACAGCACCGCGACCGACACGATGGCCGAGTCGGCATGCGTGCCGAGGGCCAGGTGCCAGGTGTGCCAGGCGCCGTCGGGCTGCGGATCGAGGCCGGCGGTGTCGAAGGGCACGCGGGTGGGCTCGAAGACGGGCGGCCCCATGTCGACCGTGACGCGGCCGTCTTCGCCCATGCGCGGCTCGATGATGCCGGCCAGCGTTTCGACGCGCACCGTGTCCTTCTCGGTCAGGTGGTGCTCGCGCACGAAGCGCATGAAGCAGCGCGCGCCGTTGCCGCACTGCTCCACCTCGCCGCCGTCGGCGTTGTGGATCACGTACTGGAAATCGACCCCCTCGGCCGCGCCCTTGGAGGGCGGCCGCACCGTGAGGATCTGGTCGGCGCCGACGCCGAAATGGCGGTCGGCCAGGAAGCGGTACTGCGCGGCCGTGAGGCCCAGCGTGCCGCGCGTCTCGTCCAGCACGACGAAATCGTTGCCGGCACCCTGCATCTTGGTAAAGCGGATTCGCATCGGGGGATTATCCGCCCGTGGAATGGCGGCGCCTGTCGAGCGCCCGGTCCAGAAAGGCCAGCCGGTCCTGGCCCCAGAAGCGCTCGCCGTCGAGCACGAAGGTCGGCGCGCCGAACACGCCGGCCTGGATGGCGTCGGCGCTGTTGGCGCGGTAGACCGCCAAGATCTCGGGCGCCTGCTCCAGCGCCTGCAGCGCCGCGCCGTCATAGCCGTTTTCCTCGGCCACCGCAATGCGCACCGCGGCCTCGGAGGTGTCGCGCTCTTCGGCCCAGAGCGCGCGCAGCAGCGCATGCGAAAGCGGCTGGGCATCGAGCCCCTGCAGCTGCGCGGCAATCACCATCCAGCCCGGGTACTTGTTCCAGTTCGGATCGACCGGCGCACCCTTGGGATAGTAGGCGGGCTCCAGGTTGAGCGGCATGCCCAGGTAGTCGCGCCAGCGCGCCAATTCGAGCGCGTGGTAGCTGCGGCGCGGCTCGGGCCGCGTCTTCAGCGGAATGCCGCCGGTCTGCGGCACCACGGCCTGGAAGTCGTAGGGCTTGAGCGTGAGCCGCACATGGTGGCGCCGCACGATGTCCTGCAGCTGCGGGCCGCCCAGGTAGGCCCAGGGCGAGGAAAGGCTGTAGTAGCAGTCGAGCGCGATGGCAGCGGGGGTCGGGTGGGTGGTCATCCCGGAATTATTGACTTTCAGCCGCAGCGCGCGGCAACCACCCTGCCCTGCGCATCGACGTCGACATTGAGCCGCGCCGGATCGGCCGGCGCCGGCAGCGGCGCGCCGGCGGCCGAGGTGCGCGCGGACTTGGAACCGGTGCGCGTGCGCATCTGCTCCAGCAGCAGCGGATCGAGCGCCTGGCCGAGCGCATAGCGCGCCTGCGCGGCCTGGCAGGTTTCTTCTTTGGGCACGGTCACGAAGGTGGGCGGCGGCGGCGCCTCGGAGGTGAGCGGGCGGAATTCGGGCTGCGTCTCGCAGCCCGCCATGAACAGCGATGCAGCACAGACGGCGGCCGCCAGGATGCCGCGCGTACCAGGGAAAAAGATGAAACCGGGTCGAGGGAAGATGGGCATGGTGTGGTGTCTTGCTTCTTTCGGTGGATCGTAGCGTTGCCAGTGGTCAAATCCACCCGCCATGATCAACCTGAACCGTTTCGATCTCATCTCCCTGCGGCTTTTTGTCGCGGTCGTCGATGGCGGAAGCCTGACGGCGGGCGCAGACCGGTTCGGCGTATCGCTTCCGGCGGCCAGCAAGCGCATCACCGATCTCGAACAGCACTGCGGCATGGCGCTGCTGCAGCGCGGCCAGCGCGGCGTGACCGCCACGCCCGAAGGCCAGACCCTGCACCGGCACGCGATCGAGGTGATCGCGCGCCTGGAACAGCTCGTGCAGGCGGTCGACGATCTTCAGTCAGGTGCCACCGGCCACCTGCGGCTGTGCGCCAATCCCTCCGCTTTCGGCGGCTTCCTGCCCAGCGTGCTGGCCGAGTACGCCCGCCGCTATCCGCAGGTGGTGATCGACATGGAAGACGCCTTGAGCGAGGACGGAATCCGCGCCGTGCTCAAGGGCACGGCGGAGCTGGCCGTGATCGGCGACAACGTGCCGCACGAAGGCCTGGAAACCCTCGTCTGCAATGTCGACCAGCTGGTGCTGCTGGTGCCGGCGGGCCATGCGCTGGCCGGCCGGCAGAACGCCTCCATCGAGAACGTGCTCGACCACGACCTGGTCACGCTGGCACGCAGCGCATCGCTCACGCGCAAGGTGATGGCGGCGGCCGACGCGGTCAAGCGCACGCCGCGCATCCGGGTGCAGGTGCGCAGCTTCGATTCGATGTGCCGCATGGTCGCGTTCGGGCTCGGCCTGGCGATCCTGCCGCGCGCGGCTGCCGCGCTCTATGCCCAGGCCCTGGGTCTCGTGCAGGTCGGCCTCGAAGGCGTCGAGATGGAACGCGTGCTGCTGCTGGCCATGCGCAGCCGCGCGGAGCTCTCGACGCCGGCGGCCGCCCTGGTGGAAATGATCGAGGAAAGCGCGGCACCCTTCAGCGGAGCACGGCACTCTCCGAAGCCTGCCGGATAAGGCGGTCGCGGTCCGCAGGAAGGAGAAAACCCTCGGCGAACGCCTTCTCGGCAGCGGCGCGCACCGCGGCCACGTAGCCCTCGCGGCTGCCGTAGCGCTCCTCGAGCGACAGGCGCGGATCGCCATTCGCCACCCGCTCGGCACGCGTGCGGGCGAACGGCACATAGCCGCCGACGTAGTTGCACACCTGGCCGCGGTGGAAGCCCTCGGCGGTGACGTTGAAGCCCAGGTACGTGCCCAGCGGCGCCATCACGAGCACCGTGGGGACGCCGTCGATCTCGTTGCCGTCGGCGTCGACCTTCGGAACTTTCATCGGAATCACCTTCTTGATGGACGGCGGCACCTGGGTGGGCACGCCGGAGGCTTCCGCATGATTGAATTGCGGCCCCCAGTCGTAGTCGAACACCGGAAACGCAAAGTTCTGCGGCAGGAAGATCGAGTCCGGAATGCCGGGCACGCCGCTCGGAAAGCCCATCGCCTTCTTGTTGGCGTCGACCAGCGTCCGGGCCGCGAGCGTCGGCCAGCGGCTGGGCGGCGGCGGTGTGCCGTTCAGCACCCAGTCGCGCATGGCCAGGCGCAGCACGTTGGTGATTTCCGTGTGCGGCACCGGGTTGGCCGCCAAGGTGCCGCGGCCGAAGTTGTTGCCGGGACAGGTGGGGCCGGTGGCGGCCGCGGGCATGTGCGTGAAGCCGCCCGCGCCGCCGCCGTGGTGACTGCCCGGCACGTAGTAGCGCCGCACGTTGCGCGGCAGCGGAATGTCCGCGTCGCCGGCCGTGCCAATCCACTCGGGCGTCAGCTTCAGTGCATACACCTCGGCCGATCCGAAATGTTCGATCACCTTCGGGCAGGTGTCGTTGGCGCTGCAGCGCGAGAAGATGCTGCCGGTGGGCTGCTTGCGCACCGGGTCCGGCCAGTCCACCCACCACTGCGGGCCTTCGCTGCCCTGCTGAAAGAGTTCCAGCACGCCGTCCGGCTGGGCCCAGCGCGAGTTGGCCGCCACCCGGCGGCCCGCGATGATCGGCCAGGCGCCGTCGTAGACCTTGCGGTTGCGCTCGTCCTGGTTCAGGCCCATGAAGATGAACTGCCGCACCATGTTCCCGGACTGCGACACACCGCGCACCGCCGTGCCCTTGACGAAGCCTCCCACCGGATTGCGCGTGCCGAAGTCGTCCGCCGTCTCGTAGCGGAAGAAGGTGCCCACGTCGCGGAACGCCGCCATGCCCACGCCCAATACGTAGGCGTTCTGGGCCGGATACACCACCTGGTACAGCAGCTTGGCATCGAAGCCGTTGCGCAGGCAGATGTGCACCGGCAGGTTGCCGGGCGCATTGGCGGGGTTGATGTCGATCGGCGTGCCGGGAAACGGGTTGCCGGCATCGCATCTGGCAAAGGCCCAGTCGCCCGCGGCGATGGCCGGCCCCTCGGTGACGACGCCATCGACGGTTTCCTTGATGTGCGTCTTCAGCGTTGCCTGGGCCGTGTCCAGCGTGGCCGGAAGGTAGGGCACGGGGTTGGTCTGCACCATCAGCGGCTGGGAGCCCGCGCCGCCGCGGTTGACGATGCGCGCGAACACCGTGCCTGTGACAGCCACGCCGTTCAGCTTGGCGATGGGTGCCGCCACCCAGTGATTGGTACCCTCGGCCCGATTGGCGGGAATGCCCGTGTTGCCGGCGTTGTCCGCCTGCCAGCCGCTGCGCAGGCCGACATCGCCCAGTTCGCGCTCCTCCACGGCGATGGTGCCGGCGCCGCCGCGGTTGGGCACGTCGTGCCAGAGGAAGCCACTCGCGCGGCTCATGTCGACCGGCTTCACCAGATTGAAGGTGGTTTCATACCGCACCTTGCCGTCGGCGTCCGCGCCGAGCTGGATGTCGGTGATGACGCTGTTGTGCGGATCGTTCGGATCGAGCTCGCCGAAGGCGCGGCCGCGGACCTGCTCGTATGGAATCGACTGCCCAGCGAGAGGCGCGACGCTGTCGATCACGATGCGGGTGACGCGGGCCTCGGCCGGTGCACCGGCGGCGATTGCCACCGCGGCCATCGCCGCCGCGAACCAGTGCAGGCGCGGCTGGCGCCCAGTCGGGCTTCTCGGGTGCATGCTGTCTCCTGTCTTTTTCTTGCGCGGATCCGACGGCGTCGGCGCTGTGCATCCTCACGATTCGAGGGCATGCCGACAATTCGCGTCTTGTTTAGCCGGTCTTAACCGATGGTTAAGGACGCTTCCTTCAGGACTGTTCCGCCCAAAAAAGAACCCGCCGAAGCGGGTTGAGAGGTAGCCAAAAAAACCTTCATTGAAGGGTTCAGGGAGAACAGAGCGTCAAAGACTCTTTGAATGGATTGGCTACCGGGACGGAATCTAGCAGAGCGGCTGTCCATCGGACACCGATACGCGCCCGCGGCACACGGCGATGTGCATTGCTTCACGAATTGCGCATCTGCGTTCGCGATGACTACTTTGGGCTGCTTCCGGGCCTGCAACAGCGGCTTACATAATCCTCCCACAAAACGGCCCCCCAGCCTCTGAGGGCGGCCAGGGAGCTTTCATGTCAATGTTCGATCGCGCGAGCCCGCTCGCCCGCGCCCGTGGTTCGTCCGCGTCCATGAGAAGGCGCGTCATCCTGCACTCGCCCCTGGGCGATGCCTTGCAGTTCCATCGGCTGGCGGGACGCGAGGCGCTCAGCCAGGCCTATGCCTTCGACCTCGAGCTGCTGGGCAGCAGCAATGCCATCGATGCGAAGGCCCTGCTCGGCAAGACGGCCACCGTCGTGATGGAAACCGAGAGCGGCGCCCCGCGCTACCTCGCCGGCCTTGTCACCCGCTTCGGCCTGTCGCACGAAGACGACCGCCAGGCCTTCTACGAGATGCGGCTGCGCCCCTGGCTCT
>NZ_JACVBS010000040.1:0-10320 GCF_014852545.1 Variovorax sp. VRV01
AGAGTGACCTGCTGTCGATCCTCGCCTTCGATGAATCGCTTCATGTGGTTGCCCTTCAGTAGCGTTGCCACAATCTAGGCGAGCACCGTCAGTTATTCAACCCGTTTTCACACGGCCTCGGCCAGGACCAGACGCTCATTAGGTAACAAGAAATGGAAAACACACTTCATCCGCTCGTACAGTTTGGTTTGCCACCACTCTGGTTGACCGTTTTCTTCTTTGTCACACGTTTCATCAAAGATCGGTTGCCAGCAGTGCGTCTGTCGGGCTGGCGCTGGTTTTCGATTGGCGGCTACATCGTGACCTTCGGAATGACAGTAGCGTTTTATTTCGCTCTCATTCGGCTTGGTGCTGCTATCGCGATGATTGGAATGATCGTTGCAATGTTTGGCATGACCAGAATGTTCTTGGACGGCGTTTAGACCGCGCAACTCGGGCGACAAAGCTGCTTCGGGCCCTTTGCGTTGACAGACCGCCCGGCTACAGTCGGCCAGTACCGGTCGTTCGGCCGCGCCGCAGAATTCACGGAATAGCGGACGTTCGCGGTGTGGGCACAACACAATGGCGGGAGCGGTTCACCTGGAAGCGCGTGCACACGAACTCGTCAGCATGAATATCGGCCTCGACCCTGTTGACGATGCGAACGAAAAGAACATATCACGCATGAAAAAATTGATTTCCACTCTCATGGTCGCGCTAGGGGCGGCTCCTGTGGCGGCGCAGGCTCCAGGCAAGATTGAGACCATCAACTCGAAGTCGATTCGATTCACCATGCCGACGGTGGCGACCGACGACCTCAAGTTCGTCATGCCGACAGCCGAAACCTTCAGGGGCGCGCCGCAGTTCCACGAGGATGAATGGGCGCAGGTCGAATTCTTCCCATCAACCAGATTGGCCGAGGTTCAGCGGCGCCTCGTGGAATACAAGGCCTTCGAGCAAAGCCATCGCGGCCCCCACGGGTGGACAGACATCTATGCTCGCCGCCTTTCCAGGTCGCCAGTTGTCGGCGGAACTGCTGCTGTTGAGGAATTGGCTTCCAAGGTCCATGGGAGTCGCCTGCCGTCTCCAATACTGACGACTTCATCGAAGCCATTGGGTCAGGTTGAGGGCGGCTTTAGCATCCGCCTCAACGAGAAGGTCCATCTGTATGGGCTGGCTGATCGAGCGGGCATCAACGTGCTGGCAGCGATTCTCGATAGAGGTGCCGACGACACTGCCTTGACTAGCGCCTTCCTGGCGCTCAGGAAGTCGAAGGAGGTCATCCTAGTTGATTGGCGTAGCCAGATGGTGCTTGTTGGTTCGACCTCGTCGGGTAGCCTTGAGGTCTGGCGTCCTTGACGCGCCTACGGTCAACATCCGGCATCGGGCCACAAGCAGACGGTCGGTTAAGCAGTAGAGTTCGCGTGCAAAGGGATCTGGATTCATGAAAATCGCTTGCCACTGCGGCTCGACAATCTACGACGGGACCGACGACATTCCGAACAAGGCTCGCTTTACGAGTGATCAAGGTTGGTGTGCGAAGTGGGATGCGCTCGACGACCATGTCATTGGTGCAGCGGCCGCAGGCCAGCTGACAGGTGATGCTGCTTCAATGAAGGCGCGAGACATTTTTTGGGGGGACGGTCTGCGGTCAATGTGGCAGTGCGAAGCTTGCGGAAGGCTGTATCTGGACGGGCGGGACGGAAAGCTGCAGTGCTTCGTACCATCGACGCCGGAGACAGACAGGGCGCTGCTTCGTAAGAACCCCGCCGGCTAACGGCCAAGAGCCGACCTTCGGAGAGCGGGGTCGAATGATAGTAAACATGTGAGAAGGAGCGAGGTGAGCATGCTTGACGAAAGCCATCTCCGCGCGGCGCGCAAGGCAGTTGCGAACGCCGCTCGGAGCCTCGCGGATGGCACGGTCCCATTTGTTGAGGGCGTCAGGCAGTTGGCAGCCCTGGGATTTGAGGTGTCATGGCTTGACCATGACCCGGACTTCACGTTGTTCGTCGCTATTGCGAGCGAATCGGACCACCTGCCGCCGCACGAGCTCCGCAGTCAGTGTGCGCCGGCCTGGCTAGAACAGTGCGATCGCGAGGCGCGCGAGCTCGAGGTTCTTCACCGGCAGCAGGTTCGCGCCGCATGTGCGCGTCTTGTTGGTCGGTTTTCCTCATGATTGCGGCGCCGGCCGTCGGGCAGAACGCGGCCTCGGCCAGAAGCGGACCTCCACCAAAGGCTTTCAAAGATGAGCATCAACGTACCTCAATCTGTTGCCACAGTCCTCGACCAAGCCGACTGCTCCGGTGCTGTCAGCGAAGAATTCATCTCAGCGGTTGAACGGCAATACGGACTGGCCTTCCACAGTGAATACCGCGCGTTCCTGTCGAGGTACGGTGCGGCTCTCCTGTCTGGCTTCGAGCTGCACGGCCTGCTGCCTTCTGCGATTGAAGGCGAGCCTCCCTATTGGACTGACATTCGAGCACTACTCGGAAAGCAGTCGCTCAACGGGCTGCCATCGGGTTTGGTCCCCATTTCGGATGATGGAGGCGACTTCAAGTTCTATCTTTCATGTGCTGCCGGGCCGGGCCTTGGAACCGTTCTCGTCTACGGACCTGGCGCTGACGGGAAGCCGGTGTCGCATAGCTTCTTTGAATTTGTGGAGCGAGCCGCGCGCGGTAGCATTTCCGAGTTGATTCCTGCCTCATGAAGGTGCAGTGTCCAACGCGGGTCGACCGGCTACAGTCGGCCACATGCGGTCGTTCAACACAAGCACTCCGTTGGTATGCATTGCAGCGGTGTGAAGGCGTCGCCCGTTGGGTGACCGCCGTGACTAGCTGCGACTTTGAACGGAAAGGTCATGACTCTGAGCACTCTCCTCGCCATCGTGGGCACAGCTTGCGGAATCTATTACACCTATCTGGGAGTGGTCGTGGGCGGGCATGTCTTGGATATGGAGAGGCGAAAGTCGCCTTCAGCGCGCATCCTTCTGACGGGTGTGGCGTGGTCTGTTGGTCCAGGCGACGAGTATTCAGAAGCAGGAAAGAAGATCTGCCGGAAGGGCAACTGGGTGCTGGTCGCGGGCATCATCGCTTGGTTCGCCTTCGGGGTGCTCAGGTGAGGTCACACCGCGGTGTGGCAGCATGCGGCCGCAAGCCGACGCCGGACATGTGCTCAAGAAATCACAGGAACGATATGAATCTGGTCTCCACCGGCGCCTTTGATCGTCTTCAACAAGCTCTCACGGCCGAGCTGCTGCGCACGATGAAGGCGCAGTTGGAGAAGGTTGATGCGCCTGAGGATCTGGTCGAACAACTCACGGGCAGTATTGGCTTTGCGGTGGCGAACCTGATCGACGATACGGCAGGTTTCGCAGCGAATGGCGAGAACGTATCGCCGCTGCTGACGTTTCTTACCGACGACAAAACCATGGAGTTCTGCGGAGGCAACTCGTACATGCATGAATACGTGTATCGACTGCTGCCGGGACTGTTTCATCCAGAGGGCTAACACCCGCCCACCTGTAGACCCTCTCCGGCAGAGTGCGGCCAGAACCGGCCACTCGCCTGTCCCAGCATATTCACCTTGGAGAAGAACGTGGTCTTCCTCGCAATTACCCCCAACGGCTTGAAAGATGCGCTGCGTGAAGCGGCGAGGTTCGGCGCCACAGTTTGGTGTGGTGCAGATGCTGTCTCGGAGGAAGACTTCGACGCTCTGAAGGTGCCAGGCCTGACGCGCTTCGACTACCAATTGGAAGAGCGCGATCCACTCGTTTTGGCGGACGCGCTCGATACTATCGACCAGCACCATCCCGGCGAGGTCGTCTGGGTCGAGGCTGCGGCTTCCGAACGCTGACCACACCCGCCCAACTCCGGACGTTCGTCCTGCTCATCCAGCTTGACCTCGATCCATGATGACCAAACAACGCGACGAGACGTGGAAAGCCCTTTATCTCTCCCTCGGCGAGGTTCTGTCCCAGTTTGGCCGCGAGGATCCGTACGGCAATGGCGACTACTGGCTCGTAGACGATGACTATGGCGATACCGCCCACAAGGTCTGCGTCTCGCGGATCGCCTTCCTGTCGCCGGAGCTCATTGTCGCGGTTCAGCGGGCTCTCACGGATCTACCGAACTGGAGGGTCTTGCTCCAGATCGACGAGCAGAGCGATGGTGCTCCGGCCTCATCGACAGGAGTGACGGTTTTCTTCGGCGGTGTGGAGCCTCACGGTGCGCTTTCAGTCGAGGCGAAGGATCGGCTAGGACCGTCAGTCGGTTGGGCGCGGTGAGGCAGAATTCGGGCCAGCAGCAGACGTTCGCCAGATGTGCAGAACCTGCTTGGCTCCGATCATTCGCGGTGGCTAGTGACCGCACTTTGAAGGGAACGTGTGGTGCTTTGGGCTCCTGATGCTCTCGTCGAGCTGCGGTTGTTCCCGTCGGACGCAGGCGGGCGAGCGGGGCCGACTTCCACCGACTGGTGGGGCTGCCCGCTGAGCATCGATGGTGATCTCTTTGACGGAAGGTTTGACCTCTCAGAAATGGAGCCGCTACGGCCCGGAGAGTCGCGAGTCGTGGCCGTGAAATTCCTCAGCCCAGATCTCGTGAGGCCTCGCATCGCCGAAGGTCAGGAGTTGCGAGTTTGGGAGGGAAGATTCATCGGGGAAGCCACGGTTTTGGCCTTGTACTGGTAGGCTACAGTCGGCCACAACCCGACGTTCATACAAACCATGAAAATTTGGCAGGTCTTGCTCCTCGGTGAAGGGTTCCAGGTAGATGGCGTGAAGTCCAACTGCGAGATAACCGGCTTCGTGGAAGCCGAAAGCGTTGGAGCGGCCGTAGAGAAAGCGTGCGCCATTGCGACGCGAGCCCACCCTGAGCTGGGGCAAGCTGCGGGTCCGTTTCCACGGCCAGTGGTCAACGTAGAAGAAGTTCAGGAATTGGGCATCACCTTTCCCTATTCGATAGAAGTAAACCAAATTGAACTTCATTGGGTTGCCGCCAGTTGAGATGCCTTCTGGAACCTTGACGCTGGCACTGGTGTGGCAGGATGCAGCCAACAGCTGTCGCTCACCATGAGTGGTCCATTTGATATGAAGACGCCTACCTACGTCGTTCCCACAGAAAAGCCTGGTCTCCCCTGCCCCTGCTGCCGCCATATCACCCTCGCAGAGCGAGGCGGGTACGAGATTTGTCCAGTGTGTTTCTGGGAGGACGACGGACAGGACGACGATGACGCATCCGTCGCTCGAGGAGGTCCGAACGGGAGCCTCAGTCTGGCTCAGGCCAGGGAGAACTTCAGGTCGCTGGGCGCCTGCGATGAACGAAGTGTTCAACGTGTTCGAAAACCATACCTGTTTGAGTTGCCGTGACCTCAGTCGACCAACATCGGACGTTCAGGCGTCGGCCAGAATCCAGTCATGAACCGACATCGGCCCAATTCCCATGGTCATTGACGAACTCCTCAGTCTGCTCCCACCCCCTGCCCAGCTGACCGAGCAAGGCACCACGGGTCAATGGGGTGCCGTGACGTCCAAGCTTGGTGGCCCGTTGCCGACCGACTACATGCAGTTCATTGACCACTACGGTTCAGGGACCATCAATAGTTGCTTGACCGTTCTCAACCCTTTCAGCGCGAACCCGCACGTGAACCTGCTGGACCAGATGTTCGTTCAGCTCTCGGCGCTACGCGAACTCCGGACCAGCTATCCGGAGAGCTTCACGGTAGACGGCCGGCGTTTGCACATCACCTACGCACAACACACAGGGTCCATAGCCGTCGTTGCGTTCTCGGTGCCCGATGCAGACTTGCGCATCGCCGCCAACGACTCCTGAACTTCCGCTATCGGGGTCCACCTGTCGGTCGGCGTAGGGCCCTTTGCGCTGACACCTGGTCCGGCTACAGTCGGCCACAAGCTGCCCTTCAGTACCCGAATGCAGTCTGCGTCAATGCCATCAGCACCGGACCAAGAAATGACTCAACAATCCAAGGACGAGCTACTCGCTAGCATTGTGCAGTCGGTCGCCGAGAACCGCGCCGGGTGGTTCGACAGGCTGTTCGCGTTCTTCATATCCGAACGCCTCCGCGCCGGCGAATCCTTCTCGTTGTCATTGGTCAGGGGAGTCTTCGCGGAGACGGGCGAGCGAGAAGCACGGTGCCGTCACCGCGTGACGCTCTTGAACGTTCAGAGAATCTACGAGGCGCTGGCGCACTGTGTAGCATCGTTGCTGAAGCTGCGTGGGACCGACTGCCACACAGAAGTGTTTCGGCTCATCTTCGAGCGTTGATAGCACTTGAACGGCCGCTTCGGAGCCCGTCGCACTTCCGATTTGGGGCCAGTGGCGCCGCCCCTTTTTATCAACCGTCGCATTGGGCTGCAAACAGTCACTCTTATGGAAGAAGTCATCGCGTTGTCGTCTGTGAACATCCGACAATTTTCGCCTCTATATCAATCGGTCTTCAATTCGCCACCGTGGAATGATGGTTGGTCTGAGGATGCCGTGATTGAGCGCCTTACAGGCTTCGCAGCGTTTCCGACTTTTCAAGGCGTTGGGCTTGTGAGGGAGGGTGAGCCCCTTGGTCTCGTTCTAGGCTGGGGCGAGCGCTGGGTCGACGGCTGGACCTTTCACATCAAGGAGATGTGCGTCCACCAGTCTGGTCAGCGTCAGGGGCTCGGGAAGAAGCTGATGCTCGCATTCGAAGAGCGTTTGCGACGGCTTGAATTCCTTGGCGCCAACCTTCAAACCGGTGATGCGGCGCCGGCCCGAATCTTCTATGAAGGAATTGGCTATCGAGCGCTTGGTCTCGTCAGTCTGCATAAGCAGCTGTCTTGAGAGCGAGAATCAAAATATGCGTACGGGCGACACGCTCGTGCGTGACGAACTTCAGGCAGTGAGTATCGCGGGCTGCCAGCGATGCGGTAGCAGTTCGCCGACTGCCGCACCTCTTGCGTGAGCAGGCGCTGCAGGACGTCTTTCAAGTAGGCAGAAACCCATTGGGCTTGGCCGACTGAATCGAGCTCGTCACCGCTGACGCGCTGTCCCGCCCGGAGATTAACGGCCGCTTCGGAGAAGCCTGTACTCCCGCTGTGGTTAAGGGTTGTCCGACACCTGCCCGTGTGAGACCACGAACCCGCGTGCGACGACGGCCTGAGGGCAGGTGTTGGACAAGCCTCTAAGGAGGAAACCGCGGAATGCACCGCTGCAGGCCGAGAAGGCTCCTGCTCTATGGGGATTCGGGGGGACTTGGTGCGAGTTGGCCCCCACGATGTGCCCGCATCGCCTCCAACGTCGTCGACCAAGCGCAGAGGAGCCGAGCCGATGGCTTGATCCGCGCAACGACGGGACGAGCGGCAAAGGCCTTCGTCCGACGTGAAGACCAGACCACCCCGCATCGACTCATGAAGATGAGGAGTCGAAGGCTGGCGAGGCATCGGCATCGGTGTCGCTGCGCATTCATGGTGGTGCCTGAGCCTGCGCAGGCGGTGCACGGATTGACTGTCCGCGGGCAAACGTCAGCAAGACGATCATGGCGTCACCACAGTGCGTGCAGACAAAGGCCGATCGAGCAGGACAAGGCCCAGCATCGATGCTCGCGGTTTGTGCGGCAGCATCGGCTTCTTGCTCCAGCAGTCCACGGATGCGCGCCAGGCTGGCCGTGCGATTGCCGTTGGCCAGGAACCCGTAGTGGCGGATGCGATGGAAGCCGCCCGGCAGGACGTGCAGCAGGAAGCGGCGCATGAACTCGCCGGCATCGAGCGTCATCGTCTTGCGGCGTGTGCGGCCCTTGGCCCGATAGTCCTTCCAGCGGAAGGTGACGCCTTGCTCGTTCATGGCTACGAGCCGGCCGTTGGAGATCGCCACGCGGTGGGTGTAGCGCGACAGATAGGCCAGCACCGCCGCGGGACCGGCGAACGGGCGCTTGGCATAGACAACCCATTCGCACTGGCGCAATGGTGCCAGCCAGTCGGCGAAGGCCTGCCCATCGGCCAGCGCGGCGAACTCGCCGAAGAACTGCAGCCGGCCGGCGCGGTGGACGCGCTCGAGTTCTTCGAGGAAGCGGCGCCGGAACAGCCGCGACAGCACGCGCACGGACAAGAAGAACCCCGGTGTGCAGGCGACCCATCGCTCGCCGTCGGGCGACAGGCCGCCGCCCGGCACGATGCCATGCACGTGCGGGTGGTGCGTCAGTGCCGATCCCCATGTGTGCAGCGTCGCGCCGATGCTGGCGCCCAGATGCTTCGGATCGGCCGCGATGGTCGTCAAGGTCTCGGCGGCCACGTCGAACAGCAGCGCGTAGATGGCGGCCTTGTTGTAGTAGGCGATGGCACTGATGGGCGCCGGCAAGGTGAAGACGACGTGGTAGTAGTCCACGGGCAGCAGATCGGCTTGGCGAGCGTCCAGCCAACGCCGAGCGGCAGCAGCCTGGCACTTCGGGCAATGCCGGTTGCGGCACGAGTTGTAGGCGATCTGATCTTGCCCGCAACCTTCACAACGCAACACGTGCCCTCCCAGTGCCGCGCTGCGGCACTGTTCGATGGCCGACATGACCTTGAGCTGGCCCAGGCTCAGGTGACCGCGCTGCGCCTTGCGCCAGTCGGGGCCGTGGGTGCGGAAGATGTCGGCGACTTCCAGGGCGCTGTGCGCCATGGAGATGCGCTATGCGGGCTGCAGCTTCTCCAGCGGGCTGACCACTTCGTGCAGGATCTCGGTGGCCACGTGTGTGTAGACCGATGTCGTCTCCAGCTTCTTGTGTCCCAGCATCACCTGGATCACCCGGATGTCGACCTTCTGCTCCAGCAGGTGCGTGGCGAAGCTGTGGCGCAGCGTGTGCATGGAGACGCGCTTGTCGATCTTGGCCGCCTCGGCGGCCTCGTGGACAGCGCGGTTGAGCTGGCGCGCGGTCAGCGGGTCGACCGGATTCATGCCGGGAAACAGCCAGCCGTTGGGCAGCATCTTGCCCTGCGCGTGTGCGTACCGCCACCAAGCGCGCAGCCGCTCCAGCAGCACCGGCGAGAGCATGGCGTAGCGATCCTTGCGGCCCTTACCCTGATCGACTCGCAAGGTCATGCGTTGGCTGTCGATGTCGCCGACCTTCAACGCAACGATCTCGCTGACCCGCAGTCCCGTGCCGTAGGCGATGGACAGTGCCGTCTGGTACTTCAGGTTGGAGGCTGCAGCAATCAGGCGCGCGACCTCGTCGCGGCTGAGCACCACCGGCAACTTCTGGGGCACGTGCACGTAGCTCATTCGGGCCATCAGTTCGCCACGGTCGAGCGTGACGTCGAAGAAGAACTTCAAGCCGGTGATGGTGGCATTGAGCGTGATCGGGGAGACGCCCCGGTCGATCATGTGCAACTGGAAGCGACGCAGATCCTCTGCGGTGGCGGTGTCGGGCGAGCGTTGGAGAAATCCAGCGAGGTATCGCACGGCGCGAATGTAGGCGGCCTGGGTCTTGGGGCCGAGCTTGCGCATGCGCATGTCGTCAAGCATGCGCTGACGCAACCCAGAAACTGCTGGTGTCGATGGGATCATGATCGTGCTCCTGTCGAAGAACGAGGCCGATTGCCTCGCTCACCAACATAGACAGGGGCGCGATGTTTACCCGGCGTAGGGGCCTTGGCGACGGGCTACCGCGCGAGCGGTTTAGTCCACGGGCCCGAAGGCGTCTTTCGGAAGGTTCCAAAGCGGCCGTTAATCTGCGCGATAAGCTGCATTCAACGCCCGTTGTTCCGCACAACAACATGAAGCAAATCGTTCCGGCTTTTGCGGACACCGGGGAGATTCGGACTGGTCTACAGAAGAGTCCCCGCAAGCACTTAGGAAGCCCCAGTGCACCGGACACTGACCATGACCGCTCCGGGCAAGGCTGTTCGCGGAGCAAATTCATCCCACCGATTGTTTTGTCTAAAGGGCCTAACTGGCCCTAATGGGTAGATTCGGACGTAGCTCGGGAGATGAGAGGTCAAGTAAGCGCCCACGGTATGGCTTCGCACCCGCGCGGCACTCTCCTCCCGGTCTGAAGAGCCGACCGCGGCAAACCCGATGGCATCCACCACCACGCTGCCTGCGGCAAGCTCCGAGCAACGCCGTTGCTCCAAGAAGACAGAAATGGTCTCGACTGCTTTGGCGTTGTCGCCTTCTACGGGCCCAAGAGGTGACGGTAAAAAAAGCATCACGTCTTTGGTCGCTGCCCGAGAATCAGCTCGTACGCAAATGCTGAACCCGAGGCTTGCGGTCAGCATGAGAAGCACAGTGAGTCGTCGTTCCATTACTTCCTCGAATCGCTCGTCACTTTCCGGGTCATGGGCCTGCCAAGATAGGTGTCGAACGTCGGCCTTTGCCGATGAAG
>NZ_JACVBS010000041.1:0-9036 GCF_014852545.1 Variovorax sp. VRV01
ATCGCCATCGGCAGGTGCGAGATACCACCGGCGCCGCCCGACCCATAGGCCAGTGGCGTAGGCGACTTGCGCGCGAGTTCGATGAACTCCTTGATGTCATTGGCGGGCAGCGACGTCGGCACTGCAACGGCATGCGCGTGCTCATGAGCGCGGGTGCTCGCCCGCGAGCCGGCGCAGCAGCGCCGCAAAGTGCTGCGCGGGCAGGTTGTCTTCCTCGGCGCGCAGCACCAGCGTGAGCGGCGCGTCGAGCTGCCCGCCGTCGGCGAGCCGCGCATAGGCGATGGCATGCGCATGCACGCCGCCCATCGAGGCCGGCACCACCGAGAGGCCGACCCCCGCCGCCACGAGGTTCAGGTTGGTCATCATGCGATCGACTTCAGCCACCACGCGCGGGCGCAGGCCCTTGGCGTGGCACAGCGCGAGCAGCTCGGCATAGAGGCCGGGCGCGCCGGGGCGCCGCACCAGGATGATGCCTTCCTCGCACAGCCTGGCGAGCGGCAGCGCGCGCGAGGCCTTGCTGCGCGCGAGGGCAAGCCGATGGTCGATGGGCATGGCCACCAGCACCGGCTCGCGCAGCAGCGTTTCGAACACCAGGCCTTCAGGCCGCGCCACGGGCACGCGCAGCAGGCCGCAGTGCAGGCGGCCGGCGGCCAGCGCCTCGGTGAGCTCGGCGGCGTTGTCCTCGCGCAGCTGCAGCTCCACGTCCGGATGCGCGCGGCGGAAGGCGCGCAGGGCCTCGGGCATGAAGCGGTGCGCCGCGGCCGAGCTCGTGAAGCCCACCGCCAGCGTGCCGGCCTGCCCCTTGGCCACGCGCGCCATGCGCTGCTTCATGGCTTCCATGTCCTGCAGCATGCGCAGCGCCTCGGCCTGGAACAGCCGCCCCGCATCGGTGAGCGCCACGCCGCGCGGATGGCGCCTGAACAGCAGCACGCCGAGCTCGCGCTCCAGCGCCTTGATCTGCAGGCTCAGCGGCGGCTGCTGGATGCCCAGCTGCTCGGCGGCGCGCGTCATGTGGCCGGTGCCGGCCACGGCCGTGAAGTAGCGCAGCGCTCGGATGTCCATATGTTTTTTGTATTGAAAGTGCCTTGTTATTTTATTTGACCCCAGGTCACCCGTGCACCTATCGTCCGGCCGCCTGTTCAAAAAAGCGGTCCTCCGAGGCCGCATGCCGGAGACAAGTCCATGCGCACACCGCGCCCCTCATCGATGATTCGCAACGCCCTGCACCGCTGCCGCCCACTCGGCGCCGCGATCGGCATGTCCCTGCTCATGGCCGCGTGCGGCGGTGGCGGTGGGGGAGGAAGCGGCGGCCTCTTCTTCCCGCCGCCGCCCGCAGCCACCAGCCCGCCCGACGCCGATCCGCCGGACAACCCGCCGCCCGCGCCCGTGGTGCCGGTGCTCTCGTGCGCGGAGCTGGCCGGCAAGAGCCTGGACGCCTCGGCGATCGGCCTGCCCACGCAGGGCGCCACCGTCACCAGCGCCACACCGGTGGCCGCGGGCGACGCCGGCAACCTGATGGGCGACTACTGCCGCGTGCGCGGCACCATCCAGCCCGTCGACCCTGCCTCCCAGGCGATCAACTTCGCGCTCAACCTGCCCGAGAAGTGGAACCGGAAGACCATCCACTTCGGCGGCGGCGGTTTCGACGGCGTGCTCATAGACGGCACCGAGACCATCCGCTTCGGCCCGGCCGGCAAGCCCGCGCCGCTCGCGCTCGGCTATGCCACCTACGGCGATGATTCGGGCCACCAGGCGAGCAGCATCACCGACGGCCGCTTCGCGGCGAACGACGAGCAACTGGCCAACTACGGCGGCCTGTCGCTCAAGAAGACCCGCGACGTGGCGCAGGCGCTGGTGCTCGCGCACTACGGCGTGAAGCCGAAGAAGGCCTACTTCCTCGGCACCTCCACCGGCGGGCGCGATGCGCTCGGCTACGTGCAGCGCTGGCCGCTCGACTACGACGGCATCATCGCCAACGAGCCCGCGCTCAACTACACGGGCACGCGGCTGTCGAACGTGGCGGTGGGGCGCGCGCTCTATGGCAACGGCGGTGCCGGCTGGATGAACGTGGCCAAGACGCTGCTGGTGCAGAAGGCCGCGATGCAGGCCTGCGACAAGCTCGACGGCGCGGCCGACAACATCGTGAGCAACGTGGAAAGCTGCCGCCAGCTCAATGCGCCCATCCTTGCATCGCTGCGCTGCAGCGGCGGGCTGGACACCGGCGACACCTGCCTGTCGGACGCGCAGATCGCCACCGTGCGCACCATCGAGTCGCCGCTCGAACTCACCCGCTACGCGCTCGCCAACGGCGTGCGCCGCGCGGGCGGCTACAACCTGCTCGAGGGTGCGCTCGTGGCCGGGCCGTACACCACGCGCGACCTCGGCACGCGCAAGGTGCCGGCCAATCCGGCCACCTCGGCCGATGCCAACATGTACGTCACGGGCGACCAGTGGGTGAAGTACTTCGTCACGCGCATCGAGGGCTTCGACACGCTCGGCTTCGATCCGCTGGACCCGGCCGGCTACACGGCGCGCGTCGTGGAGGTGTCGAAGCTCACCGATGCCACCAATCCGGACCTCGCACCCTTCTTCGCGCACGGCGGGCGCATCATCATGCTGCATGGCCTGGCCGACGAAGTGATCAGCCCCAACTCCACCATCGACTACTACCGGCAGCTCGTCGCCACGCTGGGACAGGCCGCGGTGGACGAGAGCGTGCGCTTCTACACCGTGCCCGGCATGGGCCATGGCACGGGAGTGTTCATTCCCAACTGGGATTCGCTCGCGGCGCTCGAAGCCTGGGTGGAGGAGGGCCTGGCGCCCGCCACCGGCGTGGCGGTGGACGCCGTGGCCGGCACCTATGGCCGCACGCGCCCGCTGTGCCGCTTTCCGTCGTGGCCCAGGTACCGCGGCAGCGGCAGCCTCGACGCGGCGGTCAACTACAGCTGCGTGACCGAGGTGGGCGATCCGCTGGCCTGCCCGAACCTGCCCGCGGCCGCCACGACCTACAAGGGTGGCAACGGCTTCGGCGAAGAGCTCAGCGTGCTGGTCGACCCCGCCACCATGGCTTACACCGTGACCATCGACGCCAGCCTGCAGCGCGCCGCCGGCACGCAGCGCAGCGGCACGCTGGTGGCGCAGGGCCAGTGCAGCTACGCCAGTGCGGAGAGCGGCGCGGTCTTCAGCTTCTCGCCGGGTGGCGTGCTGCTCGGCGGCGTGAACGCGCCGGCCGGCGGCGGCTTCACGCCGCTGCTGGCTTTCCAGGCCACCTTCGAGAACGCGGCCACGCCCACGGTGTTCAACCCGGTGGCGAACATCTTCAATGCGGTGGGCGTGCAGCAGGGCAGCGGCGCCGCGGTGGCGCATGCCTCGTCGGCGCGGCTGCGCAACGCGGGCACCTTCCAGTACTGCCGCGACGCGGCCAGCGGCAGCTTCATGGCCTACGACCCCAGCTGCACGCAGACCGAGAAGGGCTACATCAGCTACAACGCTGCACGCAACGCCTTCGACCTGCGCACCACCTCGCCGACGGGCGGCGCCACCACCACGGGCGGCACGCTCACCGGCTCGATGGTGATCGGCCTGGTCAACGGCAGCGCGGTGCCGCTGCACCTGGTGCGCGAATCCGCCGCCAGCACCGGGCTGCGGCTGCTGGCGCCGCAGCAGAGCCTGCTGGCGGGCGCGGCCGACGGCAGCTACGCCATGGCCAGCGTACAAGGCGAAAGCCGCGAGGCCACGGTGGCAGGCAGCGCCTTCAACCTGGGCGGCGCCGCCGCGGTGCTGAGCTACGACACGCCGGTGCCCGGGGTGGTGCAGGCCGACGCGGGCCGGCCCGGCAATTTCATCTTCACCCACGGCGTTCTCGGCTTCGTCTCCGCATCGGGAACGGCCGCGGCGCTGGAACTCGGAGCACGGCATTGATGAACGACAGCAAACCGCTTCTTCGCAACTTCGCTTTCGCGCTGCTCGGCACCCTCGCCGCGCTGGCGGCCGAGGCCGCCGCCTGGGGCCCCAAACCCACGGCCTGCCCGGCGCCGGTGACCGCGCAAACGCGCTGCTACACCGGCGCCGATGGCGCCGGCGCGCTCTACTGGATCGCCATACCGCAGGCATGGAACCGCGTGCTCGTGATGCATGCCCATGGCGGCCCCGAGACCGGCCCGCCCCGGCTCGAGCGCAGCGAGGAAGACCTCAAGCGCTGGGCCGTCACCGTGAAGGCCGGCTACGCCTGGGCCGGCTCCACCTACCGCCGCGGCGGCTACGGCGTGACCATGGCCGCCGAGGACACCGAGCGCCTGCGCCGCATCTTCGTGCAGCGCTTCGGTCCGCCGCGCCGCACGCTGCTGCATGGCCAGAGCTATGGCGCGGGCGTGGCCGCGAAGGCCGCCGAACTCTACGCACCGGCCGGCGATGCCAAGAGCCCATACGACGGCCTGCTGCTCACCAGCGGCGTGCTCGGCGGCGGCAACAGCGCCTACGACTTCCGGCTCGACCTGCGCGTGGTCTACCAGTACGTGTGCCGCAACCACCCGAAGCCCGACGAGCCGCAATACCCGCTGTGGCAGGGCCTGCCGATGGATTCGAAGCTCACGCGCGCCGAGCTGGCCGCGCGCGTCCGGGAATGCACCGGCGTCGGCCTGCCCGCGGCGCAGCGCACGCCCGAGCAGGCCGCGCGGCTCAAGACCATCCTGTCGGTCGTGAAGATCCAGGAGCGCTCGCTGGTGGGCCACCTGAACTGGGCCACCTGGCTGTTCCAGGACCTGGTGCAGCAGCGCCTGGGCGGAAGCAACCCGTTCGGCAACATCGGCGTGGCCTACCAGGGCTCGTCCGACGATGCGGCGCTGAATGCCGGCGTGGCGCGCTATGCGGCCGACCCGCAGGCCAAGGGCGCGCTCGCCGCCGACAGCCAGCCTTCAGGCCGCACCGCGCTGCCCACCGTGGCCCTGCATGCCATCGATGACCCCACGGCTTTCGTCGAGCTCGAAGACGCCTACCGGCGCATCCGCGATGCTGCCGGCACGGGCGGCATGCTGGTGCAGAGCTTCAGCGCCGAGCGCGAGCACAGCTACCTGAGCGATTCGGAATACCCGGCGCTCTTCGAAGCCTTGATGGACTGGATCGACAAGGGCGAGAAGCCCACGCCCGCGAGCCTGGCGCAGCGCTGCGCGGCGCTGATGCCGCGCTACGACACCGACGGCAAGAACGGCTGCCACATCAAGCCCGAGTGGCAGGCACCGGCGCTCGAAACCCGCGTGCCTGCGCGGGCACCCTGATTTTTTATCGACTCGATGGAGACCCCATGAAGAAACTGTTCGCCCTTGCGGCAATCGTCCTGGCCGCCGGCGCGCATGCGCAGGACTTTCCCGCGGGCAAGCCCGTGACCATCGTCGTGCCCTTTGCCGCGGGCGGCCCGACCGACCGCGTGGCGCGCGACCTGGCCGAGGCATTGCGCAAGCCCCTGGGCGGCGCCAGCGTGATCATCGACAACGTGCCCGGTGCCGGCAGCTCCATCGGTGCGGCCAAGGTGGCGCGCGCCGCGCCCGACGGCTACACGCTGCTCTTGAACCACATCGCCATGGCCACCGTGCCCACGCTGGTGCGCAACCTGCCGTTCAAGGTCGAGAGCGACTTCGAATACCTCGGCATCGTCAACGACGTGCCGATGACGCTGATCGCCAAGCCGAGCCTTCCGGCCGGCAACTACGCGGAGCTTGCCGGCTGGATTGCCGCCAACAAGGGCCGGATCAACATCGGCAACGCGGGCATCGGCTCGGCCTCGCACCTGTGCGGGCTGCTCTTCCAGAGCGCGACCAAGACCGAGATGACGCCCGTGCCCTACAAGGGCACGGCACCGGCCATCACCGACCTGATCGGCGGGCAGATCGACCTGCTGTGCGACCAGACCACCAACACCTCCCCGCAGATCGAGGCGAAGAAGGTCAAGGCCTATGCGGTCACCACGCCCAGGCGCCTCGCGATGCCGCTGCTGAAGGACCTGCCCACGCTCGACGAGGCCGGGCTGAAGAACTTCCAGGTCACCATCTGGCATGGCCTGTACGCGCCCAAGGGAACGCCGGCGCCGGTGCTGAAGAAGCTCAACGATGCACTGAAGGTGGCGTTGAAGGACCCTGACTTCATCAAGCGCGAAGAAGGCCTGGGTGCCGTGGTGGCCGCCGATGGCCGCATCGAGCCCGAGGGCCACAGGAAGTTCGTGGCGGCCGAGATCGCCAAGTGGAGCCCCATCATCAAGGCCGCGGGCGTCTACGCGGACTGACGAAGACGCGATGCGCGCGCGGCCTCAGTGGTCGTGGTGCAGGTAGCTTGCCTGCCGCGGCAGCCGCAGGCTCACGAGGAAGGCGATCACCATCATCGCGGTCACATACCAGAAGAAGGCCGACTCGTGGCCCAGCGACTTGAGCCCCAGCGCCACGTATTCGGCCGAGCCGCCGAAGATCGCGTTGGCCACGGCGTAGGCCAGGCCCACGCCCAGCGCGCGCACCTCGGGCGGAAACATCTCGGCCTTCACGATGCCGCTGATCGAGGTGTAGAAGCTCACGATGGCCAGCGCCGCGATGATCAGCGCAAAGGCCGCCACCGCGTTGGTGGTGTGCTGCAGCGCCGTGAGGATCGGCACCGTGGCCAGCGCGCCGAGCCCGCCGAACAGCAGCATGTTGTTGCGCCGCCCGATGCGGTCCGACAGCGCGCCGAACAACGGCTGCATGCACATGTAGAGGAAGAGCGCGCCGGTCATCACGTAGCTGGCGGTCTTGATCGGCAGGTGCACCGTGTTCACCAGGTACTTCTGCATGTAGGTGGTGAAGGTGTAGAAGATCAGCGAACCGCCGGCCGTGAAGCCCAGCACCGTCAGGAAGGCCGGCATGTGGTGCTTGAAGAGTCCGGTCATCGTGCCGGCCTCCTTGTTGGCCTTGGCCTCGGCGCTTTGCGTTTCGTGCAGCGTGCGCCGCAGCAGCAGCGCCACCACGGCGGCCACGGCGCCGATGACGAACGGGATGCGCCAGCCCCAGGCCTTGAGCTCGGCTTCGGTGAGCAGCTGCTCGAGCACCACGATCACCAGCACCGCCAGCAGCTGCCCGCCGATGAGCGTGACGTACTGGAACGACGAGTAGAAGCCGCGCTGCCCGCGCAGCGCGACCTCGCTCATGTAGGTGGCGGTGGTGCCGTATTCGCCGCCCACCGACAGGCCCTGGAACAGCCGGCAGACCAGCAGCAGGAAAGGCGCCCAGGCGCCGATCTGCGCATAGGTGGGCAGGAAGGCAATCACCAGCGAGCCGCCGCACATCATCGAGACCGAGATCAGCAGCGAGGTCTTGCGCCCGACCTTGTCGGCGATGCGCCCGAACAGCCAGCCGCCGATCGGCCGCATCAGGAAGCCCGCCGCGAACACGCCGGCCGTGTTCAGGAGCTGCACCGTCGGGTCCGACTTGGGAAAGAAGGATGACGCGAAATACAGCGCCGAGAAGGCATACACGTAGAAGTCGAACCACTCGACCAGGTTGCCCGAGGAGGCGGCCATGATCGAGAAGACGCGGTGGCGTTTTTCTTCTGCGGTGTAGTGGGGCGGTGGGGGAGGCGATGCGGGGGCCGATGAGCTCCCGGAAATGGAAGTGGCTGCGCTCATGATGCGTTGTGCCGCCCGTGCAGGCGATGTTGTTGGAAGCAACATTTTCTGCACGCACGCATTTGCGCGCTGTCAGCCAGCGCCGCAAGCCTGCCGCCCGAAGGGGCTAGAAGGTCCCCGGCAGCAGGATGCCCGAATCCACGTTCTCGATATTCGTGCGCCCGCAAAAGGCCATGGTGATGTCGAGTTCCTTGTGGATGATCTGCAGCGCGCGCGTCACGCCGGCCTGGCCGTAGGCGCCCAGGCCGTAGAGAAAGCTGCGGCCGATCAGCGTGCCGCGGGCGCCGAGCGCGCGGGCCTTGAGCACGTCCTGCCCGCTGCGGATGCCGCCGTCCATCCACACCTCGATCTCGCGGCCCACGGCATCGACGATGGCCGGCAGCGCCGCGATGGAAGAGGGCGCGCCGTCGAGCTGGCGGCCGCCGTGGTTGGAGACGATGAGCGCGTCGGCGCCGCTCGCGACGGCCAGGCGCGCGTCTTCGGCGTCCATGATGCCCTTGAGGATCAGCTTGCCGCCCCAGCGCTTCTTGATCCATTCCACGTCGGCCCAGCTGAGCGCCGGGTCGAACTGCTCGGCGGTCCAGGACGACAGCGACGACAGGTCCTTCACGCCCTTGGCGTGGCCCGCGATGTTGCCGAAGGTGCGGCGTTTGGTGCCGAGCATGCCCAGGCACCAGTGCGGCTTGGTCGCCAGGTTGATCATGTTGGCGATGGTCGGCTTGGGCGGCGTCGACAGGCCATTCTTGATGTCCTTGTGGCGCTGGCCGAGGATCTGCAGGTCGAGCGTGAGCTGCAGCGCCGACACGTTCGCGGCGCGGGCGCGCTCGATCAGGCGCTCGATGAAGTCGCGGTCCTTCATCACGTAGAGCTGGAACCAGAACGGATGCCGCCCGGTGTGCTCGGCAATGTCCTCGAGCGAGCAGATGCTCATGGTCGAGAGCGTGAACGGAATGCCGAAGGCCTTGGCCGCGCGAGCGCCCAGGATCTCGCCGTCGGCGTGCTGCATGCCGGTGAGGCCGGTGGGCGCAATGGCCACCGGCATGGCAACCTCCTGCCCGATCATGGTGGAGCGCGTGGAGCGGCCTTCCATGTTCACGGCCACGCGCTGGCGCAGCTTGATTTTCTGGAAGTCGCTCTCGTTGGCGCGGTAGGTGCTTTCGGTCCACGCGCCGGAATCGGCGTAGTCGTAGAACATCTTCGGCACACGCCGCTTGGCGATCACCCGCAGGTCTTCGATGCAGGTGATCTTGGAAAGGTCGGGCACGAGGCGGTCTCCTTATATCTTTCGAATAGTTCAAACTTCATTGCTCGAGGTGCTGCAAAGCACGTCGATCAGTGAACGGGTTGACTCGCCACCGCGCAGCCTGGGTCTCCTGCGAGCCCGAGCTCGACCTACA
>NZ_JACVBS010000042.1:0-7660 GCF_014852545.1 Variovorax sp. VRV01
ACGGCACTATCAGTTTCGGGATGGCGCGCTGTTTCGTGTCACGCTGAGCACGAAAGCGGCATAGGCTAGCGCCGGTGGCGATATCTCAATGTCTGCCAGGGTGCGCATCGCAGCTACCGTTCCCGGCTAAGAGCGGAAGTTCGAATTGCCGCGAAATTTGAGGATCAGACAGGTGCGCCCGCAGGGAGCGTGAATGAGCCACATGGGCTCTCAAACGCACGGAATCCCCAGTGAGACGAGACTGCGAGCGCAACGGGCCAAACACGCACATCCGCCGACAAGCCAATTTACGACTTGATCAGACGTTCCCTAGCGATACTTGACCGGATACTTCTTGAATTGCCAGGGAGACAAGTAGGCTCGATGAACTACTTCGGCGAGCCGCGCAGGGAGGTGGTTGCGAACGCAGGTCATTGACCACTGACATATGCCGCGACGATGATCCGAGGCGTTACGAATGCCTCGACAAGAATGGAAGCCACCATGCAATTCAGAGGGGGTCTTTACGCGCTCATGTCCGCAGTCTGCGGCGCGCTTCTCATTGCGCTGACAGCCTGCGGCGGCGGCGGCGGAGGTGGGGGCGGAGGCGGCGGTGCCGCTTTGCCGATACTGCCCGTAATGGGTGCGCCCCCCACCACCACGCCATCGGCTGCTGGCCGAACGGAAACCGCGAGCATTAGCTCTGCAAAAACCGGCGCAACCTACGAGCTGCAGATATACCTGCCGCCTTCATACAGCGGCAGCTCTGCGGCGTTCCCCGTTATCTACGCGCTGGACGGCGATGCGCTTTATGCACCGGTCTCGCGCTTCCATAATCTGAAGGAAATACTCGAGCGCCGCCGCGTCGAAGCCATCCTCATCGGGATAGGCGGCACCATACGCAGGAGCACCGACTACACCATTCCCGGGGCGCTTCCCTATCATGAGTTTCTCAAGTCGGAGCTGGTGCCGTTCATCGAATCCAAATACCGTTCCGACCCGAGCAAGCGCATCCTCACAGGGCTTTCGCTCAGCGGCAGCATGACAGGCCATGCGCTCTTTCTCGAAGGTGCCAGCGGCACGCTCACTTTCTCGCACTTCCTCTCTTTTGAGGGCTCCTATGGTTTTCAGAAGGACGATACGAACGACCTCGAGCAGAAGATGTACGACACCCAGAAAGGCAAGACCATCAACGCCACGTTGATCCTCGCGCGATGCGGTGACCCTGTGGGCTGCAACTATGTGTCGGTAGGCGAGATGTATGAAAAGCTGCTGCAGCGCGGTTACCCCGGCTTAACGCTGACGGAAAAAACATATTCAACGAACCACGTCGGGACGGATCTGCCGGCTTTTGAAGATGCGATTTCGATGATCTTCAAATAGGCCGCAGCCCAGCTAATTCCGAACTCACCCTGCAAACGTCTGACCAGCCACTGCTGTCTGTGCCAGCGGCTTGTATGCTGGAGGTACTCGCGGTCTTCCAGATCCGTCACCAGTCGCCCCCCAAAGGAGTTCCCCCGCCCATGACCTGGTCACTGTTCTACCGCTTCGAAAACGAGGTGCCCACGGACTTTCACGAACTGCGCCAATTCGGCAATTCGCTGTGGACCGCGAACGGCAAGGTGAAGACCATGGGGCACTCCATGGTCACTGAGTTCGCAAGTCCCCAAGCCGCAAAGGATGCCCTCGCGCAGCGAGGCAACGAGATCGAGGTGCAGGGCTACAAACGGGTGCGCCAATGCTTTGGCGGCCTTCGGCCAGAACCAGACCTTCGACCTTGTCGCCCAACTCGGCATGCCATGCACGCCACCGGTCATCTTTCCTTCAAATTCCCATCTAAAACTACATGGCAGGTCCTAGTTGCTCCGTACTGAGCTCCGAGGTCACCGACTCGGGCGAACTCACTAACGACCTTGTTCGGATGGTCGGGAACGATAGGGACGGCGGTTCCTTTTGGGTCAATGACACCCGGAAAATCGGGGGGGCCTACGTGGGTGAGGCCCGGCCGTTCATCCTCTTTTCAGAGCCCAGAGAAAAAGATGAAATGAGCGCCATCGCCGAGGCAATTGGCTGGACCCCGCTTCTAGAGATTGGCCTAGCCGCTATGTGCAATGATTCGAAAGACCATCGAATCTTGGGTGACATGGCGCTCTGGCTTTCTGAACGGGCTTCTGGCGTCGTGGACTTGGGTGGGGAGATTTCGGAACTCGGAGACCAGGCCACGAAGGTTTCATATCAGACAGCCGCGGGCCACATTTCCTGTTTCTCCGTCCTCGACCCCGAAGGACTTCGCGCGTGGCTTGGAAGCACGAGCTTCCGGATGGTCAAGTGACGAACTCGACCGTCTCAAGCCGGCCAGGACCAGCCGCCCGAGGCTGAGCCAGAATTCAACCAAAAGCGGACCCTCCGCAATGAACAGAGGCGAATCGATATGCGCACCGAACAGGCGCCCCTCGACCTGAGCCACGCAACATCGCCACTGTATGTGCGACAGGCTGTAGCGTTGTTCCTGGGCTTGCCACTTGACCGCGAGTTCACATGGGATTTCTTCAGCGAGCGAATTTCAAGCTGTCCGGAGTTGGCACTCCCGAGACAGCTTATCGTCCACGGACTGCCTCGCTTGTCCACGGCGTTCCCTGAAGAAGCAAGCAAGCTTGTCGACTGGTTGCGCGACCTGGGGACGCTGCACCCTGAGATGAGCGTTGACTTTGTGATCCACGATTGAGTGCGTGCCCACACAAACAACATATAGAGCAACTTGCACCAGCGCGCGCAACCGGCCAGCACCGGACATAGCCCGGTGAGCTCAAATTAGCTAGTAGAAACCTGCAAACAATAGCTCCTTGACCATGGCTCCCGACTTCGCCTTCCACTATCTCAGCTCGCCTCTTGGGGTGGGGCTCCTTCTCGCGATCCTTGTGCTCCCGACTGCCTTCGTTCGCGGCGTCGCCAAGCGGTCATTCCAGCGATTGGGGCTTCGCTTGATCGCTCAGGGCTACTGCGCAGTCATCGCTGCGAGTTTCGTGCTGTCAGTGCTTGTGGTTCTCCTCGGCGGAGGCAGCATGGAAAGAGCCCAGTACGTGTTCATCTTGTCTCTCATCTTTGTGCTGCCGTTAGCGTCGTGTGTTGTGATGCCCATCTCCGTTGGCCTTGCTCGCGTGGGTGCAGCGACGGTTGCGCTGATGGCCGCAGCTGGCGTCATGTCGGCGCTCGCTCTTGGGGCCTTGAAAGCCGCATATCCTTCAAACGAATGGGGCCGCGCGCATCGCTTCGAAGCGTTTATCGACACCACCCTCACAGTCGGTGCCATCGCGACTGTCGTGTTCTGTGCTTTCGCTCTTGGCGCGCGAATGCCACTCTGGCGCTTCCCACCGCGCCTACCTGAGGGATCAGAAACGACGTAGCCTCAAGGCTACATTCGGCCATGAGCCGACATTCGATCTGAACTCAGCTGAGTACTCGCCGCGGAAACTTCGATGCTTGAATCGCCCCGGATTTTGTGGAGGCTCAACACTCTGAGAGGATTGAGCCATGAAGAAGTCGAACAAGTTCTCACCCGAGGTGCGTGAGCGCGCGGTGAGGATGGTGCAAGAGCACCGTGGGGAGTACCCGTCGCTGTGGGCCGCGATCGAATCGATTGCACCGAAGATCGGCTGCGTGCCGCAGACGCTGAACGAATGGGTCAAGCGAGACGAGATCGACAACGGCGTTCGAGAAAGCGTCAAGAGCAGCGAGGCCCAGCGGATGAAGGAGCTCGAGCGCGAGGTCAAGGAGCTGCGCCGGGCCAACGAGATCCTGAAGCTGGCGAGCGCGTTTTTCGCCCAGGCGGAGCTCGACCGCCGGCTGAAGTCCTGAGGGATTTCATCGACAAGCATCGCGGCACCTTCGGGGTCGAGCCGATCTGCAAGGTCTTGCAGGTCGCCCCGTCGGGCTACCGGCGGCACGCGGCGCTGCTGCGTGAGCCGCACAAGCGCTGCGCCAGAGCACACCGCGACGATGTCCTCATGCCGGCGATACAGCGCGTCTGGCAGGCCAACATGCAGGTCTATGGGGCCGACAAGGTCTGGAGGCAACTGGCACGCGAGGGCACTGCGGTGGCGGGTCAGCAGTTCAATGGGCACGGACTTCGTGCTCGATGCCCTGGAGCAAGCGCTGTACGACCGTCAACCCGAACGCGACGGCAGCTTGATTTGTCACTCCGATCGCGGCTCGCAATACGTCAGCATCCGGTACACGGAACGACTGGGCGAGGCTGGCATTGAGCCATCAGTGGGCAGCAAAGGCGATTCCTATGACAACGCCCTGGCCGAGACGATCAATGGGCTCTACAAGGCCGAGCTGATCCATCGCCGGGCACCGTGGAAGACCAAGGAGGCGGTGGAGTTCGCGACGCTCGAATGGGTGTCCTGGTTCAACCACCATCGCCTGCTCGAACCCATCGGCTACATCCCACCTGCAGAAGCTGAGGCAAACTACTACCGGCAACTCGCCAGTCAGACCGCCAAGACGGCGGCATGACTTAAACCAACTGGCCTCCATGAAAGCCGGGGCGATTCATACTAAACGTGATGAGTAGATACGACGACAACCCATTTTTGAGGCTCTTGGACTGCTACATCCTGAATGCTATTGGAGAACTCGACGACGACCAACGAGACGTCCTTGTCGCTCTTGAGCCCAAGCTCCATCAAACATTTGGTGCGAGCGGTTCATGGCATGAGGTAGTCGCGACACAGATGGGTTTCGTCGATACCGTCCCCGACAAGATTCGTGCTTTTTGGCTCGGTTACATCGAAGCCGCGAGGGTGCAGGGACTCCCAGCCGTACCCGGCGAGTTCGTGAAGTCATTCGTGAATCAGAACTTCCCACATATGGAAAGCGGAGACTCTGCTCTCCATTAGCCGTATTTCTCTACGTCTGCTTCGGAGAAAAACGTGGGACTGCTTTGGGCCCAAGGACTAAACCGCTCGCGCGGTAGCCCGCCGCACAGCCTGTGATTTAACAAACATCGTGCCCCTGTCTATGTTGGGAACCGAGGCAATCGGCCTCGTTCTTCGACAGGAGCACGATCATGATCCCTTCCACACCGGCGGTGTCCCCGCTGCGCCAGCGCTTGCTCGACGACATGCGCATGCGCAAGCTCGGCCCCAAGACGCAATCGGCCTACGTCCGCGCTGTGCGCTACCTCGCGAGCTTCCTCCAACGCTCCCCCGACACAGCCACCGCGGAGGATCTGCGGCGGTTCCAGTTGCACCTGGTCGACCGGGGCGTTTCGCCGATCACGCTCAATGCCACCATCACCGGATTGAAGTTCTTCTTCGACGTCACACTCAATTGCGGCGAGCTGGTGGACCGGATGAGCTACGTACATGTGCCGCAGAAGTTGCCGGTGGTGCTCAGCCGCGAGGAGGCCGCGCGCCTGATCGCGGCGGCCTCCAACCTCAAGTACCACACGGCACTGTCCATCGCCTACGGCACCGGGCTTCGTGTGAGTGAGATCGTTGCGCTGAAGGTCAGCGACATCGACAGCGAGCGCATGACCCTGCGCGTCGAGCAGGGCAAGGGGCGCAAGGATCGCTACGCGATGCTCTCGCCGCTGCTGCTGGAGCGGCTGCGGGCCTGGTGGCGGTATGCGAACGCGAAGGGCAAGATGCTGCCCAACGGTTGGCTGTTCCCCGGGCAGAACCCGGTCGATCCCTTGACCGCGCGCCAGCTCAACCGGGCAGTCCATGACGCCGCCGAAGCGGCCAAGATCGACAAGCGCGTCACCATGCATACGCTGCGCCACAGCTTCGCCACGCACCTGTTGGAGCAGAAGGTGGACATCCGCGTGATTCAGGTGATGCTCGGCCACAAGAAGCTGGAGACCACGTCGGTCTACACGCACGTGGCCACCGAAGTCCTGCGCGAGGTCGTCAGTCCATTGGAGAAGCTGTCTGCATAGGTCGTCTTCATGGCGCACTGCGCCCTGGAAGTCGCCGACATCTTCCGCACCCACGGTCCCGACTGGCGCAACGCGCAGCGTGGTCACCTGAGCCTGGGCCAACTCAAGGTCATGTCGGCCATCGAGCAGTGCCGCAGCGCGGCGCTGGGAGGCCACGTGTTGCGTTGCGAAGGCTGTGGGCAAGACCAGATCGCCTACAACTCGTGCCGCAACCGGCATTGCCCGAAGTGCCAGGCGAGTGCGGCGCAGCGCTGGCTCCAGGCGCGCCAGGCCGATCTGCTGCCCGTGGACTACTACCACGTCGTCTTCACCTTGCCAGCGCCGATCAGCGCCATCGCCTACTACAACAAGGCCGAGATCTACGCCTTGTTGCTCGATGCGGCCGCCGAGACCCTGCTGACCATCGCAGCCGATCCCAAGCACCTCGGTGCAAGCATCGGCGCGACCCTGGTGCTGCACACGTGGGGATCGGCCCTGACGCATCATCCGCATGTGCACGGTATCGTGCCGGGCGGGGGGCTGTCGCCGGATGGCGGGCGCTGGATCGCCTGCAGGCCCGGCTTCTTCCTGTCCGTGCGCGTGCTGTCTCGCCTGTTCAGAAGGCGCTTCCTCGAAGCGCTCGGACAGCTGCATCGCGCGGGCCGCCTGCGGTTCTTCGGCGAGTTCGCCGCGCTGACCGACGCGCACGCCTTCGCGGACTGGCTCGCGCCGCTGCGCAAGTGCGAATGGATCGTCTACGCCAAACGACCGTTCGCCGGACCCGAAGCTGTGCTGGCCTATTTGTCTCGCTACACGCACCGTGTCGCCATCTCCAACAGCCGCCTTGTTGCCATGGACGAACAAGGCGTCACCTTCCGTTGGAAGGACTATCGGGCCAAGGGGCGCACCCGGCGCAAGACGATGACGCTCGATGCCGATGAGTTCATGCGCCGCTTCCTTTTGCACGTCCTGCCGGGCGGCTTCCATCGCATCCGACACTATGGATTCCTGGCCAACGGCAATCGCGCGACCAGCCTGGCGCGCATCCGCGAACTACTGGGGCAAGAGGCTGACGCGGTCGCGCAGATCGCGAGCCTGGATGCCGAGCCTTGCCATCCTCAACCGACCTTCGTCTGCATGCACTGCGGCGCTGCGATGATCGTCTTGCTGACGATGGCTCGCGGGCAGCCGATCCGTGCGCCGCCACCACAGGTCCGGGCACCATGACGACGCAGCTGCTCAGCCAACCTTCGACCCTTCTTGCCATCGGGCCGATGAGAGGAAGTCTGGTCCTCGAGTCCGGTGATGCCCTTTGTCGACCGTCCCGGCGTCAAGCGATGCAAACGACGGCCTTGATTGACTGCGCTTCACCAGCGCCATTGGAGGCGTCCTCCGAGCTCCGCATCGGAGCCAGCTCGCGCCAAGCGTCCCGAATCCCCATAGGCCCGTAGACTTCCCCGTCCGCAGCAGAGCATTCCGCGGTTTCCTCCTTAGAGGCTTGTCCAACACCTGCCCTCAGGCCGTTGTCGTGCGCGGGCTCGTGGTGTTGCACGGGCAGGTGTCGGACAACCCTTAACCGAGGACAACCCTTAACCGAAGGCGTCTTTCGGAAGGCTCCAAAGCGGCCGTTGATCTGCGCGATAAGCTGCATTCAACGCCCGTTGTTCCGCACAACAACATGAAGCAAATCGTTCCGGCTTTTGCGGACACCGGGGAGATTCGGACTGGTCTACAGAAGAGTCCCCGCAAGCACTTAGG
>NZ_JACVBS010000043.1:0-6922 GCF_014852545.1 Variovorax sp. VRV01
GCGAGATCACGGCCGCGAGCCAGGAGCAGAGCACCGGCATCGAACAGGTGAACCAGGCGATTGCGCAGATGGACCAGGTGACGCAGCAGAACGCGGCGCTGGTGGAAGAAGCGGCCGCCGCGGCGCAATCGATGCAGGAGCAGGCCGCGAGCCTGGTCGAGTCGGTCAGCGTGTTCAAGCTCGACAGCGACAACGCGCCGCGCCCGCTCGTGCAGATGCAGGCCCGCGTCCAGCCGGCGCTGCCGCCGCGCAAGGCGGTGCCTGCGCTGAAGGCGCCCGCCCGGCCGGCAGCGGCCCGCCACGCGGCCGGCACCCGTTCCGCCCCAAGGCTCGCCGCGGCCCAGGCCGCCGCGCCGGGCGACTGGACCGAGTTCTGACACGCACCGCAGGAAAAGCAAAATGAAATGGTTCCTGAAGCTTCGTGTCGCCGCCAAGCTGGTTCTCAGTTTTCTCGTAGTCGCGGCGGTAGGCGCCGCGGTCGGCGGGCTCGGCATCTTCCACATGGGGCGCATCAACGCCTCGACGGAAAACCTCTACAGCCACGACCTGCGCGCAATGAAGGCCGTGCAGGCGGCCAACATCCACCTGCTCGACGCGAGCCGCGCCCAGATGGGGCTGCTGTCGGCCGGTACCAAGGGCGAGCGCAATGCCGGCTTCACGGAATTGAAGAACGCCGTGAAGGCGCTCGAATCGAACGTGGCCGAGGTCAAGCCGCTGCTCGAAGAGACGCCCGAGGGCCGCGAACTCAGCGAGCAGTACCAGCGCCTGATGCCGCCGCTGCGAAAGCACATGGCCGATTTTGCCGACCTGATCGCCAAGCAGTCGCTGGACAGCTCGCAGTTCGAAGGCAGCGTGCCGCAGGAGAGCGAGCAGCTGCTCAAGGAGTCGCGTGCGCTGGAGAAAGTGCTTCAGCGCATGGTGGCCTACAGCGACCAGCAGGCCAGGGACAGCATGGAGGATGCCGCGCGCACTTTCAAGACCTCGCGCCTGCTGATGGTGCTGATGGCGCTGGCCGGCATCGCCATCAGTGTGGGGCTCGGCGTGGTGGTGGCGCGGCTGCTGGCACGGCAGCTGGGCGGCGAGCCCGGCTATGCCGCCGATGTGGTCGGCCGCATCGCAAATGGCGACCTGACTGAAAGTGTGCAGGCCCGCTCGGCCCGCGCCGGCAGCCTCTTGTTCTCGATCAAGCGCATGCAGGACCAGCTGACCGAGGTCGTGGTGCGGATCAAGAATTCCAGCGATGCGATCGCGACGGCCTCGGGCGAGATTGCCGCGGGCAACCAGGACCTGTCCTCGCGCACCGAGGAACAGGCGAGTTCTCTGGAGCAGACGGCCGCCTCGATGGAAGAGCTCACGAGCACCGTCAAGCAGAACGCCGACAACGCGCGCCAAGCGAATCAACTGGCCTTGTCGGCTTCCGAAGTGGCGGTCAAGGGCGGGAATGTCGTGGGCCAGGTGGTGGACACCATGGCCTCGATCAATGCCTCCTCGAAGAAGATCGTCGACATCATCGGCGTGATCGACGGCATTGCGTTCCAGACCAACATCCTGGCGCTCAATGCGGCGGTCGAAGCTGCCCGTGCCGGCGAACAGGGCAGAGGCTTCGCGGTGGTCGCCTCCGAAGTGCGCAACCTCGCGCAGCGCTCGGGCGCAGCGGCCAAGGAAATCAAGGGCCTGATCGACGACTCGGTGGGCAAGGTGGACATGGGCAGTGCGCTGGTGGGCGAAGCCGGCAAGACCATGGCCGAGATCGTGGGCAGCGTGAAGCGCGTGACCGACATCATCGGGGAGATCACGGCGGCGAGCCAGGAGCAGAGCACGGGCATTGAACAGGTGAACCAGGCGATCGCGCAGATGGACCAGGTGACGCAGCAGAACGCGGCGCTGGTGGAAGAAGCGGCCGCTGCGGCACAGTCGATGCAGGAGCAGGCCGCGAGCCTGGTGCAGGCCGTGAGCGTGTTCAGGCTCGAAGGCGGGGCGCAAGCCCTCCATGCGCAAACACCGCGCACGCCCGAAGCGCCGGCCCGGCCGACCGCGAAGCCGCGCAAGAAGGAAGCCGTGGCCTCCGCTCCGCCGCTGACCCTGGCCGGCGGCGCCGCGGGTGCTGCGGGCGATTGGACCGAGTTCTAGACCCCACCCCACAGGAAAGAACCCTGATGAAAGCCGCAGCCACGGACTCGTCCCAGCCAACGCGCCCCTTCGTCTCGCTGGCGCGCACGCTCACCGTCAGGGCCGCCCTTGCCATTCTGCTGGTGACGGTGCTGCTGCTCGCGGCATTCTATGCGATCGGCTCCGCGCAGCAGCAGCGCAGCGCCGCGCAATACGCCAATGCCAAGGCCGAAGCGATTGCGCGGTCGCTCGACATCTTTGACCGCACCATGCAGCTGACCGCGGAGAACGCTTACGGCGTCTTCCGGCGCCAGTTCTCGGCCACCTTCGCTGTCGAAGATGCTGCCCAAGGCATCGTAAGCAGCTACGGCACGCCGATCGATGGCGCGAGCACGGGCGAGGTGGATGCCTTCGCGCGGGATTTTCCTGGTGCCAACGCCACGGTGTTCGTGGTGCAGGGCGAAGACTTCCGCCGCATCACGACCTCGGTCAAGAAGGAGAACGGCGAGCGTGCCATCGGAACGCTGCTCGACCGCAAGAGCGCCGCGTATCCGGTGCTGCGCTCGGGCAGGAAATTCGTCGGCCGCGCCATGCTGTTCGGGCGCCCCTTCATGACGGTCTACGAGCCGGTGCGCGATGCGGCCGGCCAGGTCGTCGCGGTGCTCTACATCGGCCTGGACATCTCGCAGCAGCAGGCCTCCTTCGGCGAAGCGGTGGGCCAGAGCCGCATCTTCGACACGGGCGGGCTCTACATCGTCAACCCGGGCGCAGATCCTGCCGCTGCCGCGCTCGTGTTCCATCCGTCGGCGGCCGGCAAGAAGCTGTCCGAGGTTGTGCAGGGTGCAGATCCGGCAGGTTGGCTTGCACGCCTGAAGGGCGAGGACGCCTCGTGGATCGACGATGCACCCGCTGTGCTCCTGCCGGTGCAGGCGGGACGGCGCTATGCGTCCGTGAGCAGGAGCGACGCGGCCGGCTGGCTGGTGGTGGCGGAGATTCCCGCCTCGGAGGTGATGGCTGATCTCTACCGCGAGATGCGCCTGCTCGGCGGCTTCATGGCGCTGGCCGCGCTGCTGCTGGGCGCGGGGCTGGTCGTCTTCATCCGGCGC
Source organism: Variovorax sp. VRV01 (assembly GCF_014852545.1). Classification (NCBI taxonomy): domain Bacteria; kingdom Pseudomonadati; phylum Pseudomonadota; class Betaproteobacteria; order Burkholderiales; family Comamonadaceae; genus Variovorax; species Variovorax sp. VRV01. The sequence goes on from NZ_JACVBS010000043.1 coordinate 3,216, forward strand.
ATGGTGCGGCCGCTTCGCGTATTGAGCGAGCATGTGCAGGCCATCGGCCAAGGGGACCTGTCGCGGCCGCTGTCGTCCGAGCGCCGCGACGAGATCGGCGTCATCACGCGGGCCGTCGAGTCGATGCGCGGCGGCCTGGCCACCGTGGTGAGCGGCGTGCGCCAGGGCACCGATGCGATCGCGACGGCCTCGGGCGAGATTGCCGCGGGCAACCAGGACCTGTCCTCGCGCACCGAGGAACAGGCGAGTTCTCTGGAGCAGACGGCCGCCTCGATGGAAGAGCTCACGAGCACCGTCAAGCAGAACGCCGACAACGCGCGCCAAGCGAATCAACTGGCCTTGTCGGCTTCCGAAGTGGCGGTCAAGGGCGGGAATGTCGTGGGCCAGGTGGTGGACACCATGGCCTCGATCAATGCCTCCTCGAAGAAGATCGTCGACATCATCGGCGTGATCGACGGCATTGCGTTCCAGACCAACATCCTGGCGCTCAATGCGGCGGTCGAAGCTGCCCGTGCCGGCGAACAGGGCAGAGGCTTCGCGGTGGTCGCCTCCGAAGTGCGCAACCTCGCGCAGCGCTCGGGCGCAGCGGCCAAGGAAATCAAGGGCCTGATCGACGACTCGGTGGGCAAGGTGGACATGGGCAGTGCGCTGGTGGGCGAAGCCGGCAAGACCATGGCCGAGATCGTGGGCAGCGTGAAGCGCGTGACCGACATCATCGGGGAGATCACGGCGGCGAGCCAGGAGCAGAGCACGGGCATTGAACAGGTGAACCAGGCGATCGCGCAGATGGACCAGGTGACGCAGCAGAACGCGGCGCTGGTGGAAGAAGCGGCCGCTGCGGCACAGTCGATGCAGGAGCAGGCCGCGAGCCTGGTGCAGGCCGTGAGCGTGTTCAAGCTGGACGGCCCGCCGCGCCAGGCCGCCACCGCCCTGCGGCAAACCAGCCCTGTCCATTACCACGCGCCCGAGGTGGCGCCCCTCTGAGGCCGCGCCTTCGCCGTCCCTTCACCCCCATTCAGTATTCCGGTATTCCAAGATGAACTTCCTTTCCAACATGCGCATCGGCACGCGCCTGACCATCGGCTTCGGCCTGGTTCTCGCGCTGACCCTGGTCTCGGCGGCGTTCGCCCTGGTGACCGCCCGAAGCAATGCCGAGGCCACCCGCCAGATGATGCAGAGCCCGCTCGCGAAGGAGCGGCTGATCTCCGACTGGTACGTGCTGACCTACTCGGCCATCGCGCGCACCGCGATGATCGCCCGGACCACCGACGAAACGCTTCCCATCACCTTTGCCGACGTCATCTCCGACAGCGTCAAGAAGGGCGGCGAAACCATGGCCAAGGTCGAGGCCCTGCTGGTGACCGACGTCGAGAAGTCGACCTTCAAGTCCATCGTCGAGCTGCGGGCCAAATACCAGGCCGCCAAGGACGCGGTGCAGAAGGCCAAGGCCAGTGGCACCCCGGGCGAGGCGGAGGCGGTGTTCAAGAACACCTTCCAGCCGGCCGCCAAGGCCTATGAAAGCCGCGTGCTCGAACTGCTTGCGCTCGAGCGCAAGGCGATCGACGACATGAGCCATGCGATCGATGCGGCCAACGAGCGAGGCTTCAACCTGCGCATCGTGCTCACGGTGCTCACGCTGGTGATCGGCGCGGGCTGCGCCTTCCTGATTGCGCGCAGCGTCACGCAGCCGCTGGGCCGCGCGGTGAAGGTGGCCGAAACGGTGGCGAGCGGCGACCTCGGCTCGGTCATCGAGGCCCACTCGCGCGACGAAACCGGCCAGCTCATGCAGGCGCTGAAGCACATGAACGAGAGCCTGGCCAAGGTGGTCGGCGAGGTGCGCCAGGGCACCGACACGATCGCGACCGCCTCGAAGCAGATCGCAGCCGGCAACCGGGACCTGTCTTCGCGCACCGAGGAACAGGCGAGTTCTCTGGAGCAGACGGCCGCCTCGATGGAGGAACTCACGAGCACCGTCAAGCAGAACGCCGACAACGCGCGGCAAGCGAATCAACTGGCCTTGTCGGCTTCCGAAGTGGCCGTCAAGGGCGGGAATGTCGTGGGCCAGGTGGTGGACACCATGGCCTCCATCAACAGCTCGTCCAAGAAGATCGTCGACATCATCGGCGTGATCGACGGCATCGCGTTCCAGACCAACATCCTGGCCTTGAATGCGGCGGTGGAGGCTGCAAGAGCGGGTGAACAAGGCCGCGGCTTCGCAGTCGTCGCTTCCGAGGTGAGAAACCTCGCGCAACGCTCCGGCGCAGCCGCCAAGGAAATCAAGGGCCTGATCGACGACTCGGTGGACAAGGTCGAGGCCGGCAGCCGCCAGGTGGCCGAGGCGGGGCGCACGATGGACGAGATCGTGGACAGCGTGAAGCGCGTGACCGACATCATGGGCGAGATCACGGCCGCGAGCCAGGAGCAGAGCACCGGCATCGAACAGGTGAACCAGGCGATCGCGCAGATGGACCAGGTGACGCAGCAGAACGCGGCGCTGGTGGAAGAAGCGGCCGCCGCGGCGCAGTCGATGCAGGAGCAGGCCGCGAGCCTGGTGGCGTCGGTCAGCGTGTTCCGGCTCGAGGCCGGGAGAGACCTGGCGCCTGCTGCAAGCCTGCCCGGCGACGCCCGCACGGGCCTGGCGCTGCGCACCTCGGGGCCAGCCTTCGCCTAGCGAGAAAAAAACAAACCCTTCGATCTGGAACTGATGAGAGTCAATCTACCCGTTACCGCCAACGAATATCTGCTCGACGATGGCGCAGCACTGGTGTCGCGCACCGACCTGAAAGGGCGCATCACCTACGTCAATCCGGCCTTCGTGGCCGCCAGCGGCTATGCCGTGGCGCAACTCATCGGCAAGCCGCACAACATGATTCGGCACCCCGACATGCCCCCGGAGGCCTTTGCCGACATGTGGGAGACCCTGAAGCAGGAGCTGCCCTGGACCGGCGTGATCAAGAACCGGCGCGAGAACGGGGACTTCTACTGGGTGCTCGCGAATGTGACGCCGATCCGCCGCAGGGGCGAGGTGGAGGGCTACATGTCGGTGCGCAGCAAGCCCGATCGCGCGGACGTGGCGCAGGCCGAGCAGCTTTACCGCAGGTTCAGGGAAGGCCATGCCCAGGGCCTGGCGATCCGGCAGGGCGAGGTCGTCAAGCGCGGCTGGACGAGCCTGCTGGCCCGCCTGCGCCGCCTGCCCATCCGGCTGCGCGTGCTGGGCTCGACCTCGGCCGCGGCGGTATCGATGCTGGTGCTCGGCGCTGCCGGCCATTTCGGCTGGGCCGGCCCCGAGGACTGGGCTGCCGGTGCCGCGGTGTGCGCGCTGGCGTGGGCGGGCTTCGGCTATTTCCTCGACCGCACGGTCTTCCGCCCCATGGACCAGGCGGTGCGGGTGGCGCAGGCCATCGCCGCCGGGGGCATTGCGAGGTTCGAGGTCCGCCCCGAGGACGAGATGCGCCACCTGCTTCGCGCGCTGAACCAGATGAGCGCGAACTTCTCGGCCGTTGTGGTGGATGTGGACAGCAACGTGTCGAGCGTGGTGTCGGCCTCGACCCAGATTGCGGCGGGCAACCAGGACCTGTCCTCGCGCACCGAGGAACAGGCGAGTTCTCTGGAGCAGACGGCCGCCTCGATGGAAGAACTCACGAGCACCGTCAAGCAGAACGCCGACAACGCGCGCCAGGCCAACCAGCTGGCCGTCTCCGCTTCCG
>NZ_JACVBS010000044.1:0-5885 GCF_014852545.1 Variovorax sp. VRV01
TGCGCCGGCCTGGCTAGAACAGTGCGATCGCGAGGCGCGCGAGCTCGAGGTTCTTCACCGGCAGCAGGTTCGCGCCGCATGTGCGCGTCTTGTTGGTCGGTTTTCCTCATGATTGCGGCGCCGGCCGACGGGCAGAACGCGGCCACAAACCGCCATTCGAGACAGCCGCCCAGTTCACGATAATTCTGGCATGACACCGTTCCAGATCGCGACAAGAATTCGCACCTCAATTGTTGTGACCAGAAAAGCCTCCTTTCACCGGCACGCACTGTTAACCCTCTGTGGTTTCTTGCTGGCACTTGGGCAATCCGCGCACGCACAAGCGCCCACACTGGGCTTCATGCAGTTGCCGCAGCCTGGCGTTGGACTCGTCACAATCTTCTATCCGTCTTCGGACCCAGAGATGCCTGCCATACAGGGACCGTTCAAGTTGTCATGGGCTGCCAACGGTCGCGTATCCAGGGGCAATGGACACCTCGTTGTGATCTCGCATGGCTCGGGCGGCAGCCCTTGGGTGCACGCGGACTTGGCGCGAGTTTTGGTGCAACGGGGATTTACGGTCGCCTTGCCTCAGCACGCAGGCGACAACTACCTCGACCCATCGGAGCCTGGGCCTGCGAGTTGGATCAAGCGGCCGATCGAAATTTCTCAGGCAATCGATGTCGTCGCCGGCACCCAATCACTGGCGGCTAATTTGCGCCTTGATTCGGTAGGCCTGTTCGGAGGGTCCGCTGGCGGACATACGGCCTTGTCGATGGCCGGCGGCAAATGGTCAAAGGCGCGCTTCAGGAATCACTGCGAAAAGCACATCAGAGAAGATTTCTCATCTTGCGTCGGTTTCTTCACACTGCTCAACGGCGACTGGCTGGACAGCCTAAAAATTTGGCTGGCGAAGGCCGTAATCGCAGCGCGCTTCTCCGACGATGCAATTCAAAGCGGCTTCGACCCGCGAGTCAAGTCCGTGGTGGCAATGGTCCCCTTCGCCGCGGACTTTGACCCAGCGAGCTTGAAGCAGCCCTCGACTGCGCTGGGACTCGTTATCGCGGACAAAGACATCAACCAGGTGCCCCGCTTCCACGCGGAAGCAATCCTCGCGGCATGTGAACCCCGATGCGAAGTCGTTATGCGCATCCCGGAAGGTGGCCACGGTTCGATGCTCTCGCCCATGCCTCCCTTGGAGACTGGCGGCGTGACGCAGCGCCTGCTGAGTGACCCGCCCAATTTCGACCGGGGTCAGGTGGTACCCGCACTCAATTCGCGAATCGCAGATTTCTTCCTTCGGACCTTGGCTTCTACGCCGTAGCCTTTGGAGCCGACGAGGACGCGCTTGCTTGCGCCCAAACGGCCGCACTACCGAAGGTCTGAGAGACTGGTATGGGCCCCGCGGCGCCGACCGCCCTTCGGCTACAGTCGGCAAAAGAGCCGGCGCTTAGCGTCCAATCCACATGAAAAGGCAGTATGGATTCGCCACTAGGAACAGTCATCATCTACGCCAGAGACATGCAAAAGGCTGCTGCTTTCTATGCCCGGCATTTCGGCTTCCTCACAAATGGTGAAGTCATCGAGGGCCTGATCGAGCTGAGGCATCCGGGCGGGGGCGCTGGCATGCTCATTCATCAAGCAGCCAAGTCCGTGAAACTTGGCCAAGTAGGGGTGAAGCTGAGCTTTCATGTGAAAGACGTGGCAGCGTTTGCCACGCAAGCCAAGTTACGAGGGCTCTTATTCGGCGCCGTGCACGAAGCCAACGGGTATGCGTTCGCGAATGCGAAAGACCTCGACAAGAATTCCATCAGCATCTCGAGCCGAGCGCATCGGACTAACGCGATTGGCGGCAACTGACGGCCATGACCGGTCATTCGCCAGCGCCCTCCGTTTGCCGACCAGTACATACGAATGCACATATGCCCGGAGTAAGAGTAGTTGTTCAATTCATCGCTCCAGATGTCGGTGGCCGGAAGGTCACCTATCTGACCAAGGCGTACAGACCGCACTTTCGTGTACGGAGCGGAGAATACCTGGGTGTGGCCTTTTCGGGCGACGCATCTTGCGGTCCGGTAGAGCCTGGAGCGTGCGTAACTGCCGAGGTGAATTTCGTCTATGCGCCGGACGTCGACTACGGGGATTTGGTAGTCGGCGCACAGTTTCAGGTCTTGGAAGGTGCAAGGATTGTGGGAGTCGGTGTGGTCAGTGGACTTGTTCCTTGAGGTCTCGCTGCGGCCAGAACCGGTCCGTGGCTTCCGTCGCTCAACTGATTCGAACCCCTATATGTGGCCCTTCAAAAAAAGCGCGTCCATCTCGCCAGCTCACGCCATCCCGCCTTCAGAAAAGGTTGAAGAGGCAACGGCCGATCGAGGCAGCCCGGTTTACTGCCGCGTTGAATTCGAGTCGAATGGCGAGAAGTCCTTACAGCGGCTGACGGAATTCTTTGACTTCGTGAAGGCTGCGAAAGATAGGGAAGAGCCCGCCGACGAGTCGCAACTATTGGCATATCTGACCGATGGTGAACGCTCCTACTTTTCGAACCTGACCCCGGAGGAAGTGGCTGAGTGGAACGAATATTGGTTCTCCACTCCGCTTCCAAAGCGGCATTCCCCTGAGATGCTGACTCCACAGTGGGATTTCGCTTCCATGCTTGATGCAATCTGGAATGGGGACTACGACCTCATTGCAATCCAACCGCGAGCGGCACGGTATGTGTTGGAGTTCAATCCCCATGGCTACCCATACGGTGGCACCGGCAGTCTTGTTGCGCTGGTTGAGTGCTTCGGCCATCAAGTCGTCGGCGTTGATGATGGGACTGGATATGAGAAACGCGTGCCACGCACGAACATCTGGAAGCCGTCTGCCAGCCCTGAGGTCTGACCTCCCATTGCGGTCGCAACAAATGACGGCTTTCGAACAAGCCAGCTGACGGCTTCGGGCCCCGCGGCGCCGACCGCCCTTCGGCTACAGTCGGCCAGTAGCGGACCTTCGTTGTCGGCTAGCGACAAAGCGGGCATTTGCACGCGTCCGTGCCGAGTTCCAGGCCCAATCGCTCAAGGGCCACGGTACGCTTCACTATTGCATTGAGGAATACTAATTGGAAGAGCATGCGGTAATCGTTAATTTCGACTACGGGAGTACGGACCTCGGCGCACTGTTTGAAGTGGAGACGCGGCTCGAAGAGGCAATAGCGGCTGCGGATGTAGGTGACTATGACGGGAACGAAATCGCGGTTGACGGGAGCGATGGCACGCTATTCATGTACGGACCCGACGCGGATGCGCTGTTCGCGGCCGTAAGGGAGACCCTACTCAAATCAGCGTGCCTGTCCAACGTCCGTGTCTCGCTTCAATATGGCCCAGTGGACGACGACGATGTACGTCGCATCGAATTCGCGCTCAAGGAATGAGCTGGAATCTGCGGCCCCGTCCCACCACTCGTAGAGCGATGGCGCACGCACTGCGCACCTTTTCGAATGCGGCCAGAAGCGAATGTTTACCGGGCCGGCAGGATTCAGTCCAGGTAGTTTTTCAACCCTTGATCCTCATGCTTTCGTAGATAAGTTGTCCCAGGCGCACCGCGCCACTCACTAGAATTTGCCGCTGACGGCCAACTCCGGACATTCAACCTAGACCTTCGCCTGGTCAACTCTATGCGCATTTATTTCAGTGGAGATTCGGAGCCGATGGTGACCGGCACCGCGTCTGAGCACAGCGCGACGGCCGCCCAAATTCGCGAGTTCGTTACTGGCAGCCGCGAGAGCCTTTTCTTGCCGGCCGACGTTCATGGCAGCCCGGCGCCCTACGCTGTCCTTTTGAAGGGCATACGGCTCTCGAGGGCGGACGGCGCGGTCTTAATGAGTTTGAGCCCAGACGGAGAAATTTCGGTCTCTGGCTCTGCGGATAACCTAGGACGTTGGGCGGAACGCTTCGTGTTCTCCTTCGAGAGCGAGGCCGGGCATCGTCACATCGACAGTCGGTTCGACTGGGTTGCTGCGGCGAGCGTAAGCCTCATCGTCGAAATCGATGACATAGACGCCTGACGGCCAGGACCGGGCATTCACGTGTACCGCTTAACAACGTAGGAAATCATGGACCGTGAGGACATCTATCGCCGGCTCGTCGAAACTGCTGAGCGATACGGAGCTGGAAATCCGCAACAACTGAAGCTCCTTCGCTCGGAGCTTGAGAGGAGCCATCCCGACGAGGTCTTGGCTGGAGTTCTCCTGGTCTTCTCCCGCAGCGTGCCGACGGAAGGCAACTACCAGAAGCAGGAGCTTGCGGGCCGAATGCTTGAAAGGTTGAAGCCCTCAGCTTCCTTCGACCTCGCTCAAGCTCTTCGTGACGTCTTGCCAGCGTACAACCCAAGCATCGAACAGGTCCCGGAGTACCTTGCCGGTCGGTGCGGTAAAGAAGCCGTTATCGCAGAACTCCTCCGATTTGAATCGGAGCAGCGAGATTCGAGGGCGAGCGCGTCCGCGAAGACCATGCGGTGGTGGCTGGGTCATCAATCCTCGGACTAATGTCCGAGCGTCCGCTTCGGAGCGCGACATATGCCTGCTCTGGGCCCATACCGGCTGTACGCCTCGCTCCGAAGCGGGCGTAGAGGGCGGTAGGATTGGGCCGCCGATGTTGGCAAAAGACGGGCTGGAAACCAGGAATGGGCGTTCGAGTAAAGACCGGAGACCTCTTCTGTATACCCCTCAACGACGCCGCCTTTGGGTTAGGCGTCGTCGCGGCGAACTGGCGCTCAGAGCTTTACATCGTGCTCTTTGCTGAGACGGTCCCAAGCCCACAGTCAGCGGACGTCAACACCGCCGTGCTCACACCGCTGCTGGCGTCCTCCTCGCTCGATGCGAAACTGTTTGTCGGTGACTGGCCTATCCTCCGAAGTGGGACCGATAGTACGGCTCTCAGTCAACCCATCTACAAGGTGGAAGAGCCTGACGGCACCATTGCCGAGTCATTCGACCGCAAGCTTCGCATCCCGGTCTCGGCGAATGTCGCTGAAAGGCTTCAGCACCGAAAAGGCGTCGCGCCGGTCAGGTTGGAGAAGGCATTGAAAGCTCATCACGGCTTTGGCGAGTGGATGGCTCACTTCGATGAGCTTCTGTACATCAATGTTCTGCGCTCAAACACGGTGCTGACAGAGTCTGGGCTTCTGCCCACCGTGCGCCCGAACTGAACTTCCGGTCATGGCCGACTGTAGCCTCACGCCCAGAACCAAATCATGCCGAAACTCTTGGTGCAAGCGCTATCGAGAAAGTCGCGCAATGCCTCAATATCAGCTAACGCATGCTGTGCAGTCTCTTTTCCATCCTGGCCCATCTCAGCGGCGTAGGTGTGTGATCGCCGTTCAATTTTGACCGCATCCAAATCGGCTAGGGCTCGTCTAAGTTCAGATACCTGCGCGGCTCGAAAGCCGTGAGCGTGTCCGACCCCCACTTCACCAAGTTCGACTGCAAGCCCGAGCATTTCTCCTCGGTATCCGCCTCCAACGTTTGGGAAGTTTGTGACACCGTCGACATTAGCGGCAGTTCCATTGAGAACGAAGTAGAGCCCGCCCTTGGAATACAACTCCGTGCAAACGGCGGGACTCGCATCTTGGACCTGACTATTGATGAAATCGCTCGTGTGTTGAGTGTTTTGTCGAAGATAGTCGAGTTGCTCGTCTGCTGCGATGCACAAGCGGAGGTCGTACCCCATTAGTTTCCTTCAGTTGGACAGCCGGTTTGAATGCCGGGTTGTGGCCGACTGTAGCCGGGCGGTCTGTCAATGCAAAGGGCCCGAAGCAGCTTTGTCGCCCGAGTTGCGCGGTCTAAACGCCGTCCAAGAACATTCTGGTCATGCCAAACATTGCAACGATCATTCCAATCATCGCGATAGCAGCACCAAGCCGAATGA
>NZ_JACVBS010000045.1:0-5790 GCF_014852545.1 Variovorax sp. VRV01
GCAGCCTGGGCTACAAGAGCTACGTGGACTACAACGTGGGCGTGTCGTACGACTTCGGCAACGGCCTGGCGCTGGCCGGCTCGGTGCAGGGCGCCAACAAGAAGAGCTCGTACCTGGCGGTGGCCAACCCCGGCTACGACTTCGGCTTCGGCACCTTCGGCCAGACCACCTATTCGCCCAACAAGGCGCGCTTCATCGTTACGCTCAGCAAGACGCTGTAGCGCACGGCAGCGGCCCCTCAGTCGATGCTGATGTTCGCGGCCTTCGCAACCTCGGCCCACTTCACGCGGTTGTCGTGCACCGTCTTTTTGAACTGCGCGGGCGACTCGATGCGCACGGTGTTGCCCTGGCTTTCGAAGCGCTCGCGGATCTCGGGCTGTTCGAGCACGGCCTTTACCGCGGCGTTGAGCCTGTCGACGATCTGCGCATCGGTGCCCTTGGGCGCGAAGATGCCGAACCAGATCGAGCTGTCGAAGCCCTTGGTGCCCGCGAGGCCGCTGGAGGCGATGGTGGGCACTTCCTTGACCGCGGCCACCGGCGCGGCGGTGGTCACGCCCAGCAGGCGCACCTTGCCGGCCTTGTAGTGCGGCAGCACGGTCTGCACCTGGTTCATGATGCAGCAGGTCTCGCCGCGCACCACGGAGGTGATGGCCTCGGGCCCGCCCTTGTAGGGCACGTGCACCATGTTCAAGCCGAGGCGCGAATTGAATTCGGCAAAGGCCATGTGCGTGCCGGCGCCGTTGCCTGTAGACGCATAGTTGTACTTTCCGGGGTTGGCCTTGACGAGATCGACGAACTCCTTCAAGGTCCTGGCGTTGATCACGTCCGGGTTGACGGTGAGCACGTTCGAGACGTCGAGCACCGGCGCCACCGGCACGAAGTCGGCCTCCACGTCGAACGGCAGTTTCTTGTAGAGCGCGGCGTTGCTGCCATGGGTGGCGGCGGTGCCGAACGAAAGCGTGTAGCCGTCGGGCTTGGCATGGGCCACGTACTCGCTCGCGATGTTGCCGGCCGCGCCCGACTTGTAGTCGATGATCACGGGCTTTCCAAGCTGGCGGGCGAGCGGTTCCTGGATGGCGCGGGCCACCACGTCGACGCCCGAGCCGGCCGGAAAACCCATGATCAGCGTGACCGGCTGCTGCGGCCAGTCGCCCTGCGCAAAAGCGGCGGACGATGCGGCTGCGCCAAGGGCGGCGCCCGCCAGCAGCAGGGCCGGGCGCAGGCGCCGCGTGAAGAACGACGACGAGAACCTGAGGTGGTGAGAGAAGGGAGAATGGATCATGACTGTCTTTCCTCGATGCGGGCGGTGCAGCCCGGGATTGTGGCGCGCGGTTCATGCCCGATCCGGTATGAGCTTATGCGGCACGCAACTGCATCGAACGATCTCTCCATAATCGCCGCATGGTCCGTCCCACCCAACAACTCCACCCCGCACGCGAGCCCGCACCCGTGCGCGCGGCAGCCACCGTGCTGCTGCTGCGCGATTCGGAGGCCGGCGTCGAAGTGCTGATGACGCGCCGCTCCGGCACTGCAAGCTTCGCGCCAGGCGCCTATGTGTTCCCCGGCGGGCAGATCGATGCAGCCGACGAAGCCGCCAGCCGCATCGCCGCGCGACGGCCCACCCAGAGCGGCCTGCAGCTGACGCAAGCCATCGCGGCCATCCGCGAAGGCTTCGAGGAGCTCGGCGTTCTGCTCGCGCGCCATGCCGACGGCCGGCCCGTGAGCGCGCAGGACATCGCGTCGATGGACCGCAGCACCACGTCGCCCGTGTCCTTTGCCGAGCAGTGCGCCGCGCGCGGGCTGGTGCTCGCGTGCGACCAGGTGTTCAGCTTCGCGCACTGGATCACCGACCGCGACCTGCCCAAGCGCTTCGACGTGCCCTTCCTGGTGGCGCGCATGCCCGAAGGCCAGACGCCCACGGCCGACGAGAGCGAGCAGTTCGAGCCCTGCTGGGTGCGGCCGGCCGATGCGCTGGCGCGCCATGCGGCGGGCAGCTTCTTCATGATCTTTCCGACGGTGCGCACGCTGCAGCGGCTCGCGGCCTATGCCAGCGTCGACGCGGTGCTGCAAGCCTGCGCCGCCGAGCAGCCGCTGTGGACCAGCTGCCCGCGCGCGGGCCTGCTGCGCGGCCAGGACGCGCGCTACATGGAAAGCGACTCGCCCTATGGCGAACTCGCGCTGGTGTGCCCCGACGGACAGCTGCTGCATGCACTCGACTGGCAGAGCGAGCGCGCCGTGCCGCTGCTCAGGAACGTGCAGCGCCTGACCGCGCCCAACCCCGGTGCCATGACCGGCCCGGGCACCAACAGCTACATCGTGGGCGACGCAGCCACGGGCTACCTCGTGATCGACCCGGGCCCGAACGACGCGGCGCATATTGATCGGCTCTGGCGTGCCACCGAAGGAAACATCCGCATGATCGTGTGCACCCATTCGCATGCCGACCATTCGCCCGGTGCGGCACCGCTGCAGGCGCTGTGCAAGGAGAAGCCGCCGATCCTCGGGCTGTCTTCGGCGCCCACGGCGCGCTCCTCGGCGCGCTTTGCCGCGGAGCGCGAATTGCGCGACGGCGAGCGCCTGGTGATCAGCGGCAGCACGGCCGAAGGCGAGCCCGTCACCCACACGCTGCGCGCCATCCACACGCCGGGCCACGCGGCCAACCACCTGTGCCTGGTGCTGGAGGAAGACGGATTGCTGTTCTCCGGCGACCACATCCTGAACGGCAGCACCACGGTGGTCGATCCGCCCGACGGCGACATGAACGCGTATCTCGATTCGCTCGACAAGCTCGATGCGGCCTGCGAGGCCGGCGGCATCGATTTCATCCTGCCGGCGCACGGCCATGTCATCGGCAGCGCGCGCAGCGCCATCGCGCAGCTGAAGGCGCACCGCCTGAAGCGTGAAGCCAAGATCGCCGCGGCCATGCAGAGGCTGCCCGGGGGCACGCCGGACGACTGGCTGCCGCTGGCCTACGACGACGTGCCCGAGCGCATGTGGCCGGTGGCCGCCCGCTCGCTGGCCGCGCACGTGGCGCGCATCCGGCAACGGGCCTCCACGCCATGAGCGGCGCTTCCGAAGAAGAAGGCATCCGCCTTGCCAAGCGCGTGGCCGCCATCGCGGGCTGCTCGCGGCGCGAGGCCGAGCTGCTGATCGAGAACGGCGCGGTGCGCGTCGACGGCGTGCCGGCGCTGCTGCCGCAGTCGCGCGTGCAGGGCCACCAGAAGGTCGAGATCGAGCCCGGCGCCAAGCCCGAGCCGGTGCTGCCCGTCACCTTGCTGCTGCACAAGCCGGCCGGCATGGCCACCGACTCCGCGCACCGGCTGCTGGTGGCCGCCAACCACCACGAGCCCGAGCGCGCGGGCATGCGCTTCCTGCCGGCGCACGCCAAGGCGCAGCGCTGCATGACGCCGCTCGAAACCGGCGCCAGCGGGCTCGTGGTCTACACGCAGGAATGGCGCATCGAGCGCAAGCTGCAGGAAGATGCGGGCGTGCTCGAACACGAGGTGATGGTCGACGTGGCCGGCAAGGTGAGCCCCGAGCAGCTCGCGCGCTTCGAGCGTTCGCCCGCACGCGTGAGCATCGGCCGCCAGGCCGACGACCAGACCGGCCTGCGCTTTGCACTCAAGGGCGCGCGGCCCGGACAGATCGCGCACCTGTGCGACGAAGCCGGCCTGCGCATCCTGGCCATGCGGCGCATCCGCATCGGCCGCGTGCCGCTGGCGGGGCTGGAGCCCGGCCAGTGGCGCTATCTTTCGCCGCACGAGCGCTTTTGACATCGAAGAAGAGGCACGAACAAGGCCCGAAGAGGAATCGACGACAGGAGACCCGTCCATGAAGTTCGGAACCCGGATCGCCGCACTCGCCTGCACCGCGCCGCTGGCGCTGGCGGGCTGCAGCTATCTCGCGCCATTGCTGCCCTTGTCCGCGCCACCACCGCCCCCGGCACCGCCGCCGGTCGTGTCGCCCAGCGGGCTCGCGCCGATCACCGAGGAGCAGGTGGAACGCATCCGCGAGGCCATCGTGACCAAGCCGCCTTCGCCGGCCGTGGCCAAGGTGGTGCAAAGCGCCGCGCCCACCATCGAATCCTTCGTGCGGACCGAAGGCTGCATCACCGCGCGCAACGGCGCCGTGCTCAATCCGTTCGCGGCGCCGGGCCGGCTGTTCGACGGCACCGGCTTCCAGGGCGGACCGATGGCGGAGATGCAGTACCACGACAGGACCGCCTGCGTGACGGTCAAGCGCATCCAGAACTGGAAGATGGTCTCGCCGAAGCGGCTGCGCTTCGAGGTGGTGTACGTGGGGGACGACGGCGAGGAGCGTTCGGTGCGGCGGCATGAACTGACGCGCCAGCCCAAGGGCGGCTGGCTCTTCACGCGCTGAGGCGCGTGGGCATCGCGCGCGGCCGGGAAGCGGCGGCCGCGGTCAGCGGATCGTGGTGGCGGGGCCGGATGCGGGCGCGGCAACGGCGGCCGTATCGTCCGGCTCCCACCCGCCGCCAAGCGCCATGAACAGCACCACCTGGTCGTCGGCCAGTTGCGCCTCGCTGGCCGCCAGCGCCGCGTCGCTCGCGGCCAGCGAGCGCTCGGCATCGAGCGCGTCGAGGTACGCGGTGCGGCCGCTCTGGTAGAGCTGGCGCGCCTGCGCGGCCACCTTGGCACTCTGGTCGCGCGAGGCCTGCAGCGCGGCGCGGCGGTCGAGCTCGCGCGCATAGGTGATGAGCGCGGTCTCGGTTTCGCGCAATGCGGTCAGCACGGTGCCGTCGAACTTCGCGAGCGCGGCGCGCGTGCCGGCCTCGGCCTGGGCAATGCGGGCTTGCGCGATGCCGGTGTTCGGAAGGGTCCAGGAGATCAGCGGGCCCATGCTCCAGCCGAGGGTGTCCTTGCGGCCGAAATCGCTGGCCGGCCCGGCCGACGAGGCCGAGAGCCCCAGCGTCACCTTCGGATAGAGATCGGCCGTGGCCACGCCGATGCGGGCGGTGGCTGCCGCCAGGCTGCGCTCGGCCTGGCGGATGTCCGGGCGGCGCCGCAGCAGTGCCGCGCCATCGCCCACCGGCAGCGTGCCGGCCACCCGCGGGGGCACGGCGCAGCCGGCCACCTCGCGCGGGAAGTCCTGCGGCAGCGCACCGGTCAGCGTGGCCAGGCGGTAGAGCGCGCCCTGGCGCTCGGCCTGCAGCGGCGGCAGTGCGGCGTTCAACTGCTCCAGCTGCGCGCGTGCGCGGCTCGCGTCAATGGCGCCGGCACGGCCCGCGCGCTGCAGGCGCTCGGTGGCATCCAGCGCGTCCTGCTGCAGCGCGACCGACTTCTGCGCGATCTGCAGGCGCAGGCCGGTCGAGCAGGCCTGAGCGTAGGCGCGCGCGGTGCCCGCGGCCACGTTCACGCGCACGAGGTCGAGCGCGGCCGCGGCGGCCTCGGCGCTGGCGCCCACGGCTTCGATGCTGCGGCGGATCTGGCCGAACAGGTCGACCTGGTAGGACAGCGAAGCGCCCGCGCTGTAGTTGAACCGGTCCGGTGGCTCGTAGCCCTTCTGCAGCATCGACAGGCCCGACGCGTGGCCGAACGAAGGGCCGCCGTTCACGCCGATCGTGGGGCGCCGGGCGCCGGCGACCTCGGCCTCGATGGCGCGCTCGCGCTCCAGGTTCGCGACGGCCTGCCGCAAGTCGGTGTTGTGCGCGAGGGCCTGCGCGACCAGCTGGTCGAGCAGCGGGTCGCGGTACAGCCGCCACCAGTGCGCGGGCAGCGGCGCGGCGTGCGCGGGCGCCTCGGCGAACGGGCGCGCGGCGCCGGGCTGGCT
>NZ_JACVBS010000046.1:0-4510 GCF_014852545.1 Variovorax sp. VRV01
ACGGCACTATCAGTTTCGGGATGGCGCGCTGTTTCGTGTCACGCTGAGCACGAAAGCGGCATAGGCTAGCGCCGGTGGCGATATCTCAATGTCTGCCAGGGTGCGCATCGCAGCTACCGTTCCCGGCCAAGACCAGTCATTCGTTGCAGGAGTCCAATTCAGTGAAGCCAGTCGAATTGCTAACCGTGGCAGAGCGATTTCAGCTCTCAGGCATTGGCCTGACGTTGGTGCCGGATTTCCCGGTGCGGGACGGTTGGAAAAATGTCGTAGAACAGGTCGTTGTGGTCGCGCCGGACGGCAAGGAAATCACGGCGCAGGCTCAACTTCACATGATGCACTTCAACTTTGGCAATGCTCCCACCGACGAGCAGCGAAGCCGGACGTGGCGCGTGGTCGTATCCTTGCTCGATGTCGAAAAGGCAGTGGTTCCTATCGGCAGCCGGGTCTTGGTGTCGCCCGCGACACAACGTGCCGTGCTTGGAGCAGATGTCGAATCACGTTGAGGTTGGCTGACGACAATCGGCCACAACCTGTCATTGGTGCCGGACGTGAAAATCCCCCCATAGCGGACGTCCAGCCCCGTAATCATCAAATCGAGCAGAACCGAAGCTTATGAAGAAGCTTATCTCCTCCCTTAGCCTGCCCTGAACCTGGCCGACTACCTTCGGCGGGAAGCAGACACATAAATAGGACTGAATTGAATGAATGAGCGGCTGATTCCTGAGGCGGCGTATCGAGACAAAGATGCCGTTGAAATGCTGCGTGTCTGGATAGCTGAGAACCGCCTTCATTGCTCAATCAAGGTGGGCATGTACGCCGAATCAACGTCGATTGATGAGGCTAAGGCTTGGGGCACCATCTTGGCCGATGCCGCGCGACACATCGCGAACGCCCTGCATGAGGGGTACGGCCAAGGTTCCGCGGATTCGTTGCAGAAGATTCAGGCGCAAATGAACGCGGAGTTGGATACCCCCAGTTCACCGGCCGAAGGTAAATTCGTCAATCGTCACTGACGTATCGGTCAAAGCCAGCAGGGCCCGTTCATGACGGCGGCGCAACCGCTACAGTCGGCCATAGGCTGACATAGAGGAGATTGAAGTGCCTTCTGACGCAGAGAATTTGGCAGGACGGGACCTTAGTTGGATCGCGTCGGACCGCCTCGATCAAGTGGGTCTATTTGTCACCGCTGGGTCTGGTCCAGTCCCTCCTTCGGCGTTCTCCTGGGTGGAAGAAGCTGAAGAGCAGGCATGCGCGCTTCCTACCATCTGCGTTGCCGAACTGCTTATGAGCTTGCCTCGGCCAGATGACTTCCTTGAGTTGGGCCGAAGGGGCTTTTTCGCTTTCGATTGGACGGATGCTGGCAAGGAGATAGTGCAGGCGACGAATACCTACGAATTGGTCTGTCGACCGGCTGCCCCTGTGGTACTCGGCACGCTTCCCCTTTGGCTTCAGTCCGCCGCCAGAGCTACCCGCATCGACACGATCTTCGGTCACTCTTCAATCAGATTGAGGGCTTAGGCTTGGATCAATGCTCGCCGTGCGCACGGTCCGAAGTGCGAAAGGCAGAATTCGGCCAAAAGCGGAAGTACCTCACGCAGCTCAGTTTTACTAGGCGTTCCGACGCGGATGGCGACGCCAGAGCTACTGTCGGGTCATTGGAGGCCACTAGCATGACTTACAGTGCTTTTCTGTCTACCACTATCCTTGTATTCAATGCCATCAATCTCAATCTCGGGCCCTAAGAATTCGATACTGACGCTCAAAGAGACTGGATGGGTGAAAGGCGCTCCGCTCCAGTTCGAGGCTGCGACGCTTGGCGAAGCTATTCAATATTACGAAGCCTCGTTCCGATGCGCAATCCGGCCTTGCGAGAAGCTGCTGCCCGGGCAATCTGAATTGAAGTATTTTGAGTTCTCAGACATGAGCAATGAATTCGACGGCTTGGTTGACATTCATGTGTTGCGCGATGGTCTGGAAATTTGTCCGAAGCAAGATCTCTCGTTCCTGCTCGAAGAGTCTGACCATGTGGAAATCGGACTCTTGGTATGCTGAATGCTCAGCGCTCGGTTGACTCCGTCGGCTAGGCGACCAGCTAAAGTCGGCTAGAACCGGCCGATCGCTGATCGCGCCTCAATGCTCATAAGCAGACTTCCGAAAACGGTTAGGGAGGGATTCAATGGCGAGCACGATGTATTGTTGGCGCTGCAAGGCTGACATTCCCATGCTGACCGAGGAAGAATGGCAAGCAGTCAACCCGATCAGCTACATCGAGCAGGTGAAGAGATATCGAGAAGAGACGGGATGCACATTGGCAGAGGCGCAGAAAGCCGGTCTTGGCTATCTGTCGTTGGCCGCGTGTGAGCGAATCACCAGTTTCAAGGAGATGAATCCCAATGCTCTTCTCCATCACCGGATGAGTCTTTACGGCCCGCCGTGCCATGAATGCGGTAAACCGCTTCGCACGCCGGCTGCAAGTTTCTGCGCCTCGTGCAGTGCGGAAAGGCTACGCTGACGTTTTGAACGGCTGTTGCTCTTGCGCAAAGCACAGGTCGGCAACGGGTTCGTCGCGGCGGCAGCGCGACGGACTACAGTCGGCCAGAAGCGGAACTTCCCAACTCCCCTCCAAACGATGACAAGACTATTGAATGTGGATCTTCGGCATGGCGTGCCGGCACCAGAAGCATCGCCGGAGTTGAGCGACCTTTATCGGCTATTTGACATCGAAGGCTTTCACCTGAATATGGGGCGACGCTTCGATTCACTTTGGGGTGAGGTACGCGTCCACGTCAAGGATGATAGGGAGAGTCCGCCGGGGTTAACGGATTTCTTCCGGACGGTTCCGTTCCATATTGTGTCCAAGCCTTTTGTCGACTTGCTGGAGCGATTCGGGTGCTCGTGCGAGTTTCTGCCGTTGCGGGTTCAATACCGAAGGAATTGGCTGCTCGGTGAATACTTCGCTCTCAACGTACTGTCGGTTGTCGGCGACGCAGTGGACCGCGAACTGTCGAAGTTCGCCTCCTACGACGAAGGCCCATTGGAAGAGGTTGAGCATCTCGAACTCAGGGAGGTGGCGCTCGCCGCAATCCCGATTGCCTATCTCAGCGAGATCTGCTGTTACGCGGTAAATGATGAGCTGGCGGCGGCAATCTCATCCGCCGGCCTGCGTGGCGTCACCACTTCTCGGCCAGAGGACTTCAGGAGCTAGGGAACTGCATGACCTCGTAGGCCAGGCGAAGCTGAGCCTGAGCGTCCGCTTCGGAGCAATGGCGTACAGCCGCCTCGGGCCCGAAGCTCAGATGACCGCAACAGGCTACAGTCGGCCAGCAGCAGACGTTCGCCAGATGTGCAGAACCTGCTTGGCTCCGGTCATTCGCGGTGGCTAGTGAGCCGCACTTTGAAAGGAACGTGGTGGCGCTTTGGGCTCCTGATGCTCTCGTCGAGCTGCGGTTGTTCCCGTCGGACGCAGGCGGGCGAGCGGGGCCGACCTCCACCGACTGGTGGGGCTGCCCGCTGAGCATCGATGGTGATCTCTTTGACGGAAGGTTTGACCTTTCAGAAATGGAGCCGCTACGGCCCGGAGAGTCGCGTGTCGTGGCCGTGAAATTCCTCAGCCCAGATCTCGTGAGGCTCCGCATCGCCGAAGGTCATGAGTTGCGAGTTTGGGAGGGAAGATTCATCGGGGAAGCCACGGTTTTGGCCTTGTACTGGTAGGCTACAGTCGGCCAGGACCGGTCATCCGTTCGGGAAACTTAATTTCACCTAGCTGACGTTCGCGGCGCATACACAACGATTTCCGAGGGGTTGGGAGTCGCGTGCCCTGAAGCGCGTGCACACCAACGGGTGACCCGCAACAATCGGCTCTGAGCGGACTTCACAGAAGAGCTGTTGCGCTCGGAACCGGACATTTATGAGCACCACCATCAACGGTATTGACCCTACCCAACACGAGAACAGCCTTCAGAAGCGTCGCGCGGCCCGAAGAAGACTGGCACTTGCCTACCTGATCTTCATCGGCATTTCGATTCTTTCGTTATCAGGTTACTACTTTATTGGCGCCGGCCTCGGTTGGGTCGTTTCGGCAATATGGTTGGTGGTCGAAATGGGGCGGTCCGCTGTAGCCGCCAAGAGAAAGGTTTGGTTCTGGATTGGACTGACTATCATCTTGGGGCCGCTCGGCTTGCTGTTTGGGCCGCCAATGGCTTTTCATGTGCTTGGCTGGGCTCCTGAAACCGACCCTGGGGCGATGGCAACTTCCGCCTAAGGCACTCCTTGCAAACGAGGCGCACGCCTGCAGTCGGCCAACATCGGACGTTCAGTCGTCGGCCAGAATCCAGTCATGAACCGACATCGGCCCAATTCCCATGGTCATTGACGAACTCCTCGGTCTGCTCCCACGCCCTGCCCGGCTGACCGAGCAAGGCACCACGGATCAATGGGGTGCCGTGACGTCCAAGCTTGGTGGCCCGTTGCCGACTGACTACATGCAGTTCATTGACCACTACGGTTCGGG
>NZ_JACVBS010000047.1:0-2795 GCF_014852545.1 Variovorax sp. VRV01
TCCCCGAAAGGCCCACCCATGATGAAGAAACTCAAGCTCGTGATGGTCGGCAACGGCATGGCCGGCGTGCGCACGCTGGAGGAGCTCCTGAAGCTCGCGCCCGACCTGTACGACATCACCGTCTTCGGTGCCGAGCCGCACCCCAACTACAACCGCATCCTCTTGTCGCCCGTGCTCGCGGGCGAGCAGACCGTCGACGAGATCGTGCTCAACAGCTGGGAGTGGTACGCCGAGAACAAGATCACCCTGCACGCCGGCAAGAAGGTGGTCGAGGTCGACCGCGTCAGGCGCATCGTGCGCGCCGAAGACGGCACCGAGGCCCCCTACGACCGCCTCCTGATGTGCACCGGCTCCAACCCCTTCATGCTGCCCGTGCCCGGCCGCGACCTCAAGGGCGTCATCGCCTACCGCGACATCGCCGACACCGACTACATGATCGAGACCGCCAAGACCCACAAGAGCGCCGTCGTCATCGGCGGCGGCCTGCTCGGGCTGGAGGCGGCCAACGGCCTGATGCTGCGCGGCATGGACGTCACCGTGGTGCACGTCATGCCCTGGCTCATGGAGCGCCAGCTCGACGACGTCGCCGGCAAGCTCTTGCAGAAGTCGCTCGAAGACCGCGGCCTGAAGTTCCTCATCGGCGCCCAGACCCAGGAGCTCGTCGGTGGCGACGATGGCCGCGTCAAGGCCATCCGCTTCAAGGACGGCACCGAAGTGCCCGCCGACCTGGTCGTCATGGCCGTGGGCATCCGCCCCAACACCGAGCTGGCCGAGCAGATGCGCCTGCACTGCCAGCGCGGCATCGTCGTCACCGACACCATGCAGACCGTGACCGATGCGCGCATCTACTCGGTGGGCGAATGCGCGGCCCACCGCGGCATCGCCTACGGCCTGGTCGCCCCGCTCTTCGAGCAGGCCAAGGTCGCGGCCAACCACCTGGCCCAGTTCGGCATCGGGCGCTACCTGGGCTCGCTCACCTCCACCAAGCTCAAGGTCACCGGCATCGACCTCTTCTCCGCCGGCGAGTTCATGGGCGGCGAGGGCACCGAGGAGATCGTCATGAGCGACCCCTTCGGCGGGGTCTACAAGAAACTCGTCATCAAGGACGACAAGCTGGTGGGCGCGTGCCTGTACGGCGACACGGTGGACGGCAGCTGGTACTTCAAGCTGCTGCGCGACGGGCGCAGCGTGCACGACATCCGCGACAAGCTGATGTTCGGCGAATCCAACATCGGCGACACCGGCCACGAGGGCCACAGCAAGGCCGCCAGCATGCCCGACGACGCCGAGGTGTGCGGCTGCAACGGCGTGACCAAGGGCACCATCTGCAAGGCCATCAAGGACAAGGGCCTGTTCACCCTGGACGAGGTCAAGAAGCACACCAAGGCCAGCGCCAGCTGCGGCTCATGCACCGGGCTGGTGGAGCAGATCCTGATGTTCACCGCCGGCGGCGACTACTCGGCCACGCCCAAGAAGAAGGCGGTGTGCGGCTGCACCGACGCCAACCACCAGGACGTGCGCGACGCCATCCGCCGGGAACACTACCTGACGCACGACGAGGTCTACCGCAACCTGGGCTGGCGCACGCCCAACGGCTGCGCCACCTGCCGCCCGGCCATCAACTACTACCTGATCAGCACCTGGCCCAAGGAGGCCAGGGACGATCCGCAGAGCCGCTTCATCAACGAGCGCAGCCACGCCAACATCCAGAAGGACGGCACCTATTCCGTCATTCCCCGGATGTGGGGCGGCCACACCACGCCCGACGAGCTGCGGCGCATCGCGGACGCGGCCGACAAGTACCAGATCCCGACCGTCAAGGTCACGGGCGGCCAGCGCATCGACCTCTTGGGAGTGAAGAAGGAGGACCTGGAGGGCGTGTGGAAGGACATCGGCATGCCCTCGGGCTTTGCCTATGCCAAGAGCCTGCGCACGGTGAAGACCTGCGTGGGCAGCGAGTGGTGCCGCTTCGGCACGCAGGATTCCACCCAGATGGGCAAGGACCTGGAGCGCGCGCTGTGGGCGATGTATTCGCCGCACAAGGTGAAGCTGGCGGTCTCGGGGTGCCCGCGCAACTGCGCGGAGGCCGGGATCAAGGACGTGGGGGTGATCGGGGTGGATTCGGGCTGGGAGCTGTACGTGGGCGGCAACGGCGGGATCAAGACCGAGGTGGCGCAGTTCCTGGTGAAGGTGAAGACGGCCGCCGAGGTGATGGAGTATTCGGGCGCCTTCCTGCAGCTGTACCGCGAGGAAGGCTGGTACCTGGAGCGCACGGTGCACTACATCGGGCGGGTGGGGCTGGATTACGTGAAGAAGAAGATCCTCGAGGACACAGAAGGCCGCAAGGCGCTGTGGGAGCGGCTGCAGTTCGCGCTGGATGGGGAGCCCGATCCGTGGTTCGAGTCGAGCCAGGCGCAGGTGGATGTGCGGCAGTTCACGCCGGTGGCGGTGGTGCACGAAGCAACGCAGGCGGCCTGAACGGCAAGGAGAAACAACCCATGAACAACAGCAACAACAGCAACGAATGGCAGGTGATCTGCCGCGTCGAGGACATCCCGGTGCTGGGCGCGCGCCGCGTGGCGCGGCCGGTGGGGGTGGACGTCGCCGTGTTTCGCAACGCCGAGGACCAGGTGTTCGCGCTGCTCGACCGCTGCCCGCACAAGGGCGGCCCCTTGAGCCAGGGCATCGTGTTCGGCACCAGCGTGGCCTGCCCGCTGCACAACTGGGCCATCGGGCTGCAGGACGGGTGTGCCCAATCGCCCGACGAAGGGTGCACGCCGCGGTTTGCGGTGAAG
>NZ_JACVBS010000048.1:0-1837 GCF_014852545.1 Variovorax sp. VRV01
GGCCTGCGCTGTCGCGGTTGGCAAAGGCGCTGCGCAGGCTGTTGAGCACGGCGTTGTGGCGGCCGATGGGCTGGCCCACGATGAGGCCGCGCGCATCTTCGAGGGTCTGGCGGATCTTCTCGCCGCCGGGCACTTCGCCCACGCCGGTGTGGCCCGCGCTGTCGGTCAGGATCAGCAGGTTGCGCGTGAAGAACGGGCCGTGCGCGCCGCTCAGGTTCATGAGCATGCTGTCGTGGCCTGCGACGGGCACCACGCGCATGGCGGTGACGACGGGGCTGGAGAACGAAAGAGAGGAGGACTGAAGTGTCGTCATGGGCTCAGTGAAGGAGAAGGGTCCGCGGCGCGGACCCGTGGCTGTCAATCGGCGGTGATCTTGCGTGTCTCGATGAGCGTCTTCCAGCGGGTCCACTCGCGGGCCTGGAAGGCGGTGAACTCGGCGGGCGTGCTGGCGACGATCTCGAGGCCCTGCTCCACCATGCGCTTCTTCACCTCCGGGTCGTTGATGGCGGCAATGGCGGCCGCGGCCAGCTTCTCCTTGACGGCCGGCGGCAGGCCCTTCGGCGCCGCGAGACCTTGCCAGGAATAGACCTCGGCCCCCTTCACACCGGCCTCGGCCAGCGTCGGCACATTGGGCAGGACCGGGGAACGCTTGTCGCCCGTCACGGCGATGGCGTGGAGCTTGCCGGCCTTGATGTGCTGGAGCACGGCATTGACGTTCTGGAACGAGAAGTTCACCTGGTTGCCCAGCAGGTCATTGATCGCAGGTGCGCCGCCCTTGTAGGGAATGTGGAGTCCCTCGGTCTGGGTCTGCTGCCAGAAGACCTCGGCAGACAGGTGGTCCGACGACCCGTTGCCCGAGCTCGCGAAGCTCACCTTGCCCGGGTTCGCCTTCAGCTCGGCAATCACTTCGGCCACGGTGCGCGCCTTCTGGCCGGGGCTGGCGACCAGCACGTTCGGCGCCTGGACCGGGACGCTGATGTAGTCGAAATCCTTGGTCGCGTCGTAGGGCACGCTCTTCTGCAGATGCGGCGTCACGACGAAGGCACCGAGCGAGGAGACCAGCAGGGTGTAGCCATCCGGCGCCGCGCGCTTCACGAAACCGGCGCCGATCGTGCCCGTGGCGCCCGGCTTGTTGTCGACGAGGAAGGTCTGTCCCAACTTGGTCTGCATCTGCAAGGCCATCGCGCGCGCCACCATGTCGGTCGATCCGCCCGCCGGGAATGGCACGACGATGGTCACGGGCTTTTCGGGCCAGTTCGTCGCTTGCGCGAAAGCGGCCATCGAAACCGAGCAGGCCAATGCAATCAAGAGTTTTTTCATGATGTCTCCGTTGGACGAATGGAAGGGAGTTACTGCGGGCCGAGCGCGTCGATCAGCACCTTGAGCTGTTCCATCTCGGCGGGCTTGAGGTCCGTGAGCGGTGCGCGCACCGGGCCGGCGTCGTGGCCGACGATCTTCGCGCCGGCCTTGACGATGCTCACCGCATAGCCCGGCACGCGGTTGCGCAGTTCCAGGTAGGGCATGAAGAAGTTCTTCAGCAGGCGGTGCTGCGTGGGCAGGTCGTCGGCGGCAACGGCCTGGTAGAAATCCATCGCGGTCTTCGGGATGAAGTTGAAGACGGCCGACGAATACACCGGCGTGCCCAGCGCCTTGTAGGCCGCGGCATAGACCTCGGCCGTGGGCAGCCCGCCCAGGTAGGCGAAGCGGTCGCCCATCTTCTGGTAGATGGCCACCATGGCCTCGATGTCGCCCACGCCGTCCTTGAAGCCCACGAGGTTCGGGTTGCGCTCGGCCAGCGCGGCCAGCGTCTCGGGCTTGAGGCGGCTGGTGGCGCGGT
>NZ_JACVBS010000049.1:0-1393 GCF_014852545.1 Variovorax sp. VRV01
AGCAGAGTGACCTGCTGTCGATCCTCGCCTTCGATGAATCGCTTCATGTGGTTGCCCTTCAGTAGCGTTGCCACAATCTAGGCGAGCACCGTCAGTTATTCAACCCGTTTTCACACGGCCTCGGCCAAAACCAGACGCTCGCCCATGTTCCAGAATCTGGGCGCACAAACGGCATCTCTAGGGAGACTCGGATGGGGAAGAGTTGGGGTATCGCTAGGTTCTATGGCATGGGCTCCATGGAGTACCGGCTGGAATCCGGAGAATGGTTGGCAGACAGTAGGCTCTTTGATGGAGCACCGATTCAGCTGTTCGAGACGATGGCCAAGGCAGATGCTCAGGCCGAGAAGCTCGACCAGCAAGCCCAGCCTCATGGTGTTCAGTTCATGATCGATTCCCAAGGTAAGGTGCTTACCGTGCGAAAAAAGGAAACCAATCAATCAAAGAAGATTGGTCGTCGCTAGGCCGGACCTGGCCATAACCGGCCCGTGTCTTCCATCGCTCAACTGATTCGAACCCCCATATGTGGCCCTTCAAAAAAAGCGCGTCGGTCTCGCCAGCTCACGCCATCCCGCCTTCAGAAAAGGTTGTAGAGGCCATGGGCGGTCGAGACAGCCCGGTTTACTGCCGCGTTGAATTCGAGTCGAATGGCGAGAAGTCCTTGCAGCGGGTGACGGAGTTCTTTGACTTCGTGAAGGCTGCGAAGGATTGCGAAGAGCCCACCGACGAGTCACAACTACTGGCGTATCTGAGCGATGGTGAACGCTCCTACTTTTCAAACCTGACCCCGGAGGAAGTGGCTGAGTGGAACGAATATTGGTTCTCCACTCCGCTTCCGAAGCGGCATTCCCCTGATATGCCGACTCCACAGTGGGATTTCGCCTCCATGCTTGATGCAATCTGGAACGGGGACTACGACCTCATTGCAATCCAACCGCGAGCGGCACGGTATGTGTTGGAGTTCAATCCCCATGGCTACCCATACGGTGGCACTGGCAGTCTTGTTGCGCTGGTTGAGTGCTTCGGCCATCAAGTCGTCGGCGTTGATGACGGGACGGGATATGAGAGATATGTGCCACGTACGAACATCTGGAAGCCGTCTGCCGGACGTGATGTCTGACCTCGCATTACGCCGGCAATGAATGACTGCTATCGAGCAAGCCAGATGACCGCTTCGGGCTCAAAGCTCGAAGGCCGCGACCGACTACAATCGGCCAAGACCAGACGTTCGGCGCCGAGGCAGAATTCGCCCTCAACGGACGATTCACGGAATCGACGAAACATGACACCCGATTTCGCCGCAGCTCTGGACGCAAAGCTGGAGGAGTACCGCGCTTGGGCTGCGTCAAGACCGGTCCGCGAGATATCGGAAACTGTGAGTGCCCCAAACCTCGTG